>NZ_JBHSJY010000001.1:0-410000 GCF_042652605.1 Amycolatopsis plumensis | reverse complement strand
ACCCGCACGTGGTTTTGCTCTGGTTGCTCAAGGAATTGTGGAACTACTGGTTATGGTCACTCTTGGTCGGCAATGCCTTGGTTAGTACTGCGGTTTACCGCGTGGAACGCTGAGCCGGCGCCGGGGAGGGTGGTTGTTCACATGCACACTGTTGGGTCCTGAGGCAACACGCCTTGGGGCTACTCGCCCCAGAGGGACGTTTGTTTCTGGTGTGGTGTTTGAGAACTGTAGAGTGGATGCGAGCATCTTTGTGGTCAAGTTGTTAAGGGCACATGGTGGATGTCTTGGCTTCAGGAGCCGATGAAGGACGTAGGAGGCTGCGATAAGCCTCGGGGAGCTGTCAACCGAGCTGTGATCCGAGGATTTCCGAATGGGGAAACCCAGCACCAGTGATGTGGTGTTACCCGCACCTGAATATATAGGGTGTGTGGAGGGAACGCGGGGAAGTGAAACATCTCAGTACCCGCAGGAAGAGAAAACAACCGTGATTCCGTGAGTAGTGGCGAGCGAAAGCGGAAGAGGCTAAACCTCGCACATGTCAAGCTGTCAGGCGTTGTGTGCGTGGTGTTGTGGGACCCGCCTTGAAGGGACTGACATTCCTTCGGATTTGCGCAGTGGTTAGTGGAACGCCTTGGGATGGGCGGCCGGAGTGGGTGAGAGCCCCGTACGCGAAAACTGCTGTTGTTGGTCTTGGTGGTGTTCCCGAGTAGCAGCGAGCTCGTGGAATTTGCTGTGAATCTGCCGGGACCACCCGGTAAGCCTAAATACTTCCTGAAGACCGATAGCGGACGAGTACCGTGAGGGAAAGATGAAAAGTACCCCGGGAGGGGAGTGAAAGAGTACCTGAAACCGTGTGCCTACAAGCCGTCAGAGCCTACTTGTTGGGTGATGGCGTGCCTTTTGAAGAATGAGCCTGCGAGTTAGTGCTGCGTGGCGAGGTTAACCCGTGTGGGGTAGCCGTAGCGAAAGCGAGTCTGAATAGGGCGCCTATAGTCGCGTGGTCTAGACCCGAAGCGGAGTGATCTACCCATGGCCAGGGTGAAGCGACGGTAAGACGTCGTGGAGGCCCGAACCCACTTAGGTTGAAAACTGAGGGGATGAGCTGTGGGTAGGGGTGAAAGGCCAATCAAACTCCGTGATAGCTGGTTCTCCCCGAAATGCATTTAGGTGCAGCGTCACGTGTTTCTTGCCGGGGGTAGAGCTACTGGATGGTCTAGGGGCCTTACCGGGTTACCGAAATCAACCAAACTCCGAATACCGGTTAGTGAGAGCGTGGCAGTGAGACGGCGGGGGATAAGCTTCGTCGTCGAGAGGGAAACAGCCCAGAACACCAGCTAAGGCCCCTAAGTGTGTGCTCAGTGGGAAAGGATGTGGGATTGCCCAGACAACCAGGAGGTTGGCTTAGAAGCAGCCACCCTTGAAAGAGTGCGTAATAGCTCACTGGTCAAGTGGTCCTGCGCCGACAATGTAGCGGGGCTTAAGCACACCGCCGAAGCTGTGTCATTCACACAATACATCGGCTCAACTCCTTGAGGGTTGTGTCTAGTGGTGTGGATGGGTAGGGGAGCGTCCTGCATCCAGGGAAGCGGCGGCGGAAGCCAGTCGTGGAGGGTGTGGGAGTGAGAATGCAGGCATGAGTAGCGAATGCAGAGTGAGAAACTCTGCCGCCGGATGACCAAGGGTTCCTGGGCCAGGCTAATCCGCCCAGGGTAAGTCGGGACCTAAGGCGAGGCCGACAGGCGTAGTCGATGGACAACGGGTTGATATTCCCGTACCCGAGCATGTGCGCCCATGACGAGGCGTTTGATACTAACCACCCAAAGCCATCAGCCAATGTCTTCGGACGGAGGTTGGTGTGTGGAGCGTGGGACCTGATTTCGTAGTAGTCAAGCGATGGGGTGACGCAGGAAGGTAGCTCCGCCAGGCGATGGTTGTCCTGGTATAAGCGTGTAGGCCGAGTGGTAGGCAAATCCGCCACTCATATAGGCTGAGACGTGATGTGTAGCCGTTTGAGGCGAAGTAGAGTGATCCTATGCTGCCGAGAAAAGCCTCTAGTGAGTGCATGCACGGCCCGTACCCCAAACCAACACAGGTGGTCAGGTAGAGAATACCAAGGCGATCGGGTGAACTGTGGTTAAGGAACTCGGCAAAATGCCCCCGTAACTTCGGGAGAAGGGGGGCCAAACATCCTGAAGCTCTTCTCGAGCTAGGGGTGGGTGGCCGCAGAGACCAGCGGAAAGCGACTGTTTACTAAAAACACAGGTCCATGCGAAGTCGCAAGACGATGTATATGGACTGACGCCTGCCCGGTGCTGGAACGTTAAGAGGACCGGTTAGCCTTTCGGGGCGAAGCTGAGAATTTAAGCGCCAGTAAACGGCGGTGGTAACTATAACCATCCTAAGGTAGCGAAATTCCTTGTCGGGTAAGTTCCGACCTGCACGAATGGCGTAACGACTTTCCGGCTGTCTCAACCACAGGCCCGGCGAAATTGCACTACGAGTAAAGATGCTCGTTACGCGCGGCAGGACGGAAAGACCCCGGGACCTTTACTATAGTTTGGTATTGGTTTTCGGTTCGGCTTGTGTAGGATAGGTGGGAGACTGTGAAGCTGCAACGCTAGTTGTGGTGGAGTCGTTGTTGAAATACCACTCTGGTCGAATTGGGAATCTGAACCTCGGGCCATGATCTGGTTCAGGGACAGTGCCTGATGGGTAGTTTAACTGGGGCGGTTGCCTCCTAAAGGGTAACGGAGGCGCCCAAAGGTTCCCTCAGCCTGGTTGGCAATCAGGTGTTGAGTGCAAGTGCACAAGGGAGCTTGACTGTGAGACAGACATGTCGAGCAGGGACGAAAGTCGGGACTAGTGATCCGGCACCTCCTGGTGGAAGGGGTGTCGCTCAACGGATAAAAGGTACCCCGGGGATAACAGGCTGATCTTGCCCAAGAGTCCATATCGACGGCATGGTTTGGCACCTCGATGTCGGCTCGTCGCATCCTGGGGCCGGAGTAGGTCCCAAGGGTTGGGCTGTTCGCCCATTAAAGCGGCACGCGAGCTGGGTTTAGAACGTCGTGAGACAGTTCGGTCCCTATCCGCCGCGCGCGTAGGATACTTGAGGAAGGCTGTCCCTAGTACGAGAGGACCGGGACGGACGAACCTCTGGTGTGCCAGTTGTTCTGCCAAGGGCATGGCTGGTTGGCCACGTTCGGAAGGGATAACCGCTGAAGGCATCTAAGCGGGAAGCCTGTTCCAAGATGAGGTATCCCACCCCATGTGGGTTAAGGCCCCCAACAGACCATTGGGTTGATAGGCCAGAAATGGAAGCACAGTAATGTGTTGTCGAGTTGACTGGTACTAATAGGCCGAGGACTTGCCTACGAAGATGTTACGCATCCACTCTACGGTTCTGAAACACCACACGAGAAGTATCGTGTGTGTTGTTTCGGAGTGTTTCGGTGGTTATAGCGTCAGGGAAACGCCCGGTCCCATTCCGAACCCGGAAGCTAAGCCTGACAGCGCCGATGGTACTGCAACCGAAGGGTTGTGGGAGAGTAGGACACCGCCGAACTTACTTTGAGAAAGGGCCTGGGCCCGGTCGAGACTATGTCTCCCGGCCCAGGCCCTTTTTCATGCCCGCCCGCCGACTCAGCCGGCGCCGTGATGCCCCTCCAGACACGCATGAAGCCTCCCGGATCACGCGTGATGCCTCGCGCCGCCCGCCGTGGACGCGAGCCAAGACGGAACTCGCGTGATCAGACCCGGAACTCGCGTGATTGGGGGCGGAACTCGCGTGATCAGCGGGGCATCACGTGTGATTGGAAGGGCATCACGTGTGATTGAAGGGGCATCAGGGGGCTGGGCGGCGCAGGAGGCAGGTGTCCATGATCCAGCCGTGGCGTTGCCGCGCCTCTGCCCGGACTTGCCGGATCTCCTCGGCCAGGTCCGACGTGAGCGGGCCCGAACGCAGGATCTCGTGCGGCGTGCCGACGTAGGCGCCCCAGAAGATGTGGAGCCCCTCGTCGACGTAGCGGTCGAACGTCGTGTGGGCGTCCAGCAGGACGAACACGTCGTCGACCCCGTCCGGCCAGCCGGACGCTAGACGGCGGCCCGTCGTCAGCTGGACCGCGCGGCCGATCTGGTTCATCGTCGTCCGGTGACGGGCCACCAGCGCCGAGATGCTGCTGATCCCCGGCACCACCTCGTACTCGAACGCAACATTCCCCCGCGCCAGCACCGCCTCGATCAGCGCGATCGTGCTGTCGTACAGCGACGGGTCACCCCACACCAGGAACGCGCCGGACTCGGACGGCCCCAGCGACGACCGGATCAGCGACTCGTACACCTCCGCCCGCGCCGCGTGCCAGTCGGCGACCGCCGCGCGGTAGTCCGCCGGCGTGCGGTCGCGTGGCGGGTCCGAGGCCAGCACCACGCGGTACTCGCGGGTCACGTACCGGTCGAGGATCTCCTGCCGCAGCCGCACCAGGTCGGCCTTCTCGGAGCCCTTGTCGAGCACGAAGAAGACGTCGACGCGGTTGAGCCGATCGATCGCCTGCACCGTGAGGTGCTCCGGGTCGCCGGCGCCGATCCCGATCGCGTAGAGCTTCCGCATGCCGCGAGTCTGACCGCCCCCGATGGAGAACCCCTACCCCCGATGGGTATAAAGGAAGGAGACGAAAGGAGCGGGAAATGGCCGAAACGACCTACACCGTCGAGGGCATGACCTGCGGGCACTGCGCCACCTCGGTCCGCGAGGAGGTCTCCGAGCTCGACGGCGTCCGCAGCGTGGACGTCGACGTCGAGAGCGGGCGCGTGACCGTGACCAGCGACACCCCGCTGACCACCGACGCGGTCGCCGCCGCCGTGACCGAGGCCGGCTACCGCCTGGTCGCGTGAGCCCAGCCGACGTGACCACCGCCGCGCGCGTCGAGCTCGCCATCGGCGGGATGACGTGCGCCTCCTGCGCCGCCCGCGTCGAGCGCAAGCTCAACAAGGTCGACGGCGTCACCGCGACGGTCAACTACGCCACCGAGAAGGCCCAGGTCAGCTACCCCACCCGGCTGTCGGTCGACGACCTCAAGGCCGTCGTCGAAGCCGCCGGCTACTCGGTGCGGCTCCCCGAGCCGGAGGCGCCGGACGAGACGCCGCGCACCCGCTTGCTCGTCTCGGCCGGGCTGACCGTCCCGCTGATCGCGCTCGCGATGGTCCCGGCCTGGCAGTTCCCGGGCTGGGCGTGGGTCGCGCTCGCCCTCGCCGCCCCGGTCGTGACCTGGGGCGCGTGGCCGTTCCACCGCGCCGCCGCGGTCAACCTGCGGCACGCCACCGCGACGATGGACACGCTGATTTCGCTCGGCGTCGTCGCGTCCGTGGCTTGGTCGCTGTACGCCCTCGTCTTCGGCGGGGGCCACCACCACCTGTACTTCGAGGTGGCCGCGGCGATCACCACGTTCATCCTGGCCGGCCGCTACTTCGAGACGCGGGCGAAGCGCCGCGCCGGCGCCGCCCTGCGCGCGCTCATGGACCTCGGCGCGAAGGACGTCACCGTGCTCCGCGACGGCGAGGAGCACTTGGTCCCGGTCGCCGATCTCCGGGAAGGCGACCTCTTCCTCGTCCGGCCCGGCGAGAAGATCGCCACCGACGGCGTGGTCACCGAAGGCGGCTCCGCGGTCGACACGAGCATGCTCACCGGGGAATCCGTCCCGGCCGAGGTCGGCCCGGGTGACGTGGTCACCGGCGCCACCGTCAACGTCGGCGGGCGCCTGGTCGTGCGGGCCACCCGCGTCGGTGACGACACCCGGCTCGCGCAGATGGCGCGGCTCGTCGAGGCCGCCCAGAGCGGCAAGGCCGAGGCCCAGCGGCTCGCCGACCGCGTCTCGGCCGTGTTCGTCCCGCTGGTCGTCCTCGCGGCGCTGGCCACGCTGGTGGTCTGGCTCGCGACCGGCGGACGCCCGGACCAGGCGTTCACCGCCGCGGTCGCGGTGCTGATCATCGCCTGCCCGTGCGCGCTCGGCCTCGCGACGCCGACGGCGCTGCTCGTCGGCACGGGCCGGGGCGCCCAGCTCGGCATCCTCATCAAGGGCCCCGAGGTGCTCGAGTCCACCCGGCGCGTCGACACCGTGGTCCTCGACAAGACCGGCACGGTCACCACCGGCCGGATGACGCTCGTCGAAGGCGACGGCGAGGTGCTGCGGCTGGCGGGCGCCGTCGAGGCCGCCTCCGAGCACCCGATCGGCCGCGCCATCGCGGAAGCGGCGAAGCAGCGGTTCGGCGCGCTTCCCGCGGTCACGGACTTCCGCAGCACGCCGGGCGTCGGCGTCACCGGCGTGGTCGAAGGCCACACCGTCAGCGTCGGGCGGGCGGAGGACGGCATCGGCGTGTCCTGGGACGGCGAAGTGCGCGGGCTCCTGATCGTCGCCGACACGATCAAGCCGACGTCCGCGCAAGCGGTCGCCGAACTGCGCGAACTCGGCCTGACGCCGGTGCTGCTGACCGGCGACAACGCCATCGCGGCGAAGACGATCGCCGCGCAGGCCGGCATCGACGAGGTCGTCGCCGAGGTCATGCCGGAGGACAAGGTCGCGGTCGTCCAGCGGCTGCAGGCCGAGGGGCACGGGGTGGCGATGGTCGGCGACGGCGTCAACGACGCGGCGGCGCTCGCCCAGGCCGACCTGGGCCTGGCCATGGGCACCGGCACCGACGCGGCGATCGAGGCGAGCGACCTGACGCTGGTGCGCGGCGACCTGCGCGCCGCGGGTGACGCGATCCGGCTGGCCCGCCGCACGCTGGCGACCATCAAGGGCAACCTGTTCTGGGCGTTCGCGTACAACGTCGCGGCGCTGCCGCTGGCCGCGCTCGGCTTCCTCGACCCGATGATCGCCGGGGCGGCGATGGCCTGCTCGTCGGCGTTCGTGGTGAGCAACAGCCTCCGGTTGCGCCGCTTCCGCTGACACCCCGGGAGGGTATAGTCGGCGGGGAGAGCCGACGACGGGGACAGGTGGGCGATGACGGGTTACGGCAGCGAGCGGGACGCGTACTTGAAGCGCCTGCGCCGGATCGAGGGGCAGATCCGCGGGTTGCAGCGGATGGTCGAGCAGGACAAGTACTGCATCGACATCCTGACCCAGGTCTCGGCGGCGACGAAGGCCCTGCAGTCGTTCTCGCTGGAGCTGCTGGACGAGCACCTGGCGACGTGCGTGGTCCAGGCCGCGGCGGCCGGGGGCGAAGAGGCAGACTTGAAGGTGCGGGAAGCTTCGGACGCGATCGCGCGGCTGGTCCGCTCCTAGCTCAGCGGACCAGGACGGCCAGCGTCAGGCCGCCCGCGTTCGTCGTGAAGTGCACGATCACCGACGCCAGGACGCCGCGGCCCGCGTGCCGCCACCAGTGCAGGAAGATGCCCGCCACGCCCGCGGCGGCCATGGCCAGCACCTGCAGCACCACCGCCGGCGTCGCACCGAACACCGCGTGGACCGCCGCGTTGCGCCCGATCGCCAGGGCCGGCAGGGCGTGCCACAGCCCGAACAGCGCCGCGGCCGCCGCGATCGGTCCCCAGCGCCACCGGTCGTCGGCCGCGCCGAACAGGGCCGGGAGCACGCCGCGGAACGCCACTTCCTCGATGAGAACCGTCCCGAACAGGATGCGGCCGCAGGTCAGCCACAGCAGCTGAGCCAGGTCCGGTTCGCCGACCCGGCCGTCCTGGTAGACCGTCCGCAGCGCGGGGACCGCCAGCGCGATCCCGAACACCAGCGCGACCAGCCCGGCCCCCGCCAGACCGACCAGCGCCGGACGGCGGAAACCCCGTAAGCCCAGGTCACGCCAGGTGCACCCGGCGGCGCGGCCGAGCAGGACCAGGACCAGCGCCGCGACCGAGCCGCACAGCGGGTACGCCCAGCCGGGCAGCACGCGGTTGGCCAGGGTGGTCGACGCGGCCAGCGTCAGCACCGCCACGACCACCGCCGGCACGCGCCGGGACCGGGCCGGGGCGGCGTCGGTCAACGCCGGCTCAGCCGACCGCGTCGGGCACCGGTGACCGGCGCTGGATCGGCACTCTCTTCGACATCGGCAACGTCGCTTCCGGGTCGAACGGGCCCGGGCGTTCGTCGAGCGCCACCGCCGCGTCGGCCAGCAGCGCCCGGCAGCCGGCCAGGCTCGCGTGGAGCTTGTCGCGGACCTCTTGCAACGTCGTGACCTCGCGTTGGGCGGCCTCGACCAGGGTTTCGCCGTGGCGGGTCGCGTCGGCGACGAGCTGCGCGGCTTTCTCGCGTGCCGAGGCGAGTTCGCCTTCGCCGGTCGCGACGAGTTCTTCGCTGCGCCGGGTTGCGTCCGCGACCAAGGTTTCGCCGTTGCGGGTTGCGTCCGTCACCAGCTGCGCGGCCCTCTCCCGCGCCGACGCCAGTTCGCGTTCACCCGTCGCGACCAGCTGGGCGGCCTTCGCGCGGGCGGCCGCTTCCTGCTCGGCCAGCTCGCGCATCGCGTCGGCGCGCCGGACCGTCATGGCCCGCTTGTGGTCTTCCTCCAGCTCGGCCCGGCGGTGCGCCGCGGCCTCGTCGAGCTCACGGCGGCGCTGCTCGGCCGCGCGCACGAACTCCTCGTGCTCGGTCCGCCGCCGTTCGGCCTCGGCCTCGGCTTCGGCGACCAGGCGGCGTTCCTCCTCGGTGAGCCGGACGGCCTCCGCCTCGGCCTCGCGCCGGATGCGCGCCGCCGTTTCCCTTGCCTGTGCGGTGATTTCCGCCGCTTCCTCGCGGGTCAGCTCGATCATCCGGCGGGAGCGCTCCTGCAGCGCGTCCGCCGGAATCGGGGTCATGCTGATCCGGTCGATCTTCACGCGGAGCTCACCGTTCTCCTCGGCGAGCGCGGCTCCGCGCCGGCGCGCGGTGTCGCGTTCGGCGGTGAGTCTCCGGATCTCGGCCTCGGCCCACTCGACGTATTCGGCGACCTGGGCGCGGTGAAAACCGCGCCACGCCAGGTCGAATCCGGGCTGCGCCTGCGCCACGTCCTCGCCACCGCCGGGGGCCATGCCTCACCTCCGAATTGGATGGTTTCTCCCCGCCCGCGCGTTTTCGTTGCGGTGCCGGGGAATCTCACGTGCACCCCAGTGTGCCGCAAACCGGCCGCCGCGCGCTGCCCGGGCGGGCGATCATTCGTCGAACGGTTCCCCGCGGCCGGTGGACGCGCTCCGCACGCCGGGCAGTTCGGCCAGCTCCCCGGCGAGGTCGTAAAGATCACCGCGCCCCTCCAGGCGCAGCGTCACCACCGCGATCCGTTGTCCCTCTTCGGAAAGAGACTCGTGGTCGACGTCGACGTGGTGCACCGACCAGCCGCGCCCGGTGCACACGGCGAGGGCCGCGCGCAGGACGCCCTGGCCGTCGAAGTAGCTCAGCCGGACCACCGGTGGCTCCCGCCGGTGCCGCGCGACGAACCGCTGCAGCGGCGGCAGGCCGCGCGTCACGACGAAGTGCCCGATCGTCGTGCCGGCCGCGAGCACCGGCAGCCCGGCGCCGCACGCGGTGCCGACGGCGGCGGTGAGCCAGATCGTCGCCGCCGTGGTCAGGCCGCGCACCGCGTCGCGCCGGACGAAGATCAGGCCGCCGCCGATGAACCCGATCCCGGACACGATCTGCGCGGCGATCCGCGACGGGTCGAGCGAAACGCGGTCGAGGCCGAGCAGGTCGGCGAAGCCGTATTTCGAGACGAGCATGAACACGGCCGCGCCGACGCCGACCAGGGCGTGCGTCCGCAGCCCGGCGGCCTTCATGGCGGCTTCGCGCTCGAGGCCGATGGCGACGCTCAGCAGGAGCGCGAGCAGCACCGGCGGCAGCAGCTCCCACTGCGCCGACGTGGACCACAGGGTGGGCAAGGTCACGACCTCCGGTGTTCGGGGTGCCGGCCCGCGGGGTCGTCACCAGGGAATACCGGGGTGATCGTGCCAGGGCGCGGCGAACCGGCCGGGAGCCGGGGCGCCGCTCAGCCGCCGCCGGGCGGGGTCACCGTCAGCAGGGCCGCCAAGGCCAGGACCACCGTGCTGAGCAGGACCTCCACCGCCACCGCCTGGCGCAGCCTCCGCAGGTCGGCCGTCACCGTCGTGGTGCCCGACGGCGGGACCGCCAGGCTCCGGTGCACCACCCGGCGTGACCGGCTCGCCACCACCAGCAGCAGCGCGAAGCCACCCACCTTGAGCAGCACCAGCAGCCCGAACTTCGTCGTCCAGAGCGACGACACCGACGGCATGATCCGCAACGCCAGCACGGCGCCGCTGATCGCGATCGCCGTCACCGCTCCCGCCGCGATGCGCGAGAACCGCGTCGCGACCGGGACCAGGTCCTCTCCCTCGGCGGGCCGGTGGAGGCACAGGGCGAGCTGGATCAGCCCGCCCGCCCAGACCGCGATCGCGCCGAAGTGCACCAGGTCCGCCGACACGGAGAAGAACATCACCGGGTCCGTGACCGGGTGGCCGGTGGCCGAGAACGTCAGGAGCACGAGGAAGCCGGTCACCACGGCCAGGTTCTCGTAGCGGGAGCGCAGCCGTTCCGGCAGGTCCGGCCGCAGCAGCCGGGGCAGCAGCAGCGCCAGCACGGCCACCGCGGCCAGCCGGAGCAGCAGCAGCTTGCCGTACGCGACGCGAAGGGTGTCCGCCAGGAGGCCGGTGTCGAACACCGCCTCGAGGTTCCGCCCGGCCGCGTACGGCCCTTGCAGCACGAAGGCGGCCACGGTGGTCACCGCGACCAGCCCGGCGCCCGCGGTCAGGAGCCGGCGGGCGCGGCGGTCGGTGCGGGCGGCCGGGCGGCACAGCACCACGAACGCCAGCCCGCCGAGGAGCACGACGCCGAGGTAGGCCAGCCAGCGCACCGCCGTCGACGTCGCGTCGACCACCGCGTCGGTGCCGGTGGCCGCCGACACCGCGCCCGCCGAGGTCACCAGCGGCCCGGTGCCCACGACGAACGCGAAGGTGCCGCGGACAGGGTGCGAGTCGGCCGAGACGAAGGCGTACTCGACCAGGTAGCTGCCGTCGGGCAGGCCCGGCCGCAGCCGCACCCCGACCTGCTCGGGGACCTCGCCGGGCTGGAACACCGGCCCGGAGTCCACCTGGTGGCCTTCGAGGTCGACGACCTTGATCGACCCGGGCTGGATCCCGATGTTCTCCGAAAGGGTGACAGCCACCAGGGGCGGCGCCGCGCTCAGGCGGGCGCCGTCCCCGGGGCCGACGAGACGATCTCGACGTGGGCCGAAGCCGGAACGGCGCCGAGCACCAGCCAGCCGGTGAGGAAGGCCAGCAGGGCCAGCGCTCGCTTCACGACGCGGCGAGGGCGGCCTTCGGCAGCCCGCAGACGCAGCCGCTCAGCTCGTGCTCGGCGACCGAGGCACGCCGGTGCAGGACGACCGCGACGATCATCGGGATGGTGACGATCGTGTTGTAGAACAGGTGCAGCTCCACCCGCGGCACGAGCAGCTGGATGATGCTCGTGGGCACCTTCTGCCCGGCCAGCCGCCAGCCCGACTGCGCCTGGATGAACAGCAGCAGGTGCTCGATGTGGTGCCAGAACTGGATGGCGAGCGCGAGGTTCCACCACTGCCGCGACCGGCCGGCGAAGCCGTACCGCAGGATCCACAGGAACACCAGCATCACGAGCGCGTAGCCGTAGTGCAGCCATTCCTGCGAAATGAGCCACGGGAACGGCATCCCGAGCACTCCCCGCGCCCGCGAGGTGGGCCACCCGAGCCCGTAGATCTGCACGGCTTGGACGATGTGCTCGGCCCAGTGGGCCACCACGATCACCATGAACACGGCGAGGGCCCGGTTGTGGTACTTCCCGTTGAGCGTCCCCAGGAAGCCGGCCGGCCGAACGAACTCGGAGGTCGACATGCGCAAGTGCCCCTTCTCGAAGGACCGAATCTCGGCTTTCCGACGATAAACCTCCCGGCGGCCCGCTCCGTTACTCCGGATTGCCCATTTCGCCGGGTCGGCCGGCCGCACCCGGGGCGGCTCAGTGCAGGATGAGGCCGTCGGAGAGCTCCGGCTTCGGGGGGATCCGGAACAGCTTGGTGAACAGCTCCAGGTGCGCGAACGCGCCTTCGATCTTCACCCGGCCGGACGCCATCGCCTCGGCCGCGGTCAGGTTGCCGTTGAACAGGTCGATCAGCACCGGCCCCTGCGGCTCGATGACGATGTCCGCCGAGGGGTGGTCGCCGCTGCTCACCTTCAGCGTTCCGTCGTCGATCATGGCGTGGACGATCAGCGAGTCGCTGTGGCGCACCACGTACGTCATGTGCACGCCGCGCGCGGCTTCCTCCTGGAACGTCGTGTAGAGCGAGAGGATGGCGGCGTCGGTGGTGAAGACGTCGTCGCCCTTCGGGTAGCCGAGCGAGCGCGCGCCCCACAGCCCGAGGTCCAGCAGGATGTGGTCCAGTTCGCTGCCGTACTCGGTGAGCTCGTAGACCAGGCCGGCGTCGAGCTGCGGCAGGACGCGGCGGCGGACGACGCCGGCCTGCTCCAGCTCGTTGAGCCGGGACGACAGGATGCTCGCCGGGATGCGGGGCAGGCCTCGCTGCAGGTCCGTGAAGCGCTTCGGGCCGAGGATCAGGTCGCGGATGACGAGCATGGACCACCGCTCGCCGATGATTTCGAGAGCACGCGCCAGCCCGCAGAACTGTCCGTAGGTGCGTGTGGTCGTCATACTCGGTCCTCACTGTGGGTCGCATCGGACGCGCACCCCGTCGGCAAGCGCGCTCGGGATCCAGGTTGACGACCCGCTCGGCCGCCGGGCCAGTGCGGTGTGCATGCCTTCGCTGTGGATTCCACGGGGAATGCCGTGTGTTTCGCATCCCGGGCAGGTGCGCCGCGCACTGGCCGCAGGTCCGGCCGCCGGAGAAGAATCCGGTTTCTCGGTTTGTGCGCACCGGCGGCAGGGAGTTGAAATGAGCGGATCGGCCGTGCAGCCCGCTTTCCACCCGTCGACCTCGCACGCGCGCGGCCGCGTGCTCGGCTTCAAACGGCACCTGCGCGCCGAGGTCAGCAACGGCAACGGCGCCTACCTGTTCTCCGAACGCGGGGTCATCGCGATGCGGGGCGCCCGCATCGAATCGCTCGCGCCGCTGCTGGACGGGACGTGGGAACTGGCCGACGTGCTCGGTGCGCGGCCGGACGGGATGGCGCCCGAGGAGGTCGCGGCCCTGGTGGCCCAGCTCGTCGAGGCGGGCCTGGTGGCCGTGCGCGAGGTGGCCGGGCCCGGGGCCGACGAACGGGAGCTCGCCTACTGGGACGCGTGCGGCATCGACGCCGGCGAGGTCGCGGCCGGCGACACCCGCGGCAGCGTCCGGCTGATCGCGGTCGGCGAGGACGTCGACACGCGGCCCGTCGAGCAGGCGCTGGCGGGCGCGGCCCTCGACGTCGTCGGCGGGACCGGCGAGCCCGACCTGAGCGTGGTGCTGTGCACCGACTACCTCGACCCGCGGCTGGGCGAGGTCGACGCCGAGCACCGCCGCACCGGACGGCCGTGGCTGCTGGCGCGCCCGTTCGGCGCCCAGGTCTGGATCGGGCCGGTGCTGCGGCCGCACGAGTCGGCGTGCTGGCTGTGCCTGACCAACCGGCTGTGGGCCCACCGGCACGCCGAAGCGTGCGCCCAGGAGGTCCTCGGTCACGTCGGCCCCGCGCGCCACCCCGCCGCCGCGCTGCCGCCGCTCACCGCGGCGGCGGCCCACCTGGTGGCGCTGGAGGCCAGCAAGTGGCTGGCCGGCTACCGCCACCGCGGCCAGGAGAGCGTCTGGGTGCTCGACACCCTCAGCCTGCAGGGCGAGCTGCACGAGCTGCGCCGCCGCCCGCAGTGCCCCGGCTGCGGGGACGCCACGCTCGTGACCCAGCGGTCCGCCCGGCCGATCGAGCTGCGGGAGGCCCGGAAGGCCACCTCGGTCGGCGGGGGGCACCGCACCGCGACGCCGGCCCAGATGCTCGAGCGGTACCGGCACCTCGTCAGCCCGGTCACCGGGGTCGTGAAGGCGGTCCGGCCCGACCCGGCGGCGCCGCCGTTCGTCAACGCCTACCGGTCGGGGACGAACATCGCCCGCGCCCTCACCGGCGTCGTCGGGCTGCAGGCCGGGCTGCGCGGGGAGAACGGCGGCAAGGGCGTCAGTCCCCTCGACGCCGAGGTCGGCGCGCTCTGCGAAGCGGCGGAGCGCTTCTCCGGCAACTTCCAGGGTGACGAACTGCGGATCCGGGCCTCGTTCGACGACCTCGGCGCGGAGGCGGTCCACCCCAACGACTGCATGCTCTTCGCCGAGCGGCAGTACCGGGAGCGCGCGGCCTGGAACGCGGCGCACGGACTGTTCCAGCACGTCGGCGCGCCCTTCGACACCTCGGCCGCGATCGACTGGACCCCGGTGTGGACGCTGGCGGGCCGGCGCCGCCTCCTGCCGACCGGGTCCCTGTACTACGGCGCGCCCACCGGCTGCGGGATCGGCGGCCTGCGCCCGGACTCCAACGGCGCGGCGGCCGGCAGCAGCCTCGAGGACGCCGTCCTGCAAGGCACCCTGGAGCTCGTCGAACGGGACGCCGTCGCGTTGTGGTGGTACAACCGGACGCCGGTGCCGGGGGTGGATCTCGCGTCCTTCGGCGACCCGTGGCTGGAGGAGATGATCGGCGGCTACGCGGGCATCGGCCGCGAGCTGTGGGCGCTCGACGTGACGTCGGACCTCGGCGTCCCGGTGGTCGTGGCGCTCTCGCGGCGCACCGACGGGCCGCACGAGCACGTCATCTTCGGCTTCGGGGCCCACCTCGACCCGCGGATCGCCCTCCGCCGCGCGGTCACCGAGCTGAACCAGATGATCCCCGACGTGCTCCAGTTCGGACACGAGCTCGACGATCCGGACGCGGCCCGCTGGCTCCGGTACGCGACGGTCGCCAACCAGCCGTACCTCCGGCCCGCCGCCGGCGTGCGGATGCGCGTCCCGGCGGACTTCCGGTTCGTCCACCGCCCGGACGTGCGCGACGACGTGGTGGTGCTGGGCCGGACGCTGGCGGCGGCCGGCACGGAACTGCTCGTGCTCGACCAGACCCGGCCGGACGTGGGGATCCCGGTGGTCAAGGTGCTCGCGCCGGGGCTGCGGCCGTTCTGGGCCCGCTACGCGCCCGGACGACTGTTCGACGTTCCGGTGCGGCTGGGCAGGCTCGCCGAGCCGACGCCGTACGAGCGGCTCAATCCGTTCCCCATCTTCCTCTAGCACCCTGGAGTGTCCCGGAAGAGCACTTCACCCCTCGCGTAGGAGCACCCGTTGACTCCCGACAGCCCGGAGGGACGCGCCGAAACGATCCGGTTGCTGTCCCTGACCGAGGACACCCTGCTCGAAGCCGCGGACGACGGGACGCTCGTCGCCGTCACGTGGTGGGGGGAGTACGAGTTCCCCGGCACGCCCGAGGAAGTCCGCGCGTCGCTCGACCGGATGGCGCTCGGCCCGGTGACCATGGCCAACCTGGCCGTGGACGGCCAGGACGAGTCGTGGGTGTCGCTGCGGAAGGTGCTCACCCGGCTCTCCGGTTCGGTGGTGCACTCCCTCGCGCTCAACGACGGCAAGGGGCCGCTGCTGTCGGCGATCCCGGTGACGCAGAACCCCGCGTTCCCGGTCGGCCCGCTGCCGGCGGCGCGGCGCGTCCGGCTCTCGCGGTTCACCTCGCTGCGCGCCGACGGTGGCACGCTGCTCGCCGAGTCGGCGGGAGCGCGGTACAAGGTCGCCTTGTCCAGCTCGCCCGCCGTGGTGATCGCGTCGTCGCTGGCCGCGCCGAGAACGGTCGACGAGCTGGCCGGGACGGCCGGGGTGCCCTCGGCCGTCGTGGCCGACGTCCTGTCCTTCCTGGTCGCCGCCGGGGTGGTGCTGCTCGCCCGGCCCGACGGCGGGTTCGCCGAGTCCGGCGGGCCCGACCTCAGTGTCTGGTCGCCGGGCGACCTGCTGTTCCACACCCGCAGCCGGACCTGGCAGAAGGGGGCGGCGCCGGATCCGGACGCGGCTCGCGAGATGCGCGAGCCACCCGTGGTCAAGCAGGTCACCGCGGGGCCGACGTTCCCGCTGTACCGGCCGGACCCGGCCGTGCTGGCGGCCAGGGACCCGACGCTGACCAGCCTGCTCGAGCGCGACCACACCCGCCCGGAGTGCAGCGAGCGCGCCCTGCCGGCGCGGCAGATCGGCGAGTTCCTGTTCCGGGCGGCCCGGGTCCGCTCGGTCGGCCCGGCGCACCTGCCCGGCGGCCCGGCGCACGAGGCGTCGCAACGGCCGTACTTCAGCGTCGCCTGCCTGTACGAGCTCGAGATCTACGTCGGCATCAACCGCTGCGACGACCTGACCCGCGGGATCTACCACTACGACCCGCTGTGGCACACGCTCACCCTGATCAACGACGACCTCCCGGTCCTGGACGGCCTGCTGGACATGGCGATGGTCGCCGCGGGCGGCCACGCCCGGCCGTCGGTCCTGCTGACGATGACGGCCCGCATGTCGCGGATCGCCTGGGTCCTCGGCGGGGCGGCGTACGCCACGACCCTGCTCCACGTCGGGGCGCTGCAGCAGGTGTTCTCCCTCGCCGCGAAGGCCATGGGGCTGACCGCGCACGCCGTGCCCGTGGACGCCGGCGACCGCGTCGACCGGGCGCTGAAGCTGAGGTGGCCCGCCGAGGTCAGCGTCGGCGAATGTGTCCTGAACTTGCCCGGGTGAGCCTGCGGCGGGAACGCCCGGATCGCGGTTTCGGCTGTTAGATTTGCCGGGCGGACGTCTGGGGAGATTCCGCGAGGGGGCAACTGGGGTACTGGGGAGGCGCAGCGGTGGTTTCGGCAGCGAAACCGGCCGGTCCGGCCGGGCCCGGAAAGCGCCGGGTCCGTCGTGGCTTCGTCCCGCGGGCGGGACCCGCGCGGCCCGGGGCCGTGGACGGTCCGGCGGGCCGGCTCGCGCACGCCGGCGGCTGCGTCGCCATCGGGCTGCTCTGTCTCCTCACCGCGCTGCAGGAGGCGGTGGTCCTGGCCGCCTACGGGTGCGGCGGGACGCTGGTCCTGGTCCACCTGGCCGCGTTCGGGCGCGGGCGGACCCGGTTCCGTGGCACCGCGCTGGCGCTGCAGGCCTTGCTGGGCCTGGCCCCGGTGCTGGAGTTCGGCGCGGCATGGGCCGTGTTCAGCTGTTTCTTCCTGGGCAGCCTGCCGCTGGTGGCCCGGCCGCGCGTCGCCGTCCCGGTGCTGGTGCTCGTGACGGCCGGGGCCGGGGCACTGGCCGTGCGGGCCGCCGGGCCGGCGGCCGTCGCGGACGGCCTGCGAACCGCGTTGCTCACCGCGGTGACGGCCTTCGCGGTGTTCGGGCTGGCGTGGCTCGTCGGGGCGGCCGCCCTGGACGAGGACGGCAGGCGGGAGTTCGCCGCCCAGGTGGCCGCCCAGGTGGTCGCCGAGGAACGCCGCCGGTTCTCCCGGGACACCCACGACCTGCTCGGCCTGAGCCTCTCGGCGATCACGCTCAGGGCGGAGCTGATCCGGCGCCTGGTCGACGACCGCCCGCAGGCCGCGCAGGCCGAGCTGGCCGAACTGCTCACGATCTCCCGCAAGGCGCTGGCGGACGTCCGGGCGATCGCGGCGGGATCCCGGGAGATGTCGCTGGCGGAGGAGTGCCGGTCCGCCGCCTCGGTGCTGCGGGCGGCGGGCATCACGGTCGGCTTCGACGGGCAGCTGCCCGCCGACCTGCCGTCGCCGGTGGCGACGACCTTGGCGGCGGTCCTGCGCGAGAGCGTCACGAACGTCATCCGGCACAGCAAGGCCGCCTGGTGCGACTTCTCGGTCGTGGTGGTGGCGGGCGCGGTGCGGCTGCAGGTGGCCAACGACGGGGTCCCGCCCGCCGGCGAAGACCCGCCCGCGGGCGAGAGCCGCGGCTCCGGGCTGCGGAACCTCGCCTACCGCGTGGAAGCCCTCGGCGGCGAGCTGTCGGTGGGGGTGCGGCCGGACGGGACGCACCGGCTGTGCGCGGTCGTCCCGCTGCGGGCACCGGCCTGGTGAACGGCGTCCGGAGCCGTTACAGCCATTCGGCTTCGGTGGCGATCCGGATCGCGTGGACCCGGTTGCGCGCGTTCAGCTTCGTCACGGACGCGGCCAGGTAGTTGCGGACCGTTCCGGGCGACAGGAACAGGTCCGCGGCGATGTCGGCCACGTTGCGGCCGCGGGCGGCCAGCGAAAGGATCTCCAGCTCACGGGGTGTGAGCGGGCAGTCGTCGGCTTCCCAGGCGGACAGGGCGAGCTCGCTGTCGATGACGCGGCGGCCGACGGCCACCGAGCGGACCGCGTTCGCCAGCTTGTCCGAAGGCGCGTCCTTCAGCAGGAAGCCGTTCACCTTGGCGTCCAGGGCGCGGCGGACGGTGCCCGGCCGGCCGAGGCTGGTGAGGATCAGGGTGTGGCATTCCGGCAGGCTTTCGTGGATCTCGGTGGCCGCCGTCAGACCGTCCTTCCCGGGCAGATCGATGTCGATGACGGCGACGTCCGGATGGGCCGCCTTCGCCGCGGGGAGGATCTCGTCGCCGGAATCGACTTCCGCGACCACTTCGATGTCGGATTCGAGGTTGAGCAAGGCGACAAGCGCGCCGCGGACCATATCCATGTCCTCGGCAAGCAAAACTCTGATCACGGTGGGACCTCACTTCCCCCAGTGGGACGTCTCCCCGTGAGAATGGTACGCCACCGGATCCGCCGGAAGGCAATTTCCGCCGCCCGGAATGCCGGCGATCGGCGCCGTCCCCACGACGCGCGATCGCCGGCCGGAAGCCCGGCGTGACCGCCTTCCCCGGTTCGGCGGACGCGTTCAGACCGCCACGGGCCGCCGGACGGCCGACGGCCGCAGGTCCGGCAGCGCCAGCAACACCGGCGGGTCGAAGCCGTGGCGCGGCCGCAGCCGTACGTCGGCCAGCACGGCGGTGACCCCGCGGTGCACCGGCACCGGGCCGGCGAGCCCGGTGTAGGGCCGTGGCCCGCGGTCGTCGTTGTAGCCGGCGGCGAAGGTGTGGGCGATGACGTACCAGGCGCCGGGCGGCACGTCGGCCAGCGCGTACGGTCCCGGCCCGGACAGGATCGCGTACCGCGCGGGACGGCCTTCGGTGATCTTCGCCGGGAACAAGCCGACGAACACGGTGCCGGCGGTCCCGTACGGGCAGCGGACGTTCCCGCGCAGCGTGGTGCCCGAGGGGGCCTGGTCAGCGCGTTCGGGGATCCGCGGCGGCAGGCCCCTGGCCTGCCGGTAGCCGCTCGGCGACAGCCCCACGCTGCCGCTGAAGCGGGCGCTGAAGGTGCCGACGCTGTTGTAGCCGACCTGGTGGCTGATGTTGGCCACGGAGATGCTCGTCGTCGCGAGCAGCCGTTTGGCCTCGGCCAGCCGCAGCGCCGACAGGAACCGGCCGGGGGAAAGCCCGGTCGCCCGCAGGAACACACGGGTGAAGTGGAACTTGCTGAACATGGCGGCCCGGGCGAGGTCGTCGACGGTGAGCCGGTCGCCCAGGTGGTCCCGCATGGTCGTGATGGCGCGCGCCGTGGCCTGTCGTACGACCTCGTCCATGGTGGCCGTCCTCCCCTCGCCTGGCGTCGGTGGCCGCGTTCCCCTGTGAAACGCGTGGCGCTGGCGGAATGCTTGTCGAAAGAACTCTAGGTCGGACGCTGTCTACTTCTTAAGTGCTCAGTGCACCGTTCCGGATGGGTTTCGCACGGGCCGGACATGCGTTTTGCATATGGGCCGCCTACCGCGTTTTCCGGCGGCCCGGCCGGGTATGTCCTCCGATGGATGGCCGTGCGTTTCCGTCGCGTATCGCGGCCGCGCGAACGCGCAAAGTGATCGAAACGGCGTTATCCGACCTCTGATACTCCATTCGGCGGCAGTCGCCGCACTGCGCGGAGCAGGCATAAAACACATATGCCCGGTGATGTGGGCACTGGTTCCCGACGGTTCGCGAGCGGACTATTTATGGCACGTGAAGCTTGCTACTTCGCCACTGGGAGATTTCAATGTCCGCACGTATTTCCGCTGACGTACACGCACTTTTCGTCGATCTGGGGGTCGAGGTCGAAAACGCCGATCCGATCGAGACCGGTCTCGTGATCGACTGTTTCGAACAATGGGGGAGCCGCGTCGACTCGAGGGTGTGCTTCTCCGTTTGCGGGACGAACATCGAAGCGCTACGCGACGCGGAACTCGCCGCGTGAGCCCGTTCCGGCTGCCGTCCGTGCTGGTGGGGGCCTGAGGGAGCCGGTCTCCCGGGTGTCTTCGCCCGGGAGACCGGCTCCCTCGGCGTGCGCCTGACATACACTGGCGACAGTCGATGGGAAAATTTCCCACCATGCCTATTGCTTTTCTACCTTCGGTAGTCGTCCGAGCGCGTTCTGCTGTGGTCGGATCGAATTGCTTCGAGGTCCACGTGCATTCTCCGAGGTGAACCCTCTTGGCCCAACCGGGAGTCCCGCGGAAATGTTTAACTGAGGCCCTGGGGAATTGTGAAGGCGGAGGCGCCTCGTGATCAAAGTGCTCGTGGCTGAAGACATGCACATAGTCCGGAGCGCGCTCGTGGCGCTGTTGCGGCTGGAGCCCGACATCGAGGTGGTGGCCGAAGTCGCTTCCGGGACCGAGATCCTTTCCGCGGCCCGGGCCAGCGAAGCGCACGTCGCCATCATCGACATCGACCTGCCGGGCAAGGACGGCCTCACCGCGGCCGGTGAGCTGCGCGAGCAGCTGCCGTGCTGCCGCACCCTGATCCTCACCGGCCTGGGCCGCCCGGGCACGCTCAGACGCGCGCTGGACGCGCGGGTGAGCGGGTTCCTGCTGAAGGACGCGCCGCCGGGCGAGCTGGCCCACGCGGTCCGCGGCGTCGCGGCCGGACGGCGGATGGTGGACGGCGACCTGGCCCTGGCGGCCTGGGACAGCGACGACTGCCCGCTGACCGGCCGCGAGCTCGACGTGCTGCGGCTGACCTCCCAGGGGTACGGGACGGTCGAGGTGGCGGCCCGGCTGTACCTGTCGGCGGGCACGGTGCGGAACTACCTGACGACGGTGGTGTCGAAGCTGGGGGCCCGCAACCGGGTGGACGCGATCCGGCTGGCCCAGGAGTCCGGCTGGATCTGAAGCGCCGGTCGCCCGGGAAACCGGCTCTCAGACGGGTACCACGGCGCGCAACCGGAACCGGCCGTCGTCCACCACACCGGCGGTGAGCTCGCCGCCGAGGTCGGCCACCCGGTGGGACAGGTTGCCGATGCCGCTGCCCGACGCGGTGCCGGGCCGCGCGGCTCCGTCGTCCGCCGGATCGGCCGGGGTGACCGGGCGCGGGCCGGACCGCTCGACGCCGTCGTTGACGATCTCGAGGCTGACTCCGCCGTCGACCCGGTGCAGGGCGATCTCGCAGGTCTCCACCCGGCTGTGCCGGAGCACGTTCGTGACGCCCTCCCGCAGCACCACCGCCAGTACCGTGCGGACCGGCGCGGGCAGCTCGTCCTGGAGCATCTCCATCCGGACCCGGACGTCGGCGGCGGCGAGCACGGAGCGGGCCGAGCGGGACTCGCTGTGCAGGGACAGCTCCCGGTAGCCGCTCGCCACCGAGCGCACGTCGGAGAGAGCCTGCCTGGTCAGGCCCAGGGTCTCGACCAGCTCCTCGGCCGCCCGGTCGCGGTCCAGTGGCAGCACCCTGGCCGTCAGCTCGCTCTTGAGCGCGATCGCGGAGAGGCTCATGCCGAGCAGGTCGTGCAGGTCGCGGCCGAAGCGCAGGCGCTCCTCGGCGACCGCGGTCTCGGCCAGCCGCCGCCGGCTGTGGTTGAGCTCGGCGACCAGCCGGACCAGCCACAGCATGCCGAACACGATGAGCCCTACCATCACCGTGCCGGCGGAGAACGTCACCGCGTAGAGGGCGTCTTCGCGGGCCTGCCCTGCGACGTACTCGAGCCAGAGGTAGAAGCCGGCGTTCGCGGCGAAGACCAGCCAGCCGGCGACCGGGGGCAGGACCAGCAGCGCGCAGCCCATGAGCAGCGACGGCCAGCTCACCCAGTCCCGTTGCAGCGGCAGCATCGGGAGGTAGATCAGGCAAGCCTGGACGAACAGCATCGCGATGCTCTGGCCCGAGCGCAGCCGGGTGGAGGGACGGTTGAAGTAGGCGAACTGCAGGGTCAGCAGCGCCGCCAGCGACCCGGCGACGAGCGCGATGTGCCAGCCGTTCGTGGTCAGCAGGAGCTCGTGCACGACGGCCATGAGGCCGAACAGGGTGAAGATGACCGGCAGGAGCACCCGGACCCGCCTCGACTCCGCGTCGGCCGGCTGGGGGCCGTCGTCGGTGGACGGCGGCTCGACCCGGTCCGGCAGCGGCAGCTCGACGAGCAGCCGGAACCGGCCGTCCTCGCCGATACCGCTGCGCACGGTGCCGCCCAGCGCGGTCACCTCGTCCGGCAGCCGGGCGAGCAGGTCGGACTCCGCGGGCAGGTCGTCGGGGCCCACGCCGTCGTTGACGATCTCCAGCGACACCCGGCCGTGCCGCTGCTGGACCGCGATTTCGCAGTGTTCGACGTCGCTGTGGCGCAGGACGTCGGTGACGCCCTCCTGCAGCACCTTGGCGAGCAGGGTGCGCGCCCGGACCGGCAGGTCGCCATGGTCCAAGTGGACCCGCACGGCGATGTCGGAGGCGGTCAGCAGCGACTGGGCCGTGCGGAACTCCTTCTCGAGCGACACGCGGTAGCCGTGGGACACCGCACGGACGTCGGAGAGCGTGCGCTGCGCGATGGCGGTGATCTCGGCCAGCTCGGCCTGCGCCTGCTCGCTCGACTTGCGCATCAGGCGGTACACCAGCTCACCCTTGAGGGCGATGGCCGAGAGGCCCATGCCGAGCAGGTCGTGCAGGTCCCTGGCGAAGGCCAGGCGCTGCTCGGCGACCGCGCGGCGGGCGAGCTCGGTCCGGGCCAGGTGCAGCTCGCGGATCATCCGGGCGACCAAAGGAAGCTGGGCGAAGACCAGGCTGTAGACGGCGACGCCGAGGACGGTGTAAACCGCCTCCAGCGGAGTGTCGTAGCGCAGCTCGATCCACAGCGCCGCGGCGAGGTTGAGGCCGAAGAGGGGCCACGCGAACCGGGCGGGCAGCACCAGCACCACCGCGCCGCCGAAGAAGACCGGCATCGCCAACCACATGGCGTCGAAGGTCAAGACCGGCACGTAGCCCAGCAGGGCCAGCACGACCAGCAGGACCCGGCTGGTCCTCGTGTCGAGGCGGACCGACGGCCTGCTGAAGTGGAGCAGCTGGATGGCGAGGAGCAGCGCGACCGCGAGGATGGCGTAACCGGCCGCGACCGGGCTCACCGACTGGGGGATGAGGCCGGCGAGCAGCACGGCCCCGAAGCCGGCGACGACCACGGTGATGATCGAGCCGGCGAGGTAGGTCGCCAGCTTGGGCCGCCGGTCGACCGCGCTCGTGCCCCAGGGCACGGAAGGGGCGCCCGAGCGGTTCGAGTCGACGACCGGAGACATGCGCAACGATCCTCCGGTGTCGTGGCGTCGCACGGAGTGGGTTCGGCGACCCGGGCTGAGCTCGGTCTGCATGCTTCCGGTCAATCCTATCTCATCCCGTCGGCTCGTATTACCAATCCGGCCCGAGAGTAGGCCGCCCCTGTACTGCACGGAACCGTTGTCACCAAGCCATTCGGCCGTGACTGTGGCGGGATCGGCGACGATCGGCACAGTCGGCGAAGAGTGGCCGTGCCGCCGTGCGTCCGGCTCCGGCCGAACGTCCGGTCCGCTTCGTCAGCCGCGGCCCGGCCCCGCGCGACACCGGCCGGCGCGAGGAAATCCAGGTACGGCGCCGCGATCGAGCCGGTATGCAGCAGGGATCGCCCGTCCTGGCGGAAGAAGCTCGGGCCGGGACCGTCGTCGTCGTGCTCGCCGGGGCCGGCGCCCTCGAGGCGGCGCGTCGCCGGGAAGTCCGCGGCGAACCCGGTGTCCGGCGCCGAATACACCGGCAGGTCCCACCCGAAGTGCCTGCGGTACTGCTCGATCTTCGGGTAGGGGGCGTGGGAAACGATTACCAGGCGGGTGTCCCGGGTGTGCAGCGCGGCCGGAAGCTCTTCGGCGGAGGCGACGGCGGCGGGCCGGCTGCGATCGGGGACGGTGTGGTGCGCCACGAGCCGTCGATGCCCGTCGAACAACCCGGTCAGGGTGACCGTGCCCGCGGGCCCGGCGAACCGGTACGCCCTGGCCGGCGCGGGGCGTGGCCCGGGGTGGGGCCTGCCGGGTCAGGCCGGGCAGCGCCGGTTCGGTCATGATCGCCTCCTGGGTACGGTGTGCCGGTGCCCACCGCGCATTGTGCGCCGGACGCCGGGCCAGGTCACCGGTTCGCGAGCGGGCAGAGCAAGGTGGGAGACGCGGGCCGCCGGGCGCGGCCGCGGGCCGGGCCCTAGGCTCGCGGCCATGGCGAAGTACTTCGACGTGCACCCGGACAACCCCCAGCGGCGCGCCATCGGCCAGATCGCGGACCTGGTGCGGCGCGACGGGCTGATCGCCTACCCGACCGACTCGTGTTACGCGCTCGGGTGCCGGCTCGACAACCCCGAGGGCCTCGACCGCATCCGGGCGATCCGCAAGCTCGACCGGCGGCACCACTTCACGCTGGTCTGCGAGGACTTCGGGCAGCTGGGCCAGTTCGTGCACGTGGACAACGCGGTCTTCCGGGCGATCAAGGCGGCGACGCCGGGCAGCTACACGTTCATCCTGCCGGCCACCAAAGAAGTGCCGCGGCGGCTGATGCACGACAAGAAGAAGACCGTCGGCGTCCGCATCCCGGCACACGTGGTCACCCAGGCGCTGCTGGCCGAACTGGGCGAACCGCTGGTGTCCAGCACGCTGCTGCTGCCGGACGTGCCGGAACCGCTGACGCGGGGCTGGGAGATCAAGGACGAGCTCGACCACGTGCTCGACGCGGTCGTGGACTCCGGTGACTGCGGGGTCGAGCCGACCACGGTGGTCGACTTCTCCTCGGGGGAGGCGGAGATCGTCCGCCGCGGCGCGGGCGACCCGGACCGCTTCGCCTGATCAGTCCGGTTCGGACGTCCACAGTGGATTTTTGTGCTGCTGCACCAGTTCCAGCCAGCGGCGGGCGCGCGGCCCGGTGGCTTCGACGGCCAGCCCGGCGGCCGGGCGACGGCCGGTGAACAGCAGGCAGAAGTCTTCGGCACGGCCGGAGATCCGGTCCGCCGCGTCGGCGGGGCCGAATTCCCAGAGCGTCCCGGACGGCGCGGTCAGCTCGAACCGGAGCGGCCCGGCGGACGGCCCGCCGTGCCCGGCGTAGACGTCGCCGCTGGTGCGGACGCCGTAGTAGGCGACGTGGCCGATGGCGTCGTCGCGCGGGAGCCGGGCGCCGAGCACATCGGCGATGTCCTGGCTGCGGGCGAACAGGACCGTCGACAGCGCCGCCGCCAGCAGGGACGGCCGCAGCGGGCCACCGGGCCACGGGACGTCCCCGGCCGCGGTGGCCAGCAGCTCGACGGCCTTGCGGTGCTCCGAACGCCAAGCGAGCACGGCGTCGCCGAGCAGGCCGGCGTCGGTGATCCGGGGAGCGGACCCGGTCCCGGTGCCCTCCACGGCCAGGACGACCCGCCGCGCGACGACCGTCAGTTCGGCGAGGTGGGCGGCGACCGCGCGGGCGGACGGCAGCGGCAAAGCTCCCGCGTGGGCGTGCACCAGGTCCGCGAGGGCGTCCGCCCCGGCCTCCAGATCGGCGTACACGTCGGACATGGTTGCGGCCTCCGTGGCTGATCAGCACTGAGTGTCGATGCTGCTCCCGGGCCGCCGCCGCGGGCGACTCGTGGGTTGCGGTCCCGGATCGGCTATGTTCGGGACCGGCAAGGCCGGATCCGGGGAGGACACGTGAAGTACCTGCTGGCGATGTACATGAACCCCGACGTCTGGGAGGCGCTGTCCGAGCAGGACAGGGACGAGGTGATGAGCGGCCACGGCGAGTTCATCCGCCGGATCCGGGAGTCAGGGGAGATGATCAGCACCCAGGCCCTCGACGCCCCGGCCCGCAGCGCCGTCGTCCGGGTGACCGACGGGGTCCCGGCGGTGACCGACGGGCCGTTCGTCGAGTCGAAGGAGTTCCTGGCCGGGTTCTACCTGGTCGAGTGCGCCTCGTCCGAGCGCGCCTACGAGGTGGCCGCGATGATCCCGGACGCCGGGATCAAGGGGCTCGGCATCGAGGTCCGGCCGGTGGTGTTCTTCGCCGACGCCGAAACCGAATCCGGGTTCACCGGCGGGTGAGCGCGTCCGTCGGGGAGCGCCTGCGGCCGCTGGTGCCCCAGGTGCTCGGTGCGCTCGTGCGTCGGTACGGCCAGTTCGACGCGTGCGAAGACGCCGTCCAGGAGGCACTGCTCGCCGCGTCGCAGCAGTGGCCCGCCGACGGCGTGCCGGACAACCCGTATGGCTGGCTCGTCGCCGTCGCGACCCGGCGGCTCACCGACCACTGGCGCAGCGAAAGCGCGCGGCGGCGGCGGGAGGAGTCCGTCGCGGTCCGCGAGCCGGTGGTGGCGCCCGGGCCGGACGACGACCGGCCGTCCGACGAGGACGACTCGCTCACCCTGCTCTTCCTCTGCTGCCACCCGGCGGTCTCCCCGCCTTCGCAGGTCGCGCTGACGCTGCGCGCGGTCGGCGGGCTGACCACGGCGCAGATCGCCAAGGCCTTCCTCGTGCCCGAAGCCACCATGACCCGGCGCATCACGCGGGCGAAGGAGAGCATCGCGGCGGCAGGCTCGACGTTCGGCGAACCGGACCCGGCCGACCGCGCGGAGCGGCTCCGGGTCGTGCTGCAGGTGCTGTACCTGATCTTCAACGAGGGCTACGCGGCCACGTCCGGAACGGACCTCCAGGCACCCGAGCTGGCGCGCGAAGCGATCCGCCTGACCCGCGGGGTGCACGCGCTGCTGCCGGACGACGGCGAGGTGGCGGGCCTGCTCGCACTGATGCTGCTGACGGACGCACGCCGGCCTGCGCGGGTCGGTCCCGGAGGCGAACTGGTCCCGCTCGCCGAGCAGGACCGCGGGCGGTGGGATCGGGCGATGATCGCCGAGGGCGCCGGCCTGGTCCGCCGTACGCTGGGCCGCCACCCGGTCGGCCCGTACCAGGTGCAGGCGGCCATCGCCGCGCTGCACGACGAAGCGCCCAGTGCGGAGACCACGGACTGGCCGCAGATCGTCCAGCTCTACGCGGTGCTCCAGGAACTCGCGCCGAGCCCGGTGGTCACGCTGAACCAGGCGATCGCGATCGCGATGGCGGAGGGGCCGGAACGGGGGCTGGAGCTGCTGGCCACCCTGGCGGACGACAGCCGGATGAAGCAGAGCCACCGCCTCGACGCGACCCGGGCCCACCTGCTGGAACTGGCCGGCGACCACGAAGCCGCCCGAACCCACTACCGCCGCGCGGCGGAGGCGACCGCGACCCGGCCCGAGCAGCGTTATCTGCTGGGGCGGGCTGATCGGCTGGGGTGATTCGCGCGCGTGGCCGGGCCGAGCGGTTGCCGCGGCCCGGCACGGGCTCGTGGGCGGCCACCGCGGGGGTGGCCACCCACGGCACTGTCCTCAGTGGACGACGATGCCCTCCTGCGGCGAAGGTGCCGCGGTGATGCGGAAGAGCCGGGCGAACAGCTCCAGGTCGGCCGGCCTGCCGTCGATCACGATGCGGCCCGTGCGGACCGCCTCCGCGGCGCTCGTCACCTTCAGCGCGCCGTCGTCGACCATCGGCGCGTGCGACCCGACCTGGACGCGAGCGTGCTGTACGAGCTCACCGAGTACGGCAGCGAGCTGGACCACGTCCTGCTGGACCTCGGGCTGTGGGGAGCGCGCTCGCTGAACGGCCGTGAGCCGGAAGACGTCTTCACGCTGGACGCGGCGATCCTTTCGCTCTACACGACGTTCCAGAGCGACGAGCTACATCGCGCGGGCCACTCCGCAGAACTGGCCATAGGTACGGGTTTGTGCGGTCATCGGTCCTCACTTCGTGCGGTGGGGTGGAACTGGCGTTGGTCGCCCTCGGAGATGAGGTCGCGGTGCAGCAGCTGCAGGTCGCCGCACGGCTCGACGCCCAGCTCCTCGGCCAGCCGGCGGCGCAGGTCGCGGTACACGGCCATCGCGTCGGACCGGCGGCCACTGCGGCCCAGCACCCGCATCAGCTGCCCGTGCAGTGCTTCGTCCAGCGGGTTGCCCACGGTCAGCGACCGCAGCTCGCCGATCAGCTCGCGGTGCCGTCCGCTGGCGATCTCCGCCTCGACCAGCAGGTGCAGCGTGGTGCGGTGCTGCTCGGCCAGCTGGGTCGCGTACGACTGCAGCACCGGTCCACAAGAGACGTTCGCCAGCGGCGGCCCCGACCACAGGTCCAGCGCCTCGCGGAACCGGCCCGCCGCGTCGTCGTGCCGCCCGTTCCGTTGCAGGACCTGCCCTTCGTGCTGCAGCCGGTCGAAGCGGAAGACGTCCACCTGCGCGGGGTCGATGCGGAAGACGTAGCCCGGGTTCTTGGTGACGAGCAGGTCGTCGGCGTTCTCCGCGAGCCCGTTCTCCTGGATGCACCGCCGCAGATGGTAGACGTAGGTGTGCAGGGTGGTCCGCACCGTGCGGATCGGGTCGCTGGCCCACAGCTCCTGCATGATCGAGTCGGCGTGGACCAGCCGGCCCGGCCGGACCACCAGCAAGGCCAGCAGCTGCAGGACCTTCGGTGTCGTCGGCGCGTAGTCGACGCCGTCACGCAGGAGGCCGAGCGGGCCGAGGACCGTGAAGCGGACGACACTTTCGGATGGTTCCCGTGGCCGCGGGGTTGCACCGGCCGCTAGCCTAGTTTCGGAGTACATTGCCGAACGCCTCCAATGTGCAGCCGTGTGCCGGCTCCCCAGTAGTGCCGCGCCAGGACCGGTGGTACTCCCGATGTACCGTCGATCCTCCGGCTGTCCACACTCGAATGTGACAGAGCGGCGGGGGTGCGGCCAGTGAGCCGCCCACCAGAGTCGAACTGTGTTTCTCCGCCCGGACCCGTGCGTTCCGCACTTTTCGCGGCCGCGTGCCGCGGACTCCCGACCCGGCCGGATTGGCCGTCCGGATCGTGCCGCCCGGCCGGGCGAACGGCGGAAGGCCGGTGCTCACTCGCCGTGTCGGGGCAGCTTTCACAACGGATCCGTGCGAAGTGCACGACGGGAGCCGTGCCCTTCACACGGGTTCGGCGTTCCCCGCCGACAGCGCCTTCTCCGGTCTCCGTCGAGGCTCGATCGGTCGTCCACCGACCCGCGACATCCGGCGTCTTACCTGGCGGCGAGGGAAATCCAAGCGGAGGAATTCGAGGTTGGACTGATGATCTTGCGATCGGTTGCGTCCACGGAAGCGCAGCGGGAGGCCGGCGAGCCGCCGGAGGACGCGGACCGGCTCAGACGCGAACAAGCCGTCCAGCCGGCGATCCTGCGGGCGATCGAGCTGCTGCTCGAACGCTACTTCGAGCCCATCACCCTGTCGGCGCTGGCCGCCGAGGTGTACGTGAGCCCCTTCCACTTCTCGCGCATCTTCGCGAAGGCGACCGGGGTCACCCCGGGCCGGTTCCTGACGGCCGTGCGCCTGTTCGAGGCGAAACGGCTGCTGCTGACCACTTCCCTGACCGTGTCGGACATCGTCTGCAGCGTCGGCTACAGCAGCGTCGGCACCTTCACCAGCCGGTTCGTCCGGGCCGTCGGCATGACGCCGACCGAGTACCGCGAACCGGACGTCGGCGAGCTGCTCGTCGCGCACTCGGCGTACTTTCAGCGGCTGCCGTCGCCGCAGTCGCTGCGCGAAGCCGGGTGCGCTTCGCAGCCGATGGGCACCGGCCACCTGGACGTCGACCTGGTGCTGCCGGACGACGCGGCCCCGGCCACCGTTCTCGTCGGCGTGTTCGCCGACAACGTGCCGCAGCGCGGCCCGGTCGCCTTCGGCGGCTCGGCCAGCACCCGGTCCGGGCGGGTGACCGTGCACGGCGTGCCGGAGGGCAACTGGACCGTGATTGCGATCGCCGACCACAGCGTGCACGCCAAGAGCGGCCCCGCTTTCACGGTCGGGACCGCCTCGGCCACCGTGTCGCCGTTCGACCCGCCGGGCGTCACCGTCCGGCTGCGGCGGCCGGCGCTGACCGACCCGCCGATCGCGATCACCCTGGCGTCCCGGCCGACGCCGTCGAGCCGGCAGCAGTTCGCCACGCAACGGCCGCACCTGCGCGCCGTCGCCTGAGCCCCGTTCCCCCGACCGACAGGAAGATCCGGATGTCGACTCTGCTCGGCGTGCTGCGCAAGCGCGTGCTCGCTCCCTCCCTCGCGTCCGTCGGCTTCGCCGAGCGCGGGTTCCCGGTGGTGCACACCGACGTCACGGCCCGCCTGGAAGCGGTGCCGCAGGCGGTCGTGTGCGGGTTCGAATGGGCCATCGAAGGCGCGTCGCTGTGGGAGATCGAGCGGCGCCTCGCGCTGATCGAGCCCGAACAGCGCGGGTTCGCCTACGAGGGCGCGGCGATGGGCTACTCCGTCCTCGACGCCATGCCCGGCGGCGGCTCGGACCGGACCCGCGAGCTGCTCGAAGGACCGGGCCGCCCGCACATCTTCCTGACCTACATCGGGATCGGGTTCGCGATGGCGCGGCTGCCGCGTCCACTGTGGAAGAAGATGCTGCCCGAGCTGACCGGGGTGGCCTACCACCCGGTGATGAGCTGGCTCGCCGTCGACGGCTACGGTTTCGACCGCGCCTACTTCGACACCGGGAAGTGGGTGGAGCGGCAGGCCGCCCCGGAGCCCTACCCGTGGGCCGGCCGCCCGGAGTACTTCCCCCGCGCGTTCGACCAGGGGGTCGGCCGCGCGCTGTGGTTCATCCACGGCGGGAACCCGGACGCGGTGGCCGCCGCGGCCGGCCGGTTCGCCGAGCACCGGCGGGCCGACCTGTGGAGCGGGATCGGGCTCGCCGCGACGTTCGCGGGCGGCAGTGACCAGCTCGGGCTGGCGCGGCTGCGCCGGGCGGCCGGCGAGTACCACGACGAGCTCGGCCTGGGCGTCGTGTTCGCGGTGAAGGCACGGACCTACTCCGGGTACGTGCCGGCGCACACCTCCCACGCGTGCGGTGCCCTGGTCGACCTGACCGTGCAGGAGGCGCAGAACCTGGCCGACCGCACCGAGCGCGCCGACGGCGACGACGGGCCGGAACCGCCCTACGAGCTGTGGCGGGAGCGGATCCGGCAGGAGCTCCGCCCGGCCGCCGCGCGCCGGGCGAGCTGAGCGGTGATCCCACGCAACCGTGGAGTAGACCGCCGACCAGCGGATCTGTGACCGTGGAAGAGACGAGCAGAACCAAGTCTCATTCGACCCGTGAGGGGGAGAGTGCGTTGGGCAATGGCTGGCGTGCGCTCAGACGCCGCATCCTGACACCGAACGTTTCGGAGACCACGCTGGAAAAGCGTGGCTTCCACCGAAAGAGCCCAGCCGCTCAAGAACGACTCGAGACGGTCGGGGAGAAATTCCTCCTCGGATACGCGCACGCGGTCGAAGCGCGTTCGGTCGAGCAAGCCGAAGAATGGCTCGAGCGCATCCCGCCGCAGTTCCGCGGCTTCGCCTACGAAGGCGCGGGAATGGGGTACGGCGTCCTCGACGGGCTGCCGTTCGGCAAGAGCACGAACATCGCCGAATTCCTGGCCGGCCCCGGTGAGAAGCACGACTACATCATCTACGTCGGGGTCGGCTGGGCCATGTGCCGGCTCCCGCGGTTCGCGTGGCCGAAGGCCTCGGCGTTCGACCCGCTGCTGCGCTGGCTCGTGCTCGACGGCTACGGCTTCCACCAGGCGTACTTCAAGACCGACCAGTACATCCGGCAGCAGTACCAGGAACCGGGTTTCTCGTGGCCGGACAAGCGCTACGACGGGTACGCGTTGCGCGCCATCGACCAGGGCATCGGCCGGGCGCTGTGGTTCATCTGCGGTACCGACGTCGAGCTGGTGACGAAGACGATCGAGGAGTTCCCCGAGTCGCGCCACGGCGACCTGTACGCCGGGGTCGGGCTGGCCTCGACCTACGCGTGCGGCGTCACGGCCGACGAGCTGCGGGAACTGGTCGACCGGGCCGGCATCCACCACGGGCCGCTGGCGCAGGGAAGCGCGTTCGCGGCCGAGTGCCGGGTGCGCTCGGGCCTGATGATCCCGGAGACCGAGATGGCGGCCCGGGCGATCTGCGGCCTGCCTGCCGAACGCGCGGCGGCCATCACCCAAGAGGTCCGGCCGGAGGTGGTCGTCGACGGTGACGACGTCCCGGCGTTCGAAACCTGGCGGCAGCGCATTGCCGAAGAAGTGCTGACCCACGGAGGGAACAAGAAATGACCGCGAACTTCGGCTGGCTGCGCAAGCAGCTGGCGGGCATCGTGGCGCTGCTGCTGATCCTCGGCCTGTTCCTGGTCGCGCGGCTGCCCAGCGTCTCCGCCGCCGAGCAGGACTCGATGGCGAGCAAGTTCCACTTCACCCCGATGACGATCGCCTTGCCCGCGGCCGAGAAGTCGCAGTCGATCCGGACGGTGAACAAGCAGTACAAGGACATCGCCGCGTGGATCTCCTCGGTCGGCGCCGCGATCGCGCTCAACGACATCAGCGGCAGCGGCAAGGCGAACGACCTCTGCCTGGTCGACACCCGCAGCGACCAGGTCGTCATCACGCCGTCGCCGGACTCGGGCCCGCGCTACGCGCCCTTCGCGCTCGACCCCGCGCCGGCCCTGCCGACGTGGGACTACATGGCGCCGATGGGCTGCGTTCCCGGTGACTACAACGAAGACGGCCGGACCGACGTGCTGGCCTACTACTGGGGCCGCACGCCGGTGCTGTTCCTGCAGAAGGCCACCGCGGCGAAGTTCGACGCGGCCGCGTTCCAGCCGGTCGAGCTGGTGGCGGGCAACCACCGCGGCCCGGACGGGAAGTACAACGGCCCGATGTGGAACACCGACTCCGTCACCATCGGCGACTTCGACGGTGACGGGCACGTCGACATCTTCATCGGGAACTACTTCCCGGACAGCCGGGTCCTCGACCCGAACGCCGACGGCGGCATCACGATGAACCAGTCGATGTCGCACGCGCTGAACTCGGGCGCGAAGTACATCTACCGCTGGACCGGCGCCGCGTCCGGCGCGAACCCGAGCGCGCAGTACGTCGACGCTTCGCAGGGCATCCCGGAAGTCGCCCGCTACGGCTGGACGCTGGCCTCCAGCGCGACCGACATCGACGGCGACAGCCTGCCGGAGCTCTACATCGCCAACGACTTCGGGCACGACCGGCTGCTCTACAACAAGTCCACGCCGGGCCACATCGAGCTCGCCGAGGTCACCGGTGTCCGCGGGATCACCGACCCGAAGTCGAAGGTGCTGGGCAACGACTCCTTCAAGGGCATGGGCGTCGACTTCGGCGACCTGAACCACGACGGGCTCTACGACCTGTTCGTCAGCAACATCACCACGTCGTGGGGCATCGAAGAGTCGAACTTCCAGTTCATGAACACCGCGAACAACACAATTGACCTGCGCAAGCAGCTGCAGGACGGGGTCGCGCCGTTCGACGACGTGAGCGGCAGCCAGGGGACCGCCTGGTCCGGCTGGGGCTGGGACGTCAAGATCCAGGACTTCAACAACGGCGGCGAGAACCAGATCGCGCAGGCGACCGGGTTCGTCAAGGGGCAGGTCAACCGCTGGCCGAACCTGCAGGAGCTGGCCACGGCGCACGACGGCATGCTGTCCAACCCGCTCTGGTGGCCGAACGCCCGTGCCGGTGACGACATCGGCGGCGACCACACCCTGCACTTCTTCGTGAAGAGCGCGGACGGCCGGTACACCGACCTCGCGCCGCAGCTGGGGCTGGCGGTCCCGGTGCCCACCCGCGGTATCGCCGTCGGCGACACCGACGGCGACGGCCTGCCCGAGTTCGCGGTGGCGCGGCAGTGGGAGGCGCCGATCTTCTACCACAACGACAGCCCGAACCCCGGCAAGTACCTGCAGCTGAAGCTGACCACCGACGCCCCGGTGGCGCCCGGCCCGCTGCCCGCGGCCGGCCCGCCCGCGATCGGTGCCCAGGCCACCGTGACGACCGCGGACGGCAAGAAGTACCTCGGCCGGGTCGACGGCAGCAGCGGTGAGGCCGGCCGGCGCAGTTTCGACGTCCAGATCGGCCTCGGGCACAACGTCAGCGGCCCGCTCGACGTGCACCTGCAGTGGCGGGACCGGACCGGGCAGCTGCGGACCCAGAACCTGAAGCTCGAACCCGGTTGCCACATGTACCAGCTCGGCACCACGGCGAAGGAAGCGATGTGACGTGATGGCGACCCCGACTCTGACCAAAGTGGACACCGCGCCACCGAAGCGCACCAACAAGGTCACGACTGCGCTGCGGCGCTTCGCGATCTCGATCACGATCTTCAACATCGTCGGCTACACCGTGCTCGGCTTCGAGCAGCCGTGGCTGTACCCGTTCGTCGCGCTGGCGACCGCGTACACCACGGAGATCCTGCTCGAAATCATCAACGCCCGCGTCACCTCGCGTGCGGTCCGCTTCAAGGGCAACGGGTTCAAGGGGCTCGTGGAGTTCCTGCTCCCGGCGCACATCACCGGGCTCGCGCTGAACATGCTGACCTACGTCAACGACCGGATCCTCGTGATGATCTTCGGTGTGGTCGTCGCGGTCGGCGCGAAGTGGATCCTGCAGGCACCGGTGTACGGCCGGATGCGGCACTACATGAACCCGTCGAACTTCGGCATCACGATCATCCTGCTCGTGTTCCCGTGGGCGAGCATCGCCCCGCCGTACCACTTCACGGAGCAGATCCCCACCTGGGGCGGCTGGCTGATCGTCGGCATCATCCTGGTGTCGGGCACGGTGCTCAACGCGTTGCTGACCGGCCGGATGTTCCTCATCGCGGGCTGGCTGAGCTTCTTCGTCATCCAGGCCGTCGTCCGTGGCTGGCTCTTCGGCACGTCGATCCCCGGCGCACTGGCGATGGCCACCGGTGTCGCGTTCGTGCTCTACACCAACTACATGGTGACCGACCCGGGCACGTCGCCGTCGAAGCCGGGTTCGCAGTTCGCCTTCGGGGCCGGGGTGGCGCTCGCGTACGGCTTCTTCACCGCCGTGCACGTGGCCTACGGGCTCTTCCTGGCCACCGCGACCGTCTGCCTGATCCGCGGCATGTTCCTGTGGGCCCTGCACTTCTCGAACAAGGCGCGGATCAAGTTCGAGGCCGAGCAGAAGGCGAAACTGGAGCTCGCGCCCGCGCCGGCGGAAGCGGGCGGCGAGAAGCCGGGAGCCGTCGCGGCATGACCGGCCGCCAGCACCGAGCCCGGGCGGCGCACCCCGCGCCGCCCGGGCCGCCGCGCCGGGCGACCCTCCGGTTGCTGAAGCAGCTCTTCACCGACCGGCTCGCGCTCATGGGCGACAGCGCCGAGGTCTACGGTGACGTCGTCCGCATCGCCATCGGCCCGAAGGCGATGTACCTGGTGAACCACCCGGACCTCGCGAAGCACGTCCTCGCGGACAACGCCGCGAACTACCACAAGGGCATCGGCCTGCAGGAGGCCCGCCGGGCCCTCGGCGACGGCTTGCTCACCAGCGACGGGGAGACCTGGCGCGAGCAGCGGCGGACCATCCAGCCGGTGTTCCAGCCGAAGCGGATCTCGCGGCAGGCCGCCGTCGTCGCGGCCGAAGTGGACGCGCTGATCCAGCGGCTGGCCGCGCACGACGGGCCGGTCGAGATCCTGCACGAGATGACCGGGCTGACCCTCGGCGTGCTCGGCAAGACGCTGCTCGACGCCGAGCTCGGCGGGTACGAAACGCTCGGCCACTCGTTCGAGGCCGTGCAGGACCAGGCCATGTTCGAGGCGGTCACGCTCAGCGCGATCCCGCAGTGGGTGCCGCTGAAGAAGCAGCTGCACTTCCGCACCGCGCGCGACGACCTGCGCCGGATCGCCGACGAGCTCGTCGAGCAGCGGCTGGCGAACCCGGTCGAGAACGGCGAAGACGTGCTGTCGCGGCTGATCGAGTCCGGGTCCGCGCAAGGTGCGTCGCGCGAACGCATGCGGGACGAGCTGATCACCCTGCTCCTGGCCGGGCACGAGACGACGGCGAGCACGCTCGGCTGGGCGTTCCACCTGATCGACGAGCACCCGGAGGTCGGCGAGCGGCTGCACGCCGAAGCCGTCGAGGTGCTGGGTGACCGCCTGCCCGAGCACGAGGACCTGCGCCGGCTCACCTACACCGCGGCCGTGGTCGAGGAAGTCATGCGGCTGTACCCGCCGGTGTGGCTGCTGCCGCGGGTCGCCCAGGCCGACGACGAGATCGGCGGGTACCACGTGCCGGCCGGCTCCGACGTCGTCGTGGTGCCCTACACGCTGCACCGGCACCCGGGGTTCTGGACCGACCCGGAGCGGTTCGACCCCGGCCGGTTCGACCCAGCGAACCCGGCCGGACGGCCGCCGCGCTACGCCTATATCCCGTTCGGCGCCGGGCCGAGGTTCTGCATCGGCAACAGCCTCGGCGTGATGGAGGCGGTGTTCGTGCTCGCCATGGCGGCGCGGGACCTGGTGCTGCGGAAGGTGCCGGGCAAGGTCGTCGACCCCGAAGCGATGCTCTCGCTGCGGGTGCGCGGCGGGCTGCCGATGACCGTGCACCGCCGGGAACGGGTGCGCCGGGCCGAGGCCGCCTGAGTTCACTGTGGACATTCGATGAGGAGGTAGGCCGGTGCAACCCGAAGCCACCGAAGAAGAACGCGGCAAGAACCTGACCCTCGAGGCCTACGCGGACACGATCGTGCCGGGGGAGAAGCGGGACGAGGACGACCGGGCGATCGCCGGGGCCGCGCCCGGCCCCGGTGCGGTGGCGGCGGGCGCGCTCGAACTGCTGAACTTCGACGCGACCGGCGTCACCGTCGGCCTGCCCTACCTCGCGCAGTCGCTCAACGATCACGCGAAGACCTACGCGGGCGAAGTGGAACTCGCGCTCGACCACGACGTCCCGCCGTTCGTCGCGCTGCCCTACGAGCACCGCCGCGAGCTGGTGCGGCGGCTGACCGCACCCGGCCACCCGGAGAAGGACGGCTGGGTCAGCCTCGCGCTGTTCTGCAACATGGCCTTCGACAGCGCCGCGCACATGCACACCGCCGACGCCATCCGCGAAGGGCACCCCGGACTGCTGGCGCTGGGCTACCAGGCCCCCGACGCCGACGGGTTCTGGCGGTTCCCGAAGTACGGCTACGGCCGCAAGCTGGCCGAACTCCACCCGGACACGACCCCATCGGGGAGCCCCGCATGAACGCCATCGACAAGACCGACGTCGTCATCGTCGGCAGCGGCTTCGGCGGGTCCATCCCCGCCTACCACCTCGCCGCCGGCGGGGCCAAGGTCACCGTGCTGGAGCGAGGGCCGTGGCTGGCCGCGGCCGACTTCGAGCACGACTACCTGCTCGGCTCGTCCTACACGCGGGCGTTCGACTTCGTCGTCGGCGACGGGATGAGCGTGCTCGGCGGCAACTGCGTCGGCGGCGGCAGCGTCGTGTACTTCGCCGCGATGCCGCGGGCGCCGAAGTTCGTCTTCGAGCGCCACGGCAGCATCGGACGCCGGATGTGGCCCGGGGTGATCAACCGCGACTCGCTCGAGCCTTGGTACGACCGGGTCGACGAGTCGCTGCCCGTGTCCAAACAGGACTGGAATGACGTCTCCTACGCCGGCGGGCTGTGGGCCGCGGCCTGCAACCACTCCGGCCGGACGGCCAACCCGGCGCCGGTCGCGGTCGACAACGACACCTGCGTCAACTGCAACTTCATGATGGCGGGCTGCAAGTTCGACGCCAAGCGCTCGATGCTGACGAACTACCTGCCCGCGGCCCTCTCGCACGGCGCGGAGATCCGCCCGCTGCACGAGGTCCAGCGGCTCGAGCGCACCGAGGACGGCGACTACCGCGTCTACTTCGACCTGATCGACGAGGAAGATTACCGGATCCACACCGGCAGCGGCGTGATCGAGGCGAAGATCGTGATCATCGCCGCCGGCGCGGGTGCCACCCCGGTGATCCTGCAGCGCTCGGAGGCCGCGCTCGGCACGATGCCGCACGGCGTTGGCCGGTACTTCTCCGGCAACGGCGAGCGGCTCAACACCGCGATCATCGACGAGGACCGCGTCCGCGAGGTGCTGGGACTGTCCCGTGAGGACGGTCCGGTCTACTCGGCCAACCACATCGGCAAGGGTCCGACCGTCGCGAACTGGGACAAGCTCGACGGGTCGCTGCCGGAGTACGAGCGGTACTCGCTGGAGCAGCTGTACTTCCCGCCGGGCCTGGGCACCATCCTTGCCCAGGTGCCCGGCGGCGAGGAGCCGCGCTGGTTCGGGGCGGAGAAGAAGGAAATCCTCAAGCAGTGGGCCAACTGGCTGACGATCTTCCTGATGACCGAGGACGACAACGAAGGCGTGTTCGGCGCCCCGCCGCCCACCGGGAACGCCTACCGGATCTCGCAGCAGATGCTCGGCCGCGGTTCGCTGCGCTACGACCCGACGGAGAACACGCGGCGCGGCTGGGCGCTCGCGGACGCCGACTGCAAGGCCATCATCGAGAAGGACGGCCTGGCGAAGGTGGCGCCGTGGACCAACGACGTCGTCGGGGCGTACACGGTGCACCCGCTGGCGTCCTGCCGGATCGGGGACGACCCGGCGACGTCCGCGCTGCACCCGAACCACGAGCTGCGCAACCACCCGGGCATCTTCGTCACCGACAGCGCGTCGGTGCCGGGCGCGCTGACGGTCAACCCGGCGATGACCATCGCCGCGCTCGCCGAGCGCTCGGTCCCGGGCATCGTCCGGGAGCTGCAGGCCCGCGGCGTCGACGTCAAGTACGGCGCCCCGGCCCCCGACGGCTCGATCACCGGCCGCCGCGCGGTCTCCAAGCTCGATCTGGTCGCCGGCAGCTGATGCACGGGTACTTCGAACTCGCGCTCCTCGGGATCTGGGAGCGCGAGTTGTCCGTGGAAGGGAGAACCATGACCCCGGGACTGGTGCGGCTGGCGCTGCGGCGGACGGTGCGGGACGTCAAGCACGTCGAGGCCGTGCGGCCGCGGCGGGCGCGCGGGCTGGTGCGGGATGTCTACCGGCAGGTGGAGCGGGACTTCGGGATGCTCGCCCCGCCGATCGCGCTGCACTCTGCGTCGCCGGAGGTGCTGGCCGCGGCGTGGCTGATGCTGCGGGAGTCGCTGGTCGCGGGCGGGGCGGCGAGCCGGGCCGGCAAGGAGGCCGTCGCGGCCGCCGTGTCCGCGGCGAACTCGTGCCCGTACTGCGTCGAAGTGCACGCGATGGCGCTCGGGACGCTGGGGGAGCCGGCCGCCGCCGCGGCCATCGAGGCCGGGGACACCGCGGCCATCCCGGACCGCGGCCTGCGCGCGCTGACGGCGTGGGCGGGCGGTGCAGGCAGGCTGCCCGCGGACGTGCCCGAGGACGCCGCGGCGGAGTTCACGGCGGTGGCCGTCGCGTTCCACTACCTCAACCGGGTGGTGAGCGTGTTCCTCGGGCCGTCGCCGCTGCCCGAGGCCGTTCCGCCGACGGCGCGGGCGAAGGCCAAGGCTGTCCTGGGCTTCCTGCTCAAGCCGGGTGCCGCGCCGCCGGCCGGGCAGGCGCTGGACCTGCTGCCCGCCGCGCCGGGGCCGAAGTCGGGCGACACGCTGTCCGACGCTTTCTCGCGGGCTGCGGCGGCGATCGAGGCCGCCGGGGAACGCTCGGTGCCCTCCCGGGTCCGGGAGCTCGTCCGCCGGGAAGTCAAGGCGTGGGACGGGAAACCGCCCGGGCTGAGCCGCGCGTGGGTGGAGCCGGTCCTCGCCGAACTCCCCGCGGAGGAGCGCGCACCGGGCCGGATCGCCCTGCTGACGGCCAAGTCCGCCTACCAGGTGACGGCCGCCGACATCGCCGCGCTGAGTCCGGAAAGGACGGACGACCGCGGGGTGGTCGAGCTGGTGTCGTGGGCGGCGCTCACCGCGGCCGTGGCGGCGGGCGACCGGCTTTCTCCGCCCGCGAAGAGAAGACTTCCCAGGTCGCAACGGTGATGATCGATCAGGAGAAGACGTCGCATCGGTGAAAGGACAGACAGGTGACTGACACCACGGGCGTGATCGCCGATCTTACCGCCGAGGCCGCCGAGGTGGACGCGCTCGTCGCGGGGCTCACCGAGGCGGAGTGGGACACCCCCACGCCCGCGCCGGGTTGGACCGTCCGCCACCAGATCGCGCACCTCGTGTTCATCTTCCGCATCGCAGGGCTGTCGGCGGCGCAGCCGGAGGCGTTCGTCGCCATGACGAAGTCGCTGTCCGGCGGGTTCGAGGCCGCGGTCAACGCCGCGCTGGAGGACTACATCCACGACCCGGCCGAGGTGCTCCTGACGCGCTGGCGGGCCGAGCGGGACGCGGGGCTCAAGGCCCTCGCGGCCGTGCCCGGGAACCAGCTGGTGCCGTGGCTGGTGAACCCGCTGCCGCCGTACGTGCTGGCGTGCGCGGGGATGATGGAGGTGTTCGCCCACGGCCAGGACGTCGCCGACGCGCTCGGCGTGCGCCGCGAGCGCACCGACCGGATCCGGCACATCGCCGGGTTTTCCGTTCGGGTCCGGGACTTCGGCTACGAGGCGCGGAACCTGACGCCGCCCGCGGAGGAGTTCCGGTTCGAGCTCACCGCGCCCTCCGGGGGGCTCTGGGCGTTCGGGCCCGAGGACGCGGCCCAGCGGGTCACCGGCAGTGCCGAGGACTTCTGCCTGCTCGTCACCCGGCGGCGGCACCGCTACGACCTCGATGTGCACGCGACGGGCACACTGGCCGACCAGTGGCTCGACATCGCCCAGGCCTATCGCGGGCCGGCCGGGCAGGGACGCCGTCCCGGCCAGTTCCACTCCTGAATCCTTTCTGGACAGTGTTGGTCGTTGTCCGGTCGTGCTGACGATCCGGTCACGGGCAGCAGCAGAAGAAGCCGGTCCGCATCGTCCGGAGATGCTGTACCTGACGGCCCGGCCGCCCGGAACACCGGGCAGCGGCGGTGCCGCCAGACGGAGACAGGCCAGCGGCGGGACCTCGGTTCCCGCACCGGTAATCAGCGGGGACCTGACGGTTCCGATGGTATGGGCTCGAGAGCCAGCGGGAGTGCTGTGGCATGAGCGTAGAGCGGATTTCGATCGTCGGTATCGGTCTCCGGTACCCCGACGCGAGTTCTCCGGAAGAGCTCTGGGAAAACGTGCTGGCCGGGCGCCGGGCGTTCCGCAGGCTGCCGGACGAGCGGATGAACCGGGCGGACTACTACTCGCCCGACCCGAAGGCACCGGACCGCTTCTACTCGCAGAAGGCGGCCGTGCTGCGGGGTTACGAGTTCGACCGGGTGGCGCACAAGGTCGCCGGCAGCACCTTCCGGGCGACCGACACGACGCACTGGCTCGCCCTCGAGGTCGCCGCGGAGGCCCTCGCGGACGCCGGGTTCGGTGACGGCGAGGGTGCCCCGAAGCTGAGCACCGGCGTCGTCATCGGCAACAGCCTCACCGGTGAGTTCTCCCGCGCCAACATCATGCGGCTGCGCTGGCCGTACGTGCGCCGCACGGTCGCGGCGGCGCTGACCGGCCGCGGCTGGGAGGACGAGGAGACCGCGAACTTCCTGCGGGAGCTCGAAGTCCAGTACAAGGAGCCGTTCCCCGAGATCAACGAGGACACGCTCGCCGGCGGCCTGGCCAACACGATCGCCGGGCGCGTCTGCAACCACTTCGACTTCGCCGGCGGCGGCTACACCGTCGACGGCGCGTGCTCGTCATCGCTGCTTTCGGTGGTGACCGCGGCCAACGCGCTCGTCCAAGGCGACCTCGACCTCGCCATCGCCGGTGGTGTCGACCTGTCGATCGACCCGTTCGAGGTGATCGGCTTCGCGAAGACCGGCGCGCTGGCCAAGCGCGAAATGAAGGTCTACGACGCCGATTCGAACGGCTTCTGGCCCGGTGAGGGCTCCGGCATGCTGGTCCTGATGCGCGAGAGCGACGCGCTGGAGCAGGGCAAGCGGATCTACGCGTCGATCGGCGGCTGGGGGGTGTCCTCCGACGGCAAGGGCGGCATCACCCGGCCCAAGGCGTCCGGGCACCGGCTGGCCCTCAAGCGCGCCTACGACCGCGCCGGCTACGGCGTCGAGACCGTCTCCTACTTCGAGGGCCACGGCACCGGCACCGCGCTGGGCGACGAAACCGAGATCGAGGCGCTGTCCACGGCCCGCCGAGACGCCGACCCGCTGGCCAAGCAGGCCGCGCTGTCGACGATCAAGGGCAACATCGGCCACACGAAGGCGGCGGCCGGGGTCGCCGGCCTGATCAAGGCGACGCTGGCGGTGTACCACCAGGTCATCCCGCCCGCGACCGGACACCACACCCCGCACGAGTCGCTCACCGGCTCCTCGGCGCGGATGTACGTCCCGCGCGAGGCGACGCTGTGGCCGGCGGACCAGCCGGTCCGCGCCGGTGTCTCCGCGATGGGCTTCGGCGGCATCAACTCCCACGTCACGGTCACCGAGGCGCCGACCGCACGCCGGCGCCGGGAGCTCGACGAGCGGGCCCGCTCGCTGGTCGCCGGCCGCCAGGACGCCGAGCTGCTGCTGTTCGACGCCGACGACCTGGCCACCCTGCGCGGGAACATCGCCGCGGTGCTGGAAACCGTGCCGAAGCTGTCGTTCGCCGAGCTGACCGACCTGGCCGGCACGTTGGCGAAGGACGTGTCCGGCAAGCCGGTGCGCGCCGCGGTCGTCGCGGCCAACCCCGAGCACGCCGAGCGGAAGCTGACCAAGCTCCTCGAGCAGCTCGACTCCGGTGACTCGGTCTTCGACAGCGCCGACGGCATCTTCGCGAGCAGCCGCGGCTCCGCGCCGAAGATCGGCTACCTGTTCCCCGGCCAGGGTTCCGGCCGCGGTGGCGACGGGGCGCTGCGCCGCCGGTTCGCCGTGGCGGACGAGATCCACCGGGCCGCCGCGCTGCCCACCACCGGCGACCAGGTCGCCACCGAGGTGGCGCAGCCCCGGATCGTCACCGGTTCGCTGGCCGCGCTGCGGGTGCTGCGCTCGTTCGGCATCGAGGCGTCGACGGCCACCGGCCACAGCCTCGGCGAGCTGACCGCGCTGCACTGGGGCGGCGCGCTCGACGAGCGGGCGCTGCTGAAGCTCGCCACGATCCGCGGCAAGGTGATGGCCACGACCGTGGGCGACGGCACCGGCGCGATGGCCGGCATCGCCGCTTCGCCCGGCCGGGTCGAGGAGCTGGGCCTGGGCGACGACGTCGTCATCGCCGGGTACAACGCGCCCGAGCAGACCGTGATCTCCGGGCCGGCCGAGGCGATCGACCGGATCATCGCCCGGGCGAAGGCCCAGGGCATCACCGCGACCCGGATCAAGGTCTCGCACGCCTTCCACTCGCCCGCCGTCGAGCCGGCCGCGAACGCCATGACCGAGCGGCTCGCCGAGTTCGGCTTCGCGCGGCTGGAGCGGCCGGTCGTCTCGACGGTCAGCGGGGACGTGCTGCACGCCGCGGAAGACCTGCCCGGGCTCCTGCGGGACCAGATCATGCTGCCGGTCCGCTTCCGCGAGGCCGCCGCCAAGGTGGCCGAGCGCAGTGACCTGGTGGTCGAGGTCGGCCCCGGCCGGGTGCTGAGCGGGCTGTTCGAAGAGATCGCGCCGGAGACCCCGGTGCTCGCGATCGACACGGACAACGCGTCGCTGCAGGGCCTGCTGCGGGTCGTGGGCGCGGCGTTCGCGCTCGGCGCGCAGCTCTCGGTGGACGCGCTGTTCGAGGGCCGGGTCGTCCGCGACCTGCCCGCCGACGGCCAGTTCACCTTCCTGGCCAGCCCGTGCGAGGCGGGGCCCGCGCTCGACAGCGAGCTGGCCGCCGAGCTGGCCGCGGAGAAGGCGCAGGCCGCCGCGGCCGAGGCCGAGGAGTCCGGCGGGGACGCCGGCTCGACGCTGGACCTGCTGTGCCGGTTTGCCGCCGAGCGCGTCGAGCTGCCCCTGGAGGCGGTCACCGCCGACACGCACCCGCTCGACGACCTGCACCTGTCGTCGATCACGGTCGGGCAGCTGGTCAACGACGTCACCCGGGCGCTGGGCCGCCCCGCGCTGGAGGGCATGCCGAACTTCGCGACGGTGTGCCTCGGCGACCTCGCCGAGATGATCGACGAGCTCGCGCAGACGGCCAAGCCGGCCGACACCGCGGTCGGCGAGGCCCCCGGCGTGGGGCCGTGGGTCCGGCCGTTCGCGGTCGAGTACGTGCCCGCGCCGCGGCCCGCCGCGGACCTCACCGCGGGGGCGGGGAACGCCGACTGGCAGGTCTTCGCGACGCCGCGGCACCCGCTGGCCGAACCGCTGAGGGTCGCGCTCGCGCGGTCCGGCACCGGGGACGGCGTGCTGCTCTGCCTGCCGGCGGACTGCGACGCCAGCCACGTCGGCCTGTTCCTCGAAGCCGGCCGCGCGGTCATGGCCGCCCCGAACGGCACGCGGTTCGTGGTCGTCCACCACGGCTACGGGGCCGCCGGCCTGGCCAGGACCCTGCGCCTGGAGGACCCGTCGGCGAAGACGACGATCGTCGACCTCGCCGACCCGGCACCGTCCGATGTGGACGCGATCGCGTCGGCCGTGACCACGGTGGTGGCCGAGGTGGCCGCGACCACGGACTTCGCCGAAGCGCGCTACGGCGCCGACGGCGGGCGCACGGTGCCGCGGCTGTCCGCGCTGCCCGCCCCGAAGCCCGGCCCGCTGCGCCACTCGCTGGACGCGACCGACGTCCTGCTCGTCACCGGCGGCGGCAAGGGCATCACGGCGGAGAGCGCGCTGGCGCTCGCCAAGGATTCCGGGGCGCGGCTGGCCCTGCTCGGGCGCAGCGACCCGGAGTCCGACAGCGAGCTGGCGGAGAACCTCGACCGCATGGAGGCGGTGGGCATCCGCTACCGCTACGAGCGGGCCGACGTCACCAGCGCTCCGCAGGTCGCCGAGGCGATCGCCCGGGTGGAGGCCGAACTCGGCCCGGTCACCGCGATCCTGCACGGCGCGGGCCGCAACGAGCCGGCTGCCCTCTTCAGCCTGACCGAGGACAGCTTCCGCAAGACCCTCGCCCCGAAGATCGGCGGCCTCAACGCGGTGCTCGCCGCGGTCGACCAGGACCGGATCAAGCTCCTGGTCACCTTCGGCAGCATCATCGGCCGGGCCGGCCTGCGCGGTGAAGCGCACTACGCCACGGCGAACGACTGGATGACCGAGCTGACCCTGCGCTTCGGCCAAGACCACCCGAAGGCACGGGCGATCGCGCTGGAGTGGTCGGTCTGGTCGGGCACCGGCATGGGCGAGAAGCTCGGCGTGGTCAGCGCCCTGATGCGCGACGGCATCACGCCGATCCCGACCGAGGAGGGCATCACCATCCTCCGCCGGGTGCTGGCCGACCCGGCCGCGCCGCCGGTGCTGGTGGTCTGCGGCCGCACGTCGGGCCTGCCCACGCTGCCGATCCGGAAGCGGGAGCTGCCGCTGACCCGGTTCGTCGACCGCGCGATCGTGCACTACCCGGGCGTCGAGCTGATCACCGAGGCGGACCTGTCCGACGGGGCCGACCCGTACCTGACCGACCACCTGCTCGACGGGCAGCTGCTGTTCCCGGCGGTGCTCGGCATGGAGGCGATGACGCAGGCCGCGGCGGCGACGTTGGACCGCACCGGCACCCCGGTGCTCTCCGACGTCGAGTTCCTCCGGCCGATCATCGTCTCGCCCGGCGGGTCGACCACGATCCGGCTGGCCACGCTGGCGCGTGACGCCGACACCGTGGACGTCGTCATCCGCAGTGACGAGACCGGGTTCAGCGCCGACCACTTCCGGGCCCGGCTGAGCTTCGCCCGGCCGGCCGAGCTGGGGGAGAAGGCCGCCCGCGACGTCGCGCTGCCGCCGGTCCCGGTGGAGCCGATCAGCGAGCTGTACGGCTCGGTCCTGTTCCAGGGCAAGCGGTTCCAGCGCGTGCTCGGCTACCGGCGGGCGAGCGCCCGGCACGCGGTCGCCGAGATCGCGACCAGCGCGGACTTCTCGTGGTTCGCGCCCTTCCTGCCCCAGGAGCGGCTGCTGGCCGATCCCGGCACGCGGGACGCGATGATGCACGCGATCCAGTGCTGCGTCCCCGACGCGACGCTGCTGCCGCAGGGCATCGAGAAGCTGTACCTGGCCGAGCCGGGGCGTCAGCACGACGAGTACGTCCTGCTGGACGCGAAGGAACGCTCCCAGGACGGCGACAGCTACGTCTACGACCTCGACGTGCGCAACCCCGACGGGACGCTGGTCGAGCGCTGGGAAGGCCTGAAGCTGCGCGCGGTCCGCAAGCGCGACGGAGCCGGGCCGTGGGTCCCCTCGATGCTGGGGTCCTATCTGGAGCGTTCCTGTGAGCGGCTGCTCGGCGGGACGCGGTCGGTGGTGCTCGAGCCGGACCCGGCCGGGCGCCCGGCCGAGGGCACCGCCGAGCGGAGGGCGCAGACGGCGCTCGCCGCGGGCCGGGCGCTCGACCGGCCGGTCGAGATCCGGTACCGCCCCGACGGCAAGCCGGAGTGCGACGGCGGGGTCCACATCACCGCGTCGCACACCGCACAGCTGACCCTCGCGGTCGCCGGCACCAGCCCGGTGGCGTGCGACATCGAGACGGCGGTCGAACGCAGCGAGGAGGACTGGACCGGCCTGCTCGGCGAAGAGCTCCTCGCCCTCGGCCGGCTGCTGGCCGCGGACACCGGCGAGCCGGTCAGCGTGGCCAACACCCGGGTGTGGAGCGCGCTGGAGTGCGTGCGCAAGACCGGGTCGATGACCCAGGCGCTGACCGTGCGCCAGGTCGACGCCGACGGGTGGGCGCTGCTGGCCTCCGGCAACGCCCGGATCGCCACCTGGTCGACCACCGTCAACGACCGGACCGCCCCGATCGTCTTCGCCGTGCTCCAGGCAGAGGGGAACTGAGATGTCCGACTACTACGAGATCCGCCACACGGTCGGCTTCGAAGAGACCAACCTGGTGGGCAACGTCTACTACGTGAACTACGTGCGCTGGCAGGGCCGGTGCCGCGAGATGTTCCTGAAGGAAAAGGCGCCGGCGGTGCTCGAAGAGGTCCGCCACGACCTCAAGCTGTTCACCCTCAAGGTGGAGTGCGAGTTCTTCGCCGAGATCACCGCGTTCGACGAGCTGTCCATCCGGATGCGGCTGGAGGAACTCACCTCGACGCAGGTGCAGTTCGCCTTCGACTACGTCCACCTCACCACCGACGGCGAGGAGCGGCTCGTGGCGCGGGGTCGGCAGCGGATCGCCTGCATGCGCGGGCCGAACACGGCCACCGTGCCGTCACGGGTCCCCGAGCAGCTGCGCGAAGCGCTGGCGCCCTACGCGACGGCCGCGGTCAACGGCAAGGGAGTCTGACGTGGGCTACGACGCAGAGCCTTCCGAGGGGGCTCCCGCGCTCAAACGGCTGCGGACGTCACGCGCTCGCAGTGGCCTCTCCGTCCAGCCGGGCCTGCGGCAGGTGATGGCCCAGTTCGCGACCGGGGTGACGGTGCTGACGGCGGGCGGGGAGGCCGCGCACGGCATGACCGCCAACGCGTTCTCGTCGGTGTCGCTGGAACCGCCGATGGTGCTGTGCTGCGTGTCCAAGGCGGCCCGGATGCATACCGCGATCGTCACCGCGGGCTCGTTCGGGGTCAACATCCTCGCGGCCGAGCAACAGGAGCTGTCGAAGTACTTCGCCGATTGGCGCCGTCCCGACGGGATCGCCCAGTTCGACGCGGTCGGCTACACGGCGGGCGACCTGACCGGCGCACCGCTGCTCACCGGCGCGCTGGCGTGGCTGGAATGCGAGCTCGCCCAGGTGGTGTCGGGTGGTGACCACTCGATCTTCCTCGGCCGGGTGGTCGCCACCAGCCGCGGCGAAGGCGAACACGCGCTCGTCTTCTACGGCGGCGGCTACCACCGGATCGACGGGCGGGCCCGCGCGGCCTGAGGGAGGCGAACGTCATGCTGATCGCGGTCACCGGCGGCACCGGCTTCCTCGGGACCCACACGGTCGCGGCCCTGCTGCGGCGCGGGCACCGGGTGCGGCTGCTCGCCCGCGACCCCGGCCGGACCGTGCCGTCCACTGTGGACGTCGTGACCGGCGACGTCACGGACCCCGCTGCCGTCGCCCGGCTGGTCGACGGTGCGGACGCGCTGCTGCACGCGGCGGGCGTCTACACCTTCGACAGCAGGCGCCGGGCCGAGCTGTGGCGGGTGAACGCGGGCGGCACCGAAGTCGTGCTCGCCGCCGCACGCCGGGCGGGCACCGGGCGGATCGTGCACGTCTCCACCGTCGGGGCGCTGTACCCGGCGGCCGGGCCGACGATCGGGGCGGCGAGCCCGGTCGGCACCCCGCGGGAGGCCTACTTCGCCTCGAAGGCCGAGGCCGAGCGGATCGCCCGCGCGCACCGAGCCGACGGCGTCCCGGTCACCGTCACCCACCCGCCGGCGCTGCTCGGACCGCACGACCCGCACCTGGGCGACCAGAACGCGCGGTTGCGGGACCTGCTGCGCGGGCTGATGCCGATCTGGCCGTCGGGCGGGCTGCCGATCGGCGACGTCCGCGACTCGGCGGAACTGCACGCGCGGCTGTTCGACGGCGTGCCCGGCGACGGGTACTTCGGGCCGGGCCACTTCCTGACCACCCGCGAGTACCTCGCCGTGGTCCGGGCCGCGACCGGGCGGCGCCTGCCGGCGGCGTTCCTCCCGGCGCGGGCGATGTTCCCGGTCGGCCGGGGTGCCGACCTGCTGCAGCGCGGCTGGCCGTGGCACATCCCGGCCGAGTACGGCGCGCTCTACGTCTGCGCCTCCGCCGTGCCCGTCGCCGCGGACGCACCCGGGGCCGGCGTCCCGGCGCGGCCGGTGGCCCGCACCGTGCGCGACACGGTCGCCTGGTTGCACGCGACCGGACGCCTCACCGACCGGCAGGCCGGCGCCGCCGCCCTGCCCACTGTGCCCATGACGACGACAGCGGTCCCGGCCGAGCCGGGACCGTCCCGACCGAGGAGGGTCCTGCCATGACCGCCAGCGACGCCATCGAGCCCATCCGGCCCGGCTCCGACACGGCCCCGACGGCCTTGCCGGACGGCAGGCAGGCCCGGCCGATGCCCCGGTTGGGGCGGGGCATCGTCTGGTCCGACATCGTCGCCGAGATCGAGCACGACTACGAGGTCCGGCTGCCGGATGCCGCGTGAGCGGAAGTCACCGCGCGGACGCCGCGGTGAGGCACTCGCCCTCGCGCCGAACCGCTGCCGTTGAACCACCTCGGCCACGCGACGGCCGGTATCCCGGAATGCGGCGAGATTCGTCCGATTCGTGAGCCTTCCGGGCCGGGGAGGGAGAACGGAGGAAACGCCATGACAGCTCCCGCGTTGCCGGCCGGGAAGGGCCGGGCCGACGGAAAGCCGGCCGAGCCGAGCGGCCGCCCGCGCGCGGACTCGCCGCGGGAACCGGCCGCGCCGGCCGAGCGGGAGTACCCGCGTGAGCACATCGTTCTCGGTTACAACTGAACGTCCGGCGGCCGGGCGGGTGCCGCGTCACGGGCGCGCGCCTGCCGGTCCGGCGCACGCACAGAGATGACGCGGTCACCGCGAGGGCGGGACACTGGAACCTCACCGGGGCCGGAGTGCGGGGCGGGACTCGCCGTGCGCGCCCGGAGCCCGGCCGAAGTTCGGTTGGGAGGCCGGCGGATGGCGATGCGCCTCCAGCTCACCGCGGGAGTGCAGGTGCTCGAGGACTGGGCCGAGTCGGCGACACAGGCCGAACGGAATGTCGTCTACGAGGCATTGTTCGCTGTGGGCGACGGGTCGGCTTTCCTGGTCTACGACATTTTCGGCGACCCGCACGATCCCGGTAATTTCATGATTATGGTGAAACCGGGTCTGGCGCTGATAATAATGGTGCAGCGGGCGGAATCCGCATTCGAGATCCGTTATGTCGGCCGTCTGCAGGACGGTGTCGACGCTCCGGCCCGCCCGGGCTCGCCGGGGTAGTGAGCACTGACCGCGAGATGACGCTGAGGCTTACTCCGGCCAGGCTGCCGCGGCTCGGCCCCATGACGGTTTGTGACCGGGATGATCGGGCGACGGCCGACGGCTGAATGAGCGGGACTGCGCCGAACGGGGTAAGGCAACGCCCGAATGGCGTACGTTCCCGGTGGGCGCAATGCATGCCGCGGAACGGGGTATTCCTCATCTTGACAATGTCTCTTGTGGTATGAAAACCTCGTCGTGTTCGCCGTTGCGGCCGTTATTTTCTGGGGTGAATAACGAGGAGGCTTCGTCATGTCGTCGCCCGAATTGCCAGGACTCGATGTTTCCAGCCGGGTCCGCGCCCGGGACATCCAGCTGACCGGCGTGGCCGATGTCGGCCGCCGGGTACTCATGATCACCGGCGCGATCGACACCACCGATCACGACGTTTCGGTGAGTGTCAGCCTGCCGGAGCCGGGGCGCTGGCAGGTCATCAAGGCCGAGACCAACCTGACCGACCGGACGTGGGTCGCCATGCAGGCGGTGCTGGACGAGGACTCGGTGTTCATCGACGACGCCGCGCTGATGTCGCCCCAGTTCGCGAAGAGCTTCATGACGCCCGACCAGCGACGGCTGACCTTCTACGACGGTGAGGTCCGGCCGGGCGAGGCCGTGCTCAAGACGTACTCGATGGAAACCGGCGGCAGCAAGCCGACGTACTTCTCCTCCCGGTACAGCCCGATCGCCACCGACAGCGCCGAGCAGTCCCAGCAGACGCTCGAGGAGCTGGTCACCAACGGGATGCGGCAGCGGCCGGTGGTCGAGCTGATCGTCCCGATCACGGTGATCGGCTGAACCGGCGCCCGGTCCCGGACTCGGGTGTGAGGGGAATTCGTGATCAAGTTCGTCCCGGAACCGCACCTGCTGGACTCACCACGCGGCCGTGACTGGCCGCGGTTGCCCGCCCCGTCGGCCGCGGACCGCGGCACCCGGCCGGCCGCGACCGCGGAGGTCGTCGTCGTCGGGGCGGGGCCTGCCGGCCTCGCCGTGACGTCGGCGCTTTGGCACCACGGCGTCCGCGACGTCGTGGTGATCGACCGTGACGGCCGCCCGTGCGGGCGCTTCTTCGACCGGATCGACCGGCTCGGCCAGCGTGTCCTGCGCTCGCCCTACGAGCACCACCCGGGAGTCGAGGGCTACCGCGACTGCGAGCTGGTCGACTTCGCCCGGCTGCACTGGGCGCGGTTGACCCCGGTCGAGCGCCGGGAGATCCGGATGTCGCAGGCCGGTCACCGGTCCGTCGTGCCGGTGGACGTCTTCGAGGCCTACTGCGCGCACCTGGCGGCGAGCCACCACGTCGGCGAGAAGACGTGGCGGGGCGAGGTCCGCGAGGTGCTGCCCGCCGCCGACGCGGTCACGGTGCACGCCGGCGCCTTCACCGTCACCGCCCGCCACGTCGTGCTCTGCCTCGGCGAGGAACGGCGCCCGGCGCCGGTTTCGTGGTGGGGCGGCGGCCCGACACCCCCCGGGACCTCGTACTGGGACGAGCCCGTGCCGGACGGCGGGCGGCAGATCGTCGTCGGGGCCGGGCTGACGGCCGCGCACCTGATCACCAACGCGCTTTCGGCCGGGCGGGAGGTGCACTGGGTGCTGCGCGACCCCGGCGAGCGGTACCAGTGCGCCGATGTCAACTCGACGTTCTTCCGCCCGGAGGGCCGCAAGCGGTTCGACAGCGTCGGCTGGGCCGACCGGCTCGCCCTGATGAACCAGTTCCGCCGGGCGTCGATCATGTTCGAGTTCCAGCCGTTGCTCCGGCAAGCCGAAGCGGACGGCCGGCTGGTCGTCTACCGCGGCGAAACCGTGGCCCGGATCGCGACCGGCGTCGGCGGGACGGTGACGGTGCGCCTCGCGAGCGGCCGCCGGATCGCCGCCGACCACGCCGTCTTGGCGCTGGGCACGGCACCGTCGATCGGCGACGGCCTGCTGCCCGCCGAACTGGTCGGCGAGCGCGACGGATGGCCGGCCCTGGACGAGCGCACCCTGGTCTTCGAGCGCGCCCCCCGCGTTTCGGCGGTCGGCGCCGCCACGGCGATGGTCCTCGGCCCGGCGGCCCGGAACATCGACGGGCACCGCGTGGCGACGACCCGGGCGGCCGCGGCCATCGCGGCCGCCGTCCGCGAGGAAAGCCCCGTCCGGACGCTCCGGGAGGCCGTCGGTGTCTGAGCCCGCCGACAGCCGGTTCGCCCTGCCCGACGTCGACGCGCCCGCCGACGTCGAGGTCGGCATCATCCTGCTCGGCCTCGACCCCGACCGCCTGCTCGGCGGGCTGGGCCTGGCGCGGATCGCCGACGATCCGGCGCTGGTCACCCAGCTGGTCGACCAGGTGCGCCACGGGGGCAGCAGTTTCGACCTGCCGGGCCTGGTCGCCCTCGGCCGGGCCCATTGGCGTTCGGTGCGCTCCGCCCTCGACGAGCCGGCGGCGGACACCCCGGGCTCGCTCCGCCAGGAGTGGGTCAAGACCGCCGCGCGCGTCGCCGCGGCCGCGCCCGGTGCGGGCCACGCCTCGATCGCCTACCTGACCGCGTGCGTGTTGCGCCGAGCGGACGTCGATGCCTGCGCCGACGCACCACCGAACGGAGAGGGCCTCCGATGTCCTACCTGAAATCCCTGCCGTCCGAGACGACGCTCCTCCAGGTGTTCCAGGCCTACCCGGGCCCGGCGCGGCACCTGCTGGCCTTCCACGAGCTGGTGCTGCGCGGCGAGTCGCCGTTCACGCCGGGCGAGCGTGAGCTGATCGCGGCCTACGTGTCCGGCCTGAACAGCTGCGACTACTGCCACGGGATCCACACCGTCACCGCCGAAGCGTTCGGCATCCCGGAGGGCACGCTGGCGGCGGCGCTGGCCGACCTCGAGTCCGCGAACGTGGACGCCCGGCTCAAGCCGGTGCTCGCCTACGTCGGCAAGCTGACGCGGACGCCGGCGAAAATGACCGACGCGGACGCCGAAGCCGTCTTCGCGGCCGGCTGGGACGAGCGCGCGCTCCACGACGCCGTCCTGGTCTGCGCCCTGTTCAACTTCATGAACCGGATGGTCGAGGGACTCGGCATCCGCGCCGCCGAGGGCTACACGACGACCTCGGGCGAGAGGCTGAAGAACGCGGGCTACGCGGGGCTGGCGGAGTTGCTCGACGCACCGGCCTGACCGGGCGCGGGCCGGGCTCACGAGCCCGGCCCGCCCGCTCGTCAGGTGTTGAGAACGGCTTCGACGTCCAGCGTGATGTCGACCTTGTCGCCGATGACGACCTTGCTGCCGTCGACCGCGAGGCCGAAGGTGAGCCCGAAGTCGGAGCGCTTGATCGTGGCCCGCCCTTCGAAGCCGATGCGGGTTTCGCCCTCGAGACCGGTCGGGTCGATGCCGAGCAGCTCGAGCCAGATGCCGACCGGCCGGGTCGGCGGTGACGGTCGACCGGGCCGGGTCGTCGGCGGTCACGATCTGCGCGGTGAATCCGGTGAAACTGCCGCGCACCTTGCTCATCAGGTGCCGGACGGAGAACCCCACCGCGGAGTGGAAGTGGTCGACGGTCCACGTGCCGGCGATCCACTCCGGAACCGCCGCCGGCCTCTCCGCCGACCTTGACACCGTCCCCCTCCGGAAGGCACCTTCGCCGTGCTCTGTTCCGGCGGGTATTCATCCGCCCAGCGCCTCGAGATCGGCGACGACATCGAGAGGTGAGAGCTGTGCCGCCATCTCGCGGGCGACGGCCGCGGCAGCCGTGGCGAACGCGGGCGTGCCGAGCAGTTCTTCGCAATGCGCGGCCACGGCTCTCGGGGTGACTTCGTCGGGCAGCATCCTGATCCCCGCCCCGGCCTTGGCGACCGCGTCCGCGTTCTCGAACTGGTCGTCGAACTGCGGCAGCGCCAGTTGTGGCACACCGGCGGAGAAGGCGGTCAGCGTGGTGCCCTGGCCGCCGTGCTGGATCAGCACATCGCAGGCGCCGAGCACCTGGTGCAGCGGCATCCGGCCGGCCTGGCTGACGTTCTCCGGCAAGGGACCCCAGGAGGCTATGGCCCGCTCGTCGACCGCGATCACCACGTCGACGTCCAGCCGCCCGAGCTCCCGCACGGCGGCCAGCATTTTCCCGTGCAGGTCGGGAATTCCGAAACGCGGAACCAGTGTGCCGAGCGTCAGGCAGATCCTGGGTTTCGTGCGCGGCGCCAGCACCCAGTCGGGAACGTCCGCGGTGCCGTTGTAGGGCACGTGCCGGAAGCTCAGGTGGCCCGTCGCGTGCGGCAGGCGCAGGCTGGGGGGCCACGGGCTCAGCGACAGAGCGGGCTCCGGAAGGGTGAGTCCCGCCGCGACCGGCGAGCCGGCGAGCACCTCGACCGCGCCCGCACGGTACTCCGGCAGTTCGGCCACGCCCCACCGCACGTCGGCCAACGGTGTTCCGTGCGCGGCCGCGGCGAGCGGACCGGCGAACTCGGCGCGCTCGCTCAGCACGACATCGGGCCGCCAAGCGTCCACAATGGACATCATCCGCGGCAGCGTGGCGGCAGCGATCCGCCCGAACACCCGGCCGTGCACGTGCCGCCGCTGTTCGATCGGGTGCGTGGACAGGTCCGGGCCCAGCTCGACGAAGTCCATCGGCGGCCCGCTCGACACCGCGGGCAGCCCGGACCGCAGAACCGTGTCGACGAGGTTTTCCGGGACGGCGACCAGCACCTCGTGCCCCGCCGCCCGGCAGGCCCAGGCGAGTGGCACCAGCGGGAAGAAGTGCCCGAGCAGCGGCTCGGTGGTGAACAGGATCCGAATGATTGGCTCCGATCTCGGTAACCGGCAGGCCCGGTCAGTGCCCCAAGGCCACTTCGGCGGCTTTGCACTTGTCGTATGGCGGAAGCAACCCGCGTTCCTGGGCTTCGGCGAGCGTCGGCGCGACTCGGTCGCGCGCGGACAGGATCGGTGTGAGGCCCTGCGGCAGCGGAAGTCCGAGCTCGGGGTCCGTCACCGAGAGCGCGAGCTCGTTCTCCGGCACGTACTCCCCGGAAAACAGGTAGGACATCACGGCGTCCCAGTTGCCGAAGGTCGGTGAATCGACGCGGACGTCCACGACGACATCGATCGCCGATCCCCGGGGGCAGTAGACGTATTCGGCACAGCCGGGCGGCGTCGCCGTGAAGTGCACACCCGGACCACGCCCCGGCGCGAACGGCTGTGACTGGTCTCGGCCACGCTGAAGAGCCGCCGACCGGTGGCCAGCCGGAACGGCGTCTCCTGGAACGGCGAGACGAAGAGGCCGCGATCGTCTGAAATCGGGTTCGGCGTGACTTCCAGGGCACCTTCGACGGAAAGCTCACGTATCTGCATCGCTGTCCCCGCTCAAGAGTGACTCCCACGATGGTCGGACTGCGCCTGGATTCACCGCAGCAAGCGTGGCACCGGCACAACCGGGCCGGCGTCTTCAGCCCTGCTGTTCGCCGCCGGGCGATGGCGGGTGGCGCTTCGCGCGCGGTGTCACCGGACCGCTGTCCTTGTGGAGACAAGACCGCCGGGCTCCGGTGGTCCGGTCCTCTTGCCCGCCCTGCCCGCTCGCCGGCGTCAAGCCGCGTCCGATGTGGAAGGCGGGTGCTCCGTTGGCTCTTCGGGCGTTCGGGGCGGCGGTTCCGGAGTGGGGCGGGCACGGTCGGCGAGGTGGCTGAGTTTGGTCAAGTGGCGTTGGACCAGCCCGGCGCGGCGGGCTTCGTCGAGCGCTGTCCGGGTGATGGTGTTCTGCCGTCGTCGGCGGTGACGACCGCCGGGTGCTTCCTGGTGCACTACGGGTCTCCTTTCCGTTCGGTGCCTCACTCGATCGTGGGGTGCGTGCGCGCACCGAAGTCGCGGTCGATCGGTCAGGTAACAAGGTTGTTTCGGGAAGAACTCATTCGGGCCCCACTGGGCCACCTGGGCGCTTACGCGGTGCGCCTTCCGGAGTCCTGCACGCGAGAGGGGACGAGACGCGGGACCGTCCACAGTGGGAGTACGGCCGAGGCGACGAGTGTGGGCCCGATCACTGGCCCGGGGCACGCCGTGCGCTGCTGCGCACGGCGTCTTCCCTGGTGGCGCCCCCGGCAGGACTCGAACCTGCGACCTAGAGATTAGAAGGCTCTTGCTCTATCCAGCTGAGCTACGAGGGCCCGCGCCGACGGCCGCTACCGATGACCCGGCACTGGCAGCTTAGTCGTCGCCACCCAGTCGATCGTTCGACACCGGCGAATCGTTTCAGGTCTCGTTCGACGTAATTCGGGAGTTTCTGCGCGCACAGCCGTGACCGGACGCCTGGTCCCCTGCTTGAAGCGAGGTGACCCCTCCTCCTGTGTCCGGGGAAGTGCTGAGCGTGACCGAAAGGGCTTTTCCGCGCGGCCGGAACCTGTAATCTGGCCATCAGAAGGCTCTTGCTGTGTCCAGCCAGAACCCTGCTCGCCCGCTCGACCCGCGGCCGGGCAGGCAGCGCCGTGGGCTTCTGCGCACCGCTGCTTGCCCGGCGCAGCGGGCGGCGAGCCCGGTTGCCGGCCCCCTTTCTGCTGGGAAATCGTGTGCAGGAGGCTCCTGCCTGCAGGAACGTCGGCGGCGACCACCTCGGCCGCCTGGCGTTCGGCCGCTGGGTGCGGTCGACCTGGGGGTTGCCGAGCGGTTGGGGGGCCGTCAGGGTCTTGGCGAATGGTGGTTCGGTCTCGGGCGTCGTTGGCGGGTGCGTGCCGGACGGGTGCCCGGCCGCTGGGGTGGTCGGTTTTGTGGCTGCCGCGGGTCCGGCTGTTGGAGCTGTGGTGAGCGGTGGCTCGTCGGGTCGCTGGGTGCGGACGGTGAGTGGTGCCACGGTGCGGGCGCCGGGCGGCTGCCCGGTCCCCGGCGGGCGGCCTGCTGGAGTTCGCCCCCCGGTCGGCTGAAAGCGCCACCCGAGACCTCCAGCAGACCTCCCGCCCGCCCGGGACAGGCTCCGTGCGCCCCGGATGGGCTCGTGTGAGCCCCGGACGGGCCGTATGAGCCCCGGATGGGTCCCGTGTGAGCCTCGGACGGGCCGCGTGAGGCCCGGCCCCCTGGAAGGGCTGCCTGGGGCCTCGGATGGGGAGCGTGAGGTTTCGGATCAGGCCGCGTGAAGCCCGGATGGGGCTCGGTGCGCCCCGGATGGGCTCGTTGCGCCCCAGATCGCTGCGTGAAGCCTCGGAAGTGCTCCCGTAGGCCTCGGAGGGCCTCCTGAGGGGCCCCAGGGACCCCGGGACAGGTTGCGGGGAGCCCGTGGGCGCGCCCTGCCGCAGGGGGCGCGCCCACGGGTGGGGCCGCTTCGGGGGAGCGGCCCCGGTCGGGCCCGGCCGCCGCCGCGAGCCGGCTCCTGCCACGGAGCGGGCGGCTGTGCGGGGCCCGGGTCAGGGGGTCACTCCCAGATCTGGATGCCCCGGACCAGGAATGGCGCGTTCGGGACGTACGTGCCGCCACCCGGGTAGGTGACGAAATCTCCTTCCGTCGAGCATTCCGCGTCCTGGTACACCGTGACGTCGCGGGTCATCAGATTAGCGAACGACGACCCGTCGAATCCTTCCGGCAGTGGCAGGCATTCCTCGGTATTGGCCGTGCGCAGGTCGAAACGCTGGATCTTGCCGCCGTAGCCGTCGGACGGCCACAGGCAGAACTCGCCCTTGCGGCAGCCCGGATCCGTGCCCGCGTGGGCGGCTCCGACGCTGGTCAGGAGCCCGATCATGGCCAGGACCACGATGTGCGGCAGGCGCGAACGAAAACGACGTGAAGACATGGTGGATTTCCCCTCCGGAATCGCGGCTCTTGGAGGGCCGCGGTGAACTGGTGATTCCAGATTGACGGGCGGGGGTGGATTTGTCAGCCCGCTATTTTCATTCTGTGGACAACTGCCCGGCAACGGAAAGGTTGTCCACAGCCGGCAAAGAAGGTCTTGCGGAAAGGTGGGGTCGGTGCTAGCAGGCGCCCGTGCTGCCGCGCACCACCAAGGAAACCGGCACCTCGACCGGCGCCGGCGCCGCACCGTCGTCCAGCAGCCCCAGCGCCAGTTCCCCGGCGATCCGGCCCTTGGCCGCGAGGTCCTGCCGGACGGTGGTCAGCGGCGGCGACGACCACGACGCCGGCGGGCTGTCGTCGAACCCGGCCACCGACAGCTCGCCCGGCACGCTGATCCCCAGCTCCCGGGCCGCGGCGAGCACCGCCAGCGCGAGCTGGTCGGACATGCACAGCACCGCCGTCGGCCGTGGCACCGTCCTCAGCAGCGCGAACGCCCCCGCCATCGCGCTCTCCGCGCTCAGCCCGGCGGCCTCCTCGACGACCACCGGGCACGACCCCAGCTCGTCCAGGTAGCCGCCCAGGCGCTCGCGGACGTCGTGGAAGGGCGCGGCCGCCGCCTCCGCCACGGTCAGCGCGCCCCCGCCCGGGCGCAGATGGCTGCTGGCGGCGAAGATCCCGAACCGCCGGTGCCCCAGGTCCAGCAGGTGCCGCGCGGCCAGCGCCGCGCCGAGCCGGTCCGCGCAGCCGACCCGCGCCACCCCGGGCAGCAGCGGCTGGTCGATCACCACGACCGGCAACCCGCGCGTGCGCACCGCGTCCAGCGAAGGAGCGCCGTCGGGCAGCGAATAGACGATCGCGATGTCGGCCTGCGCCGTCAGCACCCGGTCGGCCGCGGGGCCGCCGGAGGCACCGCCGGGCAGGAGCAGCAGTGCGTGCCCGCGCGGGTCGATCACCCGCGCCAGCGCGTCCAGCGTCAGGTACAGCGCGGGATCGGAGAACGCCATCGACAGAGACGTGTCCAGCAGGACCGCGATCGCCCCCGTCCGGCTGGTCGCCAGGCTCCGCGCCGTCGGGTCCGGACCGGGGTAGCCCAGCTCGGCCGCCACTCGCAGCACCTCGTCCCGCAGCCGGGCGGACAGCTGGTCGGGCCGGTTGTAGGCGTTCGACACGGTGGCGCGTGAGACGCCGACGGCGACGGCGACGTCGTCGAGCGTGGGACGGCGGCGCCGGGTCATCCGCGCAGTCTAGCCGTCACCCGGTGGACTTTCTGAAGCGCTTAAGTCACGCTGAGGGCATGCGAGACCGGATCGCGGTGTTCACTGTCTTCGCCCTCAACGGGCTCGCGCTGGGGTCGTGGGCGTCACGCACGCCCGCACTGACCGCGCAGGTGCACGCCTCACCCGGCGTCTTCGGCCTGGCGCTGCTCGGGGCCAGCGTCGGCATGCTCGCCGCGGCCTCGGTGTCCGGACGGCTGATCGAACGGTCCGGTGCCAGGGCGGTCGTCGCCGGGAGCACCGCGATGGCCGCCGGTTCGCTGGTGCTGATCGGTTTCGCGCCCACCGTTCCGCTGCTGGCCGGGGCGCTGCTGGTGATCGGCGCGAGCGTCGGGATGCTCGACGTCGCGATGAACGTCGCCGGTGTCGCGGTCGAACGTCGCCTGGGCAAGCCCGTGATGTCCGTCTTCCACGCGGGGTTCAGCTTCGGCGCGCTCGCCGGTTCGCTGGCCGCGGGCCTCGCCGCCGGCCACGGCTGGTCCCCGGCGCGCCACCTCACCGTCGCCGCCGTCGTCGCGGTCCTGGTGCTGGCCCTCGTGATCCGCGACGTCCCGGGCATCCGCCCGCAGCACGCCGAAGAACCCGTGGTCACGCCGGCCCGCGCGCCGATCCGGCGGCCGGTGCTGTGGCTGCTCGCCGCGGTCGCGCTGTGCTCGGCCATCGCCGAAGGGGCGTCGTCGGACTGGTCGGCGCTGTTGATGACGGTCGAGCGCGGCGTCGGCCAGGGCGCCGCTGCTTTCGCCTTCTCCGGGTTCCAGCTGGTCATGGCGCTGACCCGGCTGGCGGGCCCGTGGGCGCAACGCCGGTTCGGCCCGACGCGCTGTCTCGCCGCGGGCGCCACCCTCGCCGCCGCCGGGCTGGTCGCCGCGGCCGCGATCCCGGTCGCCGCCGTGGGTTACGCCGGGTTCGCGCTGGCCGGCGCGGGTCTCGCCGCGTCCTTCCCGATGGCCCTCAGCCTCGCCGGGGACGCCGGCAAACGCGGGGACGGCACCGGCGGTGAACGCGAGATCGGCTTCGTCACCGCCGTCGCGTACACCGGCTTCCTGGGCGGCCCGCCGATCGTCGGCGGAATCGCGCAGGCGACGGATTACGACGTGGCGTTCGTCTTCGTCGCGCTCGTCGCGGCGTTGATCCTGCCCGCCGCGCTCGCCGCCCGCCGGTCCCGACGGCGGGAAGAAGCGGAGGCGATGATCCGCCGGTAGCCGTTCCGGGCACGAAATCCGTGCCGCAACCGGCGTTTCCGCCACGTCCCGGGCGTTGACAGTCCGCTGGTGCGCGAGGCAAGGTGAACCCCGTCGGTAAACTGAAATGAATACGGCGACGGTTCGATTTCAGGTCGGCTGATCAAGGCGGGGGCGCCTTGATCCGGGGAGGACGTCGTGAGGGTTGTGCTGCTCGGCGGCGCGGGGGCGCTCGCCGGCGGGAGCGGGCGGTTCGGCGGGACGGGGCTGACGCTCGTGCGGGACGCCGTGCCGCGGCTGGTGCTGGTGCCGGTCGCGTTCCGGCTGGCGCTGTTCCTGCAGGTCGTCTGGTCCGGCGGTCCGTTCGACGCGCCGGTGCTCTGGATCGCGATCGCCCTCTACCTGGTGCCGAACCTCCTCGAGGTGGCCTGGGTTTTCCGCCGTGCCACGGGAATCCGGCCGGTTCTCACCGCCGATACCGCGTACACGCTCGTGACGAGCTTCGCCGCGGCTGTCTTCGCGACGCATTCACCTGAGCTGCTCACCTTGGCGTGGCCGAACATCATGGGCACGGTCATGGTCTGGACCCTGCTGCGCGGCGCGCCCGCCGGGGCCGTCGCGATCGCCGGCGCACTGCTTCTGCGGTACGGCATGGCCGCGGTGTCGGGCACGTCGGCGCCCGCGACGTGGATCCTGCTGGCCCTGGTCGCGGCCGCGGTGACGGCGCTGGCCATCGTGCTGCTCGTCGCCGGGTCCGTGCGGTTCGCGCTCGGGCTGGGCGAGCAGCGCGGCCGGGCCGCCGAGCGGGAACGGCACCGCCGCGACGTCCACGACACGGTCCTGCAGGTCATGGAGTCCCTCGCGCTGCCGGCGCCCGGGGACGCGCTCGACCCGCGCGGCAGCCTCGACGAGGTCCGCCGCATCGCCCGTGCGCACGCCCTGCGCCTGCGGCTGAGCCTCGACGGCGACGCGCCCGCCGAGCCGGGCGGGCTCGAACACCGCCTCGGCGCCCTGGCGGTCGAGATGACGGCGGGCGGGCTCCGCGTCGATCTCGTCGTGCTCGCGAAACCCACCGACGTCCCCGAAGCCGTCGTCAACGCCCTTCACGACGCAACCCGGGAAGCACTGCGAAACACCTTGAAGCACGCGAGGACGGCGAAGGCCGTGGTGTGCCTGGAAGAACGCAAAGGCGTCGTCACCGTGTCCGTCCGCGACCACGGCGCCGGCTTCGACCTCGGCGCGCACCGCGCGGGGTTCGGCATCGAGAATTCGATCCACGCGCGGATGGCCGAAATCGACGGTGCCGCGCGCATCGACTCGGCACCCGGCCACGGCACCCGTGTCGTGCTGACCGCGCCGCTAAAGCTGGGTTTCCCCGTCGGGTGAGTCCCGCCACTGCGCGAACGGGCGGTCCAGCGCCCACTTGCCGTCCTGTTCCTCGAGGACGCGGTATTCGCAGGTCGCCGGGTTGGAGAGGGACTCGAACAGCTCGATGCTCCAGCCGAAGAGGCGCCGGCACAGCAGCCGCAGCGTGAGCCCGTGGGAGACGATCAGCACCGTCTCGGGGTGACTTTCCTCGCGCATCCGCAGGTCCGAGAGGAACGCCGCGACGCGGTCGTCGACGTCCGCGCCCGACTCCCCGTACGGCAGCCGGTAGAAGAAGTGCCCGAACTCGTGCCGCCGCGCCTTCTGGACCTCTTGGTCGGCCGGGTCCTGCAAGTTGCCCCAGTCCTGTTCGCGCAGCCTCGGCTCCTGCACCAGCCGCTCGCACGAAGCCTCGATGTCCAGCAGCCGCAACGTCTCCCGGGTGCGCAGGTAGGGGCTGACGTACACCGCGGGCCGCGTCCCGTCGAGCAGCCGCGCGATCTCCGGCGCCGCCGCGCGGGCCTCCTGCTCGCCCTTGGCGGTCAGCGGCAGGGCGTGGTCGGGGATCCGCGTGTAGGCGAGCTCGTCGACGTTGCCGAGCGACTCGGCGTGCCGCAGCAGGATCATCTTCACGGCGCCCATCCTGCCCGTCACACGGGCCTGACCGGGGCGGGGCATACCCTCAGTGGCGTGTCCGCGACGAAATCCGACGTCCCCACCCAGCGCCGGGCCAGTGTGCTGCCCCTGCTCTTGGTCGGCTTTCTGCTGGCCGCCGTGGTCGCGATCGGCCTGATCGCGCTCACCGGCGGGGCCGGCTACGTCATCGCCGGCCTGCCCGACCCCGGCCTGGTCACCAAGTACGGCATCACCGTCATGCGCGTGCTGTCCGAGTGCGCGTCGGTGATCTGCGTCGGGTCGCTGCTGCTGGCCGCCTTCCTGGTGCCGCCGCAGCGGTCCGGGACGCTCGGGCCCGAGGGCTACGGCGCCCTGCGCGCGGCCGGGATCGCCGCCTGGGTGTGGTTCGCCGCGGCCCTGCTCTCGGTCGCCTTCACCGCCGCCGACACCGCCGGCAAGCCGTTCGGCGACGTCCTGGACCCGCAGACGCTGCTCGACCTCGTCGGCGCCATCGAACAGCCCAAGGCGTGGCTGTGGACGGCGCTGATCGCCGTCCTCATCGCACTCGGCTGCCGGCTCGCGCTGTCCTGGGGCTGGACGGCGGTGCTCTTCTTCCTCGCCGTCGGCGGGCTGGTCCCGGTCGCCGTCACCGGGCACTCCGCCAGCGGCGGCTCGCACGACGTCGCCACCAACAGCCTGCTGTTCCACCTGGTCGCCGCGGCGCTGTGGGTCGGCGGCCTGGTCGCCCTGCTGGCGCTGGGGTACCGGCGCGGGGCACACCTGAGCCTGGCCGCACAGCGGTTCTCCAAGCTGGCCCTGGTCTGCTGGATCGTGATGGCGCTCTCCGGCGCGGTCAACGCGCTCGTCCGGATCGGCCTCAACGACCTGTTCACCACCGACTACGGCCTGCTCGTCGTGGCCAAGACGGTCGCGCTGCTGCTGCTCGGGGTGTTCGGCCACCAGCAGCGCGAAAAGGGCGTCGCGAACCTGGTCGACGGCAAGGGCGGCGCTCAGCTGCTGCGCCTGGCCTCGGTCGAGATCCTGATCATGTTCGTCACCATCGGCATCGCGTCCGGCCTGGCCAGGACGCCGCCACCGGCGGACGCGATCACCCAGCCGTCGACCACCGAGCTGCTGATCGGCTACGACCTCGACGGCGCGCCGACGGTCTGGCGGCTGCTCTTCGACACCCGCTTCGACCTGGTCTACGGCACGGTCGCGCTGGTGCTCGGCGGCCTCTACCTCGCCGGCGTCCGCCGTCTGCTGCGCCGCGGCGACACCTGGCCGGTCGGCCGCACCATCGCCTGGATCGCCGGCTGCGTGGTGCTGCTGATCGCGACGTCGTCGGGCATCGGCCGGTACGCGCCCGCGATGTTCAGCGTCCACATGGGCAACCACATGCTGCTGTCGATGGTCGCGCCGGTGCTGTTCGTGCTCGGCGGCCCGGTGACGCTCGCGCTGCGCGCCCTGCCGGCCGCGGGCAAGGACGCGCCGCCCGGGCCGCGCGAGTGGCTCGTCGCCTTCGTGCACTCCCCGGTGTCGCGGTTCCTGACCCACCCGGTGGTCGCGCTGCTGCTGTTCGTCGGCTCGTTCTACGCGCTGTACTTCTCCGGCCTGTTCGACAACGCGCTGCAGTACCACTGGGCGCACCTGCTGATGAACGGGCACTTCCTGCTCGCCGGGTACGTCTTCTACTGGCCGGTGATCGGCGTCGACCCGTCGCCGCGGCGGATCCCGTACCTGGGCCGGCTCGGCATGATGTTCGCCGCGATGCCGTTCCACGCGTTCTTCGGCGTGATCCTGATGAGCAAGCAGACGGTCATCGGGCAGGCCTTCTACAGCCAGCTGCACCTGCCGTGGGTCACCGACCTGCTCGCCGACCAGCGGCTCGGCGGCGGCATCGCCTGGGCGGCCGGCGAGGTCCCGGTCCTGCTGGTGCTGATCGCGCTGCTGGTGCAGTGGTCGCGTCAGGACGAGCGCGAGGCGAAGCGGCGTGACCGGCGCGAAGCGGCGACGGGCGACGAAGAGCTGAACGCCTACAACGCGATGTTGAAGAACCTCGCCGAGGGCAAGCGACCCTCGGGTTCCAGTTGAGGTTGAGCCGCCGTCCGGATGCCGGGAAAACGGCCGTTTTGCTACTCTCGCCGTGATCTCGGGCTGACTTTCGGTAGTCCGACGGTGACCGGCGTCGAGGCGCGATCAAGCGCGCTCTACGATCGTGGGTATGGCCGAGTTCATCTACACCATGAAGAAGGTGCGCAAGACCGTCGGGGACAAGGTCATCCTCGACGACGTGAGCACCGCGTTCTACCCCGGCGCCAAGATCGGCGTGGTCGGGCCGAACGGTGCCGGTAAGTCCACCGTTCTCAAGATCATGGCGGGGATCGAGCAGGCCAGCAACGGCGAGGCGTTCCTCCAGCCCGGTGCCTCCGTCGGCATCCTCATGCAGGAGCCGGAGCTCAACGAGGAGAAGACGGTCCGGCAGAACGTCGAGGAGGGCCTCGGCGAGGTCAAGGTCAAGCTGGACCGCTACAACGAGGTCCTCAAGCTGATGGAGACCGACTACAGCGAAGAGCTGCTCGAGGAGATGGGCAAGCTCCAGGAGGAGCTGGACCACGCCGACGCCTGGGAGCTCGACTCGACCGTCGAGCAGGCCATGGACGCGCTGCGCTGCCCGCCGCCGGACGAAGGCGTCACCCACCTCTCCGGTGGTGAGCGCCGCCGGGTCGCGCTGTGCAAGCTGCTGCTGTCCGCGCCCGACCTGCTGCTGCTCGACGAGCCCACCAACCACCTGGACGCCGAGAGTGTCCTGTGGCTGGAGCAGTTCCTGGCCCGCTACGCCGGCGCTGTCCTCGCCGTCACCCACGACCGGTACTTCCTCGACAACGTGGCCCAGTGGATCATGGAGCTGGACCGCGGCCGCGTCGTCGGCTACGAGGGCAACTACTCGACGTACCTGGAGAAGAAGCGCGAGCGCCTCGAGGTCCAGGGCAAGAAGGACGCGAAGCTCGCCAAGCGGCTGAAGACCGAGCTCGAGTGGGTCCGGTCCAACGCCAAGGCGCGCCAGACGAAGTCGCGCTCGCGCCTCGACCGCTACGAGGAGATGGCGGCGGAGGCGGACAAGCACCGCAAGCTCGACTTCGAAGAGATCCAGATCCCGCCGGGTCCGCGGCTGGGCAACGTCGTCGTCGAGGTCGAGAAGCTGCAGAAGGGCTTCGACGGCCGCGTGCTCATCGACGGGCTGTCGTTCAACCTGCCGCGCAACGGCATCGTCGGCGTGATCGGCCCGAACGGTGTCGGCAAGACCACGCTGTTCAAGACCATCGTCGGGCTCGAGGAGCCGGACGCCGGCGACGTCAAGATCGGCGAGACGGTCAAGCTGTCCTATGTGGACCAGAACCGCGGCGGGATCGACCCGAAGAAGACCGTGTGGCAGGTCGTCTCCGACGAGCTGGACTACATCCACGTCGGGCAGACCGAAATGCCGTCGCGGGCGTACGTCAGCGCGTTCGGCTTCAAGGGCCCGGACCAGCAGAAGCCGGCGGGCGTGCTCTCCGGTGGTGAGCGCAACCGGCTCAACCTGGCGCTGACGCTCAAGCAGGGCGGGAACCTGATCCTGCTCGACGAGCCGACGAACGACCTGGACGTCGAGACGCTGGGCTCGCTGGAGAACGCGCTGGAGCAGTTCCCCGGCTGCGCCGTGGTGATTTCGCACGACCGGTGGTTCCTCGACCGGGTCGCGACGCACATCCTGGCCTGGGAAGGCACGGACGAAGACCCGGCCAAGTGGTTCTGGTTCGAGGGCAACTTCGAAGGGTACGAGAAGAACAAGGTGGAGCGGATGGGCGCCGAGGCTGCCCGCCCGCACCGTGTCACCCATCGCAAGCTGACCCGCGACTGAGGGGGCGGGTTTCCCCGTGGAAGCCAGCAAACAGCACCGGACGGCCCCGCTCTCGCACGCGGAGAGCGGGCGCTCCGCCAATGCCGGGGGAACCCTCTCCGCAGTCGGCAGGCTGATCGAACGCGCGGACGCGCTGCACCTGCGCGCGCCCGAACTCGCGCTGGTCCTCGGTGAGCGCGCGGCCGCGCTGGCCGAGGCCGCGAGTGCCGACGAGCAGTGGATCCGGGCCGAAAGCCTGGTCGTGTCCGCACGCGTCCGGCTCGGGATGCGGCCGGGCACGGCCGGGCGCGCGGTCGCGGCGTTGCGCGCAGCCGAGCACGCGGGCTACGGCGACATCGCCGCGCGGCTGCGCATCGACCTCGCCGTCTGCGCCCGCAGCCTGGGCGTGCCGCTGACCGGCCTCGCCGCGCTGCGGCCGGTGCTGACGGACCCGGTGGTCTCGCCGGTCCACCGCGCGGCGGCGTTGTGCCACCTCGTGGGCTGCCTGGGCCAGCTCGGCCGCAAGTCGGAGCTGGACCGCGTGCTGGTGGAAGCGGACAAGCTCGTCGTCGGCGACGACTCGCTGGGCGCGGACACCCAGCTGCTGGTGCGGGCCCTGCTGCGCGTCGGCACGGCCGCCCACCGGCGCCGCCACGGCGACCTGACGGCGGCGGCCGACGCCGCCCGGACCGGGCTCGGCTTCCTGGAGAAGCTCGACAACCCGGCCGACGACGGCGGCCTCGTCCGCATCCGCCTGGTGCTCCTGCTGGTCAGCACGCTCCTCGACCGCGGCGACACCGAAATGGCGTACGAGATCGCGGAGCCGATGCTGGCCGAGCCGGTGCGGGCCGCGGGCGTCGCCCCGATGGGCTGGCTGCGACTGGCCGTCGCGACGCGCGTCCACCTGCCCGCGGGTTCGGGCGAGGCGGCGATCGAGCTGGTCCGCGAAGCCGTGGCGAGCACGGACCGGCACGGGCTGTCCGCGATCACCGCCCGGTTGTGGCTGGAGCTGGCGCAGCTGGAGGAGCGGTTCGGGCAGGCGGAGGAGGCCATCGCGTGCCTGTACCGCTCGCGGGCGGCGGAGCAGCTGCACGCGAGGGCCCGCCGGCAGGCGTGCAGCGTACTGGCCGGCGAGTTCGGAACGGGCGAGCCGGCTTCGGTCGACTTGGACGAGGTGCTGAAGGCGGTGCCGTCCCGGCCGGTCCCGATCACCGCCCCCGAGCCGGCGCCGGTCCCGGAGCCGGAGCCACGGACCCCGGCTTGGTCGTTCGGCCGCGAGGAGACACCGTCGCGGCCTGAACCGCGGCAGCCGGCTTGGTCGTTCGAGCGGCCGCGGGTGACCGCGGATGCCGCTGAGACGACGTTGATGCCCGCGGTGCGGGACGAGCCCCAGCCGGTGCGGCCGGAGTCGGCCGGGGTGCGGGGGCCTGGGTTCGGTGAGTCGCGGCTGGCCGAGCGTGGGCGGGAGTCTGGCTTGCGGTCGGAGTCGGACCGGGTGCGGGGTTCCGGGTTTGCTGAGCCGCCGCTGGCTGAGCGTGGGCGGGAGCCTGAGTTCCGGTCGGAGTCGGCGCGGGGGCCCGAGTTCGGTGGGGCGCGGTTGGCTGAGCGTGGGCGGGGGTCCGAGGTCCGGTCGGGGTCGGCCGGGGTGCGGGGTTCCGAGTTTGCCGAGCCGCCGCTGGCCGAGCGTGGGCGGGAACCTGGCTTCCGGTCGGAGTCGGACCGAGTGCGGGGCTCAGAGTTTGCCGAGCCGCGGTCGGCTGAGCGTGGGCGGGAGCCGGACTTCCGGTCGGAGCCGGTCGAGGTGCGGTCGGGGCGGGGGCCGGAGTCTCGGTCGGGTCGGGGAGCGGAGCAGGAGTTCCGCTCGGACTCGGCTGAGGTGCGGTCGCGGCGGGGCTCGGAGTTTGCCGAGCCGCTGGCGACCGAGCGTGGTCGAGAGCCCGATTTTCGGTCTGAGTCGGCTGAGGTGCGGTCGGCGCGGGGAGCCGAGTTCAGCGAGCCGCGGCTGGCTGAGCGGGAGCCGGAGTTTCGGGCTGAGTCGGCTGAGGTGCGGTCGGGTCGGGGCTCGGAGTTTGCCGAGCCGCGGTCGACTGAGCGTGGGCGAGAGCCCGAAGTGCGGTCGGCGCGGGAACCCGAGTTCGGCGAGTCGCGGTCGGCTGAGCGTGGGCGGGAGCCGGACTTCCGGCTGGAGCCCGGCGACGGGCGATCGGCGCGCGGCGCGGACCACCGGACCGATTCCGCCGAGCCGCGCACGGGCGAGAAACCGCCGCCGGAAGCTGATGAGGTGCGGCCTCAGCCCGAGATCCGGTCGGAGGCCGCCGAACCGGGCAAGACCAAGTTCTCCTGGGCCGCGCTGGCCGAAGCGCGGCTGCGCGAGACCGCGGCCGAACGGGAATCGGCGCCCACCCGGGTCACGCCGGCGCTGCCGCTCGCGCCCGAGCCCGCCGCCGAGCGCGAGCCGTGGGCGTCGGAAGAGGCGCGTCCGGAGCCACAGCCGTCGACGCGTCACGACGCCGAGCACGGCTCGGTCGCCGCACGTTCCGTGCTGGACCGGCTGGGCATCTCCGCGTCCGGAGGTGCCGGCGGCCGCCGCCGGGCGGAAGACGCGGACAGCCCCCGCGCGGAGGAACCGGCGCGTCCGGAGCTCGCGCCGCCGCCGCGGCCGGAGGACGAACCGCCGTCGGTGCCGGACTACCGCGACGAAGCGGAGCCGTGGCTGCCGCGGCTGCGGATGCCTCCGTCGCTCGAGCCGATGGAGGACTTCGGCCACTGGACGCCGGCGACCGCTCCGTTCCCCGAGAGCTACGCCCGCGCGATCGCGGAGGACGAGCCGCCACCGGACGCCGGCCTCGCCGACCTGCTCGCCCGCGCACTGGCCGAGCACCAGGCGGGCACGGCCAGCGCGGCCGCCCTGGTCAAGCAGCTCGACTCCCAGAACACGGGCCGCCGCAATGGCCACGGCCGCAACGGCCACGGCGCCGAAGTACCGGACTCCCGCGGCCACGGCACCCGCGACTGAGCGAAGTCTCAGGCCGCGAAGCTCCGAGCCGTGAAGCCTCGGGTCGCGGAGCTTTTCGGGTCCGCGGGGTTCCGGCTGCCGAGGCACGGGTGCGCCGTGAAACACCATGCCGCGAAGCCTTGACCTGCGAACCTCGACCCGCGGGGGCGCCCCCCGTCTTCCACGCTACCGGAGACCACCGACAGGTTCGCCGTCCCGAAGGTCCGAAAGCGTCCCCGATCCACAACAGAGAGTTCACCCCCACCGCCGCCCAGTCGCCGAGACGTCCCGAATCGTCGCCGACCTGCCTCACCCCGAAACCAGTGGGATCCGTCGCACCCCGCCGTCGCCGACTGGCCGACAGCGTTCGCCGAGCGGCTGCGGGCCCGATCAACTGAACCGATCACGTTGGCCCCGCGCCGGGTGACGCCCCCGGAGCACGGCTGGTCAGCGCCGCGCAGGAGGGCCGAAGACAACCCGTCAGTAGCTTTACCGATCACGCGAATCCCGTGCCCCGGAAGGGTTTTCGGGCCTCCGGGAACCTTCGGGTCTTCGTGTGATCCGCGATCGCGGCGCATTAGTGTGGGGTGGCCGGCTCAACGCCGAACCGGCACGGTGCCACCTCACGCAAACTGGAGAGTTGCCTCAAATGAGCTCGACCGGAGTCTCGTCCCTACCCGGAACCGGAGCCGAAGCCGAACCCGAATTCGGCCGGCGCTCCCCGGCCAGCCCGGAGCAGATCAGGGACGACCTGATCGACGCCGCCGCCGGGCTGGCGCCGGAGATCGGTGAGCTCATCCGGCTCTACTACCGGCACCTCCCGCCCGAAGAGATCGTCGGCGACGAGCCCGTCAACCTGGTCGGCGCCGTCCGCTCGCACCTGCAGCTGGCCAAGCACCGGATGCCCGGCCGCCCCGCCGTGCGGCTGCTGAACCCGACCGTCGCCGAGGACGGGTGGGCCCGCGAAGCCACCGTCGTGCAGGTCGTCACCGACGACATGCCATACCTCGTCGACTCGATCGCCGCGGAGTTCGCGCGCGACGGCGTTCAGGTGCAGCGGATCGTTCACCCGATCGTGGTGGTCAGCCGCGACCTCACCGGCGAGCTCCTCGAGGTCCACCCCGAAGCCGACCCGGCCGAGCCGCCCGCGAACTCGGCCGCCGAGTCGTGGATGTACATCGAGATCGACTTCGTCACCGACCGCAACCGGGCCCGCGAGCTCGACAACCGGCTCTCCAGCGTGCTGGGCGACGTCCGCGAGGTCGTCGAGGACGCCGACAAGATGGCCCAGACGGCCTGCCAGCTGGCGAGCGAGCTCGAGACGGCCCCGCCGCAGCTGCCCCAGGACGAGGTCGCCGAGGGCGCCCGCCTGCTCCGCTGGCTGGCCGACGGCCACTTCACCTTCCTCGGCTACCGCCGCTACGAACTCATCGACAACCCGCACCCGGACACCGACGAGCCGGCCCTGCGCGCGGTCCTCGCCTCCGGCCTCGGCGTTCTGCGACAGGACAGCCTCGCCGCCCGCGGCCTCACCGCCGGCCCGGACACCGCCGCCACCGCCCTCGCGCCGACGCTGCTGGTGCTGACCCAGGCGAGCGCCCCGTCGACCGTGCACCGGCCGGTCTACCCGTACTACGTCGGCGTGAAGACCTTCGACGCCGAGGGCAAGGTCACCGGCGAGCACCGCTTCCTCGGCATGTTCACCACCACCGCGCTGCACGAGAACGTCCTCGACATCCCGGTCGTCTGCAAGCGGGTCCGCGAGGTCATCCACCGCGCCGGCTTCCCGATCGAGTCGTTCTCCGGCCAGCGGATGCTCGAGATCCTGCAGAACTGGCCGCGCGCCGACCTGTTCTCGGCCGACACCGACTCGCTGTACTCGACGACGACCGGCGCGATCACCCTCTCCGACCGCCGCCGGCTGCGGCTGTTCCTGCGCCGCGACCCGTACGGCCGCTTCTACTCCTGCCTCGTTTACCTCCCGCGCGACCGCTACACGACGCGCTCGCGGCTGGCGATGCAGGAAGTCCTGCTCGAAGAGCTCGAAGGCACCCAGCTCGAATACAGCGCGCGGATCGGCGAGACCGTCCTGGCGCAGGTGCACTTCGTCGTGCACACCGACCCGGCGCGCCGCCTCGAGCCGGACACGCTCAAGATCCAGGACCGGCTGAACGACGCCGTCCGCAGCTGGGACGACCGGATGGTCGAGGCGGTCCTCGACGAACGCCGTGAGCGCGCCGACGGCGGGGTCGCGGTCGGGATCGTCGGCGAGGAATCGGCCACCGAGCAGGGCCAGCGCTTCGCGAGCACCTTCCCCGAGGGCTATAAGGAGGACTTCACCGCCGAAGAGGCGCTGGCCGACCTCCGCGCGCTGGACTCGCTCACCGACGAAGGCGATCTCGCGCTGTCGTTCTACCAGCCCGCCGACGCCGGGCCGGGCGAGCGGCGCTTCAAGCTCTATCTGCGCGGCGAGGGCGTCACGCTTTCGAAGGTGCTCCCGGTGCTGCAGGCCATGGGCGTCGAGGTGGTCGACGAGCGGCCGTACGAGCTGCACCGCGAAGACGGCGGCGCGTGCTGGATCTACGACTTCGGCCTGCGCGTCGACCAGAAGATGCTCGACGAGTCCGACCAGGACGCCGTCGAGGAGCTGCGCGGCCGCTTCCAGGACGCCTTCGAGGCCGCCTGGCGCGGCGACGCCGAGGTCGACGGCCTCAACGGGCTCGTCCTGCGCGGCGGGCTCACCTGGCGCCAGGCCGCCGTGCTGCGCGCCTACTCGCGGTACCTGCGCCAGGCCGGCAGCGCGTTCTCCCAGGACTACATCCAGAACACGCTGCTGAACCACACCCAGGTCACGACCAAGCTCCTGCGGCTGTTCGAGGCCCGCTTCGATCCTCAGCTGTCCGACGCCGACCGCGAGTCCGCGACGGAGGCGCTGGCCGCCGAGCTGAACGCGATGATCGACGAGGTCACCAGCCTCGACGAGGACCGGATCCTGCGCCGCCTGATGGCCGTCATCCTGGCCACCCTGCGGACCAACTACCACGTCATGGGCACCGACGGGCGGGCCCGGTCGTTCCTGGCCATCAAGCTCGACCCGGCGGGCGTGCCCGACCTGCCCGAGCCGCGGCCGAAGTTCGAGATCTTCGTGTACTCGCCGCGCGTCGAGGGCGTGCACCTGCGCTTCGGCGAGGTCGCGCGCGGTGGCCTGCGCTGGTCGGACCGCCGCGAGGACTTCCGCACCGAGATCCTCGGCCTGGTCAAGGCCCAGGCGGTGAAGAACGCGGTGATCGTGCCGGTCGGCGCGAAGGGCGGGTTCGTCGTCAAGCGCCCGCCGGCCCCGAGCGGCGACGCGAGCATCGACCGCGACGCCCAGCTCACCGAGGGCATCGCCTGCTACCGCATGTTCATCTCCGGCCTGCTCGACCTGACCGACAACCGCATCGAGGGCAAGACCGTGCCCGCGCCGGGCGTCGTCCGGCACGACGCCGACGACTCGTACCTGGTCGTCGCGGCCGACAAGGGCACCGCGAAGTTCTCCGACATCGCGAACGAAGTCTCGGCGCAGTACGGCTTCTGGCTGGGTGACGCCTTCGCCTCCGGTGGTTCGGTCGGCTACGACCACAAGGCCATGGGCATCACGGCGAAGGGGGCCTGGGAGAGCGTCAAGCGGCACTTCCGCGAGCTGGGCAAGGACACCCAGACCGAGGACTTCACCGTGGTCGGCATCGGCGACATGATGGGTGACGTCTTCGGCAACGGCATGCTGCTGTCCGAGCACATCCGGCTGGTCGCGGCGTTCAACCACATGCACGTCTTCCTCGACCCGAACCCCGACGCGGCGACGTCGTACGCCGAGCGCCGCCGCCTGTTCGACCTGCCGCGCAGCTCCTGGGACGACTACGACCGTTCGCTGATCAGCGAAGGCGGCGGGATCTACCCGCGCACCGCGAAGTCGATCCCGATCAGCCCGCAGGTCCGCACGGCACTCGGGCTCGAAGAGGGCGTCACCGCGCTGGCGCCGATGGACCTGATCCAGGCGATCCTGCTGGCGCCGGTCGAGCTGCTGTGGAACGGCGGCATCGGCACCTACGTCAAGGCGGAGACCGAAAGCCACGCGGCCGCGGGCGACAAGGCCAACGACGCCATCCGCGTCGACGGCAAGCAGCTGCGGGTCAAGGTGTTCGGTGAAGGCGGCAACCTGGGTCTCACCCAGCTGGGCCGGATCGAGTTCGCGCGCAACGGCGGCAAGATCAACACCGACGCGCTCGACAACTCGGCCGGCGTCGACTGCTCCGACCACGAGGTCAACATCAAGATCCTGCTCGACCACCTCGTGCAGACCGGCAAGCTGGAGCGCGAGCAGCGCAACGAGCTGCTGGAAGAGATGACCGACGAGGTCGGCGCACTGGTCCTCAAGGACAACTACCGGCAGAACGCCGTGCTCGGCGTCAGCCGGGCGCACGCCGCGCCGATGCTGTCGGTGCACGCGCGCCAGGTCCAGGCGCTGGTGTCGGCGGGTGCGTTCGACCGCAAGCTCGAGGCGCTGCCGAGCAACTCGGAGTTCCGGGAGCTGGAGAAGGCGGGCAAGGGCCTCACCTCGCCGGAGCTGGCGACGCTGCTCGCGCACGTCAAGCTGGAGCTGAAGGACCAGCTGCTGGCCAGCGACCTGCCCGACTCGAAGGTGTTCGCCGCGCGGCTGCCCGAGTACTTCCCGAAGCCGCTGCGCGAGCGGTTCGGCCCCGCGATCGGCGAACACCCGCTGCGCCGGCAGATCATCACCACGCTGATCGCCAACGAAGTGGTCGACGGCGGCGGCATCTCGTTCGTCTACCGGCTGATGGAGGAGATGAACGCGACGGCCACGGACGCGGTGCGCGCGTACGCCGTGGTGACGCAGGTGTTCGACCTCCCCGCGCTGTGGCAGGAAATCGACGCGCTCGACAACGTCGTGCACACTGACGTCGCCGACGCGATGGTGCTGGAGACGCGGCGGCTGCTCGACCGGGCGGCGCGCTGGTTCCTCACCAACCGGCCGCAGCCGCTGGCCCCGCTGTCGGAGATCAAGCGCTTCGGCCGGGTGCTCGGCAAGCTCGTCCCGAAGATCGGCGACCTGCTGCGCGGCCGCGAAGCGGAGTCGGTGCAGAAGCACATCGACGAACTGATGGCCGCGAACGTGCCCGAGGGGCTGGCCCGCCGGGTGTCGCTGCTGCTGCACACCTACGGCCTGCTCGACGTCACCGAGGTGGCCGAGCTCGCCGAGCAGCAGATCGGCGTGGACGCCGTGCACAGCCCGGCCGAGACGGCGGAGCTGTACTATGCGCTGTCGGCGCACCTGGACATCGACTCGATGCTCACCGAGATCAGCAAGCTCGAACGCGGCAACCGCTGGCACGCCCTCGCCCGGCTTTCGCTGCGCGACGACGTCTACGGCTCGCTGCGGGCGATCACGCTGGACGCGTTGCGGCACAGCGATCCCGGCTCGTCCGGCGACGCCAAGATCGCGCAGTGGGAGAAGACGAACGCGTCCCGGCTGCAGCGGGCGCGCGTCGCGCTCGACGAGATCACCAAGTCCGGCCGGCTCGACCTGGCGACGCTGTCGGTGGCGGCCCGCCAGATCCGGAGCACGGTTCGGTGACCTACGTATCGCACGTTCGTCCGCGTTGGACGGACATGGACGTCTACGGCCACATCAACCACGCGAAAATGGTGACGCTGCTCGAAGAGGCCCGCATCCCGCTGCTGTTCGAAGGAGCCGTCGAGGCCGGGCTGGACCAGCTGCCGAAGGGCATCGTCGTGGTGCGCCTCGAAGTGGCCTACAAGGCACCGATCGTGGTGTCCGGGCAGCAGCTGCGCGTCGAGATCGACCTGACCGAGCTGCGCGCGGCGAGCTTCACGCTGGCCTACCGCGTCCGCGGCGGACCCTCCGCGGAGGACCCGGTGGCGGTGACCGCGGAGACGGTGCTGGCGCCGTACGACACGGTCGCGCTGCGGCCGCGTAGGCTCACCCCGGCCGAGTCGGAGTTTCTGAAGCAGGGGTTCGCGGATGCCTGAGTTGTTCGTGCCGGACGCGGCCGACCGGGAGACCCTCGGGGCGTTCGTCGCCCGCGCGGTCCGGCTGGACGGCCAGACGGCCGTCCGGCTGCGGCAGCGCGGCGACGGCGTGGTCGAGGCCTGGACGGCGACGCCGTTCGAGTGCCTGGCCACCCGCGCGGTGGCCGGAGACGTGACGCCCGGCGACGTCACGGTGTCCGGCAACGAGCTGCTCGCGGCGCTGACGGTGGCGGGCGGCCCCCGGATGGACCCGGGCCCGGCCCGCGACCTGCTGTGGCACGGCGAGCTGCCGCCGTCCGGGCGCTGGCCGCTGGTCGACGAGCTCCCGGCCCGGGTGGTGTCGGAGCTGGCGGACCGCGGCGTGACCCTGGCCAGGGACAACGTGGGCCCGCACGGCACGCCGCCGGCGTCCCTGATGGACCAGGCGGTACTGACGGTGACGGGGGAGTCCGTCGAGGTCAAGGTGCAGATGCGCTGCCTGTTCGCGATGTCCGGCATGGGGTTCGTGGACTCGGACGTGGAAGGTGACGTCGTCCGCGTGACGGCCACGGACTCGTGGCTGCGGCTGGACGCGCGCTACGGCGCGATCGTGCGGCGCCGCCACGCGCTGCTGCCGCTGCTGTTCTGACGAAGTCCTTACGGCGGCCACCGTCCCTCACCGGGCGGTGGCACGCTGGAGGCATGACCCGGGACGAAGACCCGACCGCGGACTTCCTCGACGGTGTGCGCGCCGAGGAGACACCGTGGCGCACGGATCGTCCGGCGGGTGAGCCGGCGCCGGAGCGCGCCGAAAGACCTGAGAGGTGGGGCCGCACGCGTGCGGCGGGCCGGGCGGCCGCCCAGGCGGCGCCCTACCTCCAGGCCGCGGCGCTGGTGGCGTGGCTGGCGAGCGGCGCCTTCGACGACGGCTCAGGCGACCAGAGCTAGAAGGGCGGCGGCATGCGCTGCTGTTCCGACGAAGTCCTCACGGCGGCCGCCGGTGCTGGCCGGCCGCCGATCGCAGCCCCAGGCACGGCCCGCCCTCCCTGGGGGCTGCCCCCGCTTCCAGCGTATCGGCGGGGTACGACGAAACTCGCCAGCCAGCCGCGCCCGACAGTCCGCTTGTCCACATCTTCACTGCGGTGTGTACAACCTCGCGCGCGAGCCGCCAGGTGGCGCCCACGACGACGGCTCGGGTGCAGGGACCAGGTCGGTGGGCGCCGGTGGTTCCGGCAGGATGGCCCGGGTGACGGAAACTTCGCCGAGCCGCACCTGGCTGATCCGGGTGCCCAGGGGACTCGTGGTGCTGGTCGGCGCACCGGCCTCGGGTAAGACGAGCTTCGTCCGGGCGCTGATCGCGCGTGGTCAGGTCGACGAGGGAGCCGTAATCTCCAGCGACCGGATCCGGGCCGGGCTCTTCGGCACCGCACCCGTCTCCGACGCGGCGGACGCCCGGGTCTTCGAAGAACGCGACCGTCGGATCGTCGCCCGGCTTGCTGCCGGGCGGTGCGCGATTGCCGAGTCGACGAACGTCACTCCCGAGGCGCGCGCCCGGCTCATGGCGATCGCCCGGCGCTTCGACGCCCCGGTGACGGCGCTGCGCTTCGACCCGGACGTCGCCGGCCTCCTCCGGCAGAACGCGGAGCGGGGCCGCCCCGACACCACCTCGGCGGATGTGCACGCCTACGCCGCGGTCATGGCCCGGCACGCCACCGCCGAGCAGCTGCGCTCCGAGGGGGTGGCTGCCGTCCACGACGTTCCCGGCCGCGCCCAGGGGACCACACCCGCCGAGGCCGCGGCGTGGTTCTCGGTGGAGTGAGCAGCCCGCCTCAGACCAGCCAGGCGGCGGAGTCCGCGGGCAGCTTCCCCTCCACCAGCGGACTGCTCGACAACAGCACCTCACCCGGCGGCAGCGCAATCGGCGACGCCGACGTGTTCAACGCGCACACCAGCCCACCCCCACGCCGCCGGAAGGCGAAGCACCCGGCCGGAGCCCCGTACCACTCCAGCTCGTCGCCGCTGAACGCCGGATGCGTCTTCCGGAGCTCGATCGCGGCGCGGTACAGCGACAGCGTCGAGTCCGCGTCCTCGATCTGCTTCTCCACCGTCAACCCAGCCCACGAAGCCGGCATCGGCAGCCAGGTACGCGGGTTCCGCGAAAACCCGAACGGCGGCAGGTCGCCCTCCCACGGCAGCGGTACCCGCGCCACGTCCCGCCCGAACTCCGCCCCGCTGGTCTTGGCCCGCGGATCGGCCATGTCCGAAGGCGACAGCGAAACGTTCGCCAGCCCCAGTTCCTCGCCGTTGTACAGGTAAACCGCGCCCGGCAGCGCCAGCTCGACCAGGGCCATCGCCCGCGCCCGGCGTACCCCGGAAGCGCCGCCCCCGTAGCGGCTGACCTGCCGCCAGACGTCGTGGTTGCCCAGCGTCCAGGTCGCCGGCGCGCCCGTGCGGGCCGGGACGGCCAGGGAACGCTCGATGGCCGTGCGCATGGCGTCGGCGTCGAAGTGGGTCAGCACCAGCCGGAAGTTGAACGCCAGGTGCAGCTCGTCAGGCCGCAGGTAGCGGGACAGGCGCTCCTCGTCGGTCACCCAGACCTCGCCGACCGCCATCGCGTCCGGGAACTCGTCGAGCACCTTGCGGATCATCTGGTGGATCTCGTGGACGCTGTCGTGGTCCCACCGCGGGTCGTAGTAGTGGCTCGGCCCCAGCGGGTCCGCGCGCGGGTCCATGTCCGGCAGGTTCGGCGGCTTGGCCATGCCGTGCGCGACGTCGATGCGGAAGCCGTCGACACCGCGTTCGAGCCAGAACCGCAGGGTGCGCTCGAGGTCGGCGGCGACCTCCGGGTTGGCCCAGTTCAGGTCCGGCTGCTGCGGCGCGAACAGGTGCAGGTACCACTGGCCGTCCGGCACCCGCGTCCACGCCGGGCCGCCGAAGGCGCTGATCCAGTTGTTCGGCGGGTCTTCGCCCTTGGGTCCGACGCCGTCGCGGAAGATGTAGCGGTCGCGTTCCGGGCTGCCCGGCGCCGCCGCCATCGCCGACTTGAACCAGGCGTGCTGGTTGCTGGTGTGGTTGGGGACCACGTCGACGGTGACCTTGATGTTCCGCTTGTGCGCCTCGGTCAGCAGCACGTCGAAGTCGCCGAGGGTGCCGAACATCGGGTCGACGTCGCGCGGGTCGGCGATGTCGTAGCCGTGGTCGGCCATGGGGGAGCGGTAGAACGGCGTCAGCCACAGCGCGTCGACGCCCAGCAGCTCCAGGTAACCGAGCCGGGAGTGGATGCCTTCCAGGTCTCCGACGCCGTCACCGTCCGAATCGGCGAACGAGCGCAGGTAGACCTGGTAGAAGACGGCATCGCGCCACCAGGCTGGCTCTCTCATACGAAGCTGTTCATCATGCTGTGCGCAGCCATCTCCAGGTAGGCCCAGAGCTGCCCGCGGTACGGCTCTTCCAGGTTCTCTTCGTCGACGGCGATCCGGATGCACCGCAGCCACGCGTCCCGCTCGAGCGGCCCGATCTTGAACGGCGCGTGCCGCATCCGCAACCGCGGGTGCCCGCGCTGGTCGGAGTAGGTGTGCGGGCCGCCCCAGTACTGGATGAGGAACAGCCGGAACCGCTCTTCGGCGGGCCCGAGGTCCTCTTCGGGGTACAAGGGGCGGAGGATCTCGTCGCGCGCGACCTCCTCGTAGAACCGCCCGACGATCCGGCGGAACGTCGGTTCGCCGCCGATCGCTTCGTAGAGGTTCGCCGGTTCGCTCACTGCAGACACGCCTTCCATTTTGCCCTTGGGGTGCGGGTTCCCGACGCCCGGTCCGCTCGGTACCGGTTCGTCGTGAACCCGCTCCCCAGCGTAATGGCGTCCGCGTCCGCTACTTCCCGGCCGCCGGGCCGCGGGCGGGAACAGCCGGCCGAGCGGCGGCTCGAAGCCGGCCTCCTCCAGGGCCGCCAGCAGCTGGGCACGCAGCGCCCGCTGCACCGCCCACTGCTTGCCCGGCCGCACCTTGACGGTCAGGCGCAGGGAGAGCCCCTCCGGTGTGACGGCTTCCACACCCAGCATCTCCGGCGGCTCGAGGACGTTGTCCTTCAGCGCGTCGCCTTCGGTGGCCGCGGACGCCGCGGCCGCGAGCACCGTCGTCGCGCGTTCGACGTCGGCGGTGTAGCCGAGGGGTACGTCGACGACCGCCACCGCGAAGCCCTGGCTGGAGTTGCCGACGCGCAGCACCTCGCCGTTGCGGACGTACCAGACCGTGCCCTTGACGTCACGCAGGGTCGTGATCCGCAAGCCGACCGACTCCACCGTGCCGGACGCTTCGCCGACGTCCACGACGTCACCGACGCCGTACTGGTCCTCGACCATCATGAAGATCCCGGACAGGAAGTCCTTGACCAGGTTCTGCGCGCCGAACCCGATCGCGACGCCGATGATGCCGGCCGACGCGATGATCGGGCCCAGGTCGAGGCCGAGTTCGCCCAGCACGAGGATGAAGGCCAGACCGTAGATCAGGAACGTCGCCATCGACTTCAGCACCGAGCCGATGGTCATCGCGCGCTGGCGGCGCCGTTCGATGATGGCGGAGCCGAGCACCTCCGGGGCGCGCTCGCGCAGCGGGCGCAGCATCGACGGGAGCTTGCCGCCCGATTTCGGCAGGGTCGTGACGCGGTTGATCAGCCTTCTGACCAGCAGGCGGACCAGGAACGCGATCACGATGATCATGAGGATCTTGATCGGCTTGGTGATCAGCCAGTTCGCCGAACCCGCCAGCCACTCATTGCCCGTGACCTGGAACACCTGGTGGCAGAAGGTGCTCAAGTCGTCGATGCACGGCGTCTTGGCGGAGGTGAGCACGGGGAGCACGGGGTTTTGTTCATCCTTCCGATCGGGTCGGCCGCCCCAACGGCAAGTGGATGTTGGGTCGCGCGGATGTGACACGTCTTGTAACACACGTGCGCTGGGGGCCTGTTCTGTGGTCGACTATGCCTACGCCCCTGGAGGTGGTCGAGTGCCAGACCGACAACCCAGCCCCCGCGGCGTCTCCGGCCAAGCCACGGCCGACGAGGCGCCAGAGGTGGTTCTGCGTGCCTATCCGGGGGGTTCCGCATCCGGCGGAGCCTTCCCGGCCGGGCCGGGGACCCGCCCAGGGGGAGTGACCCGCCCGCCCGGACAGCGTAGTAGAGGCCGGGATCCGGCCGCCCCGGCCTGGGGCCGGCGCCGGGTGCTCCTGCTCAACGCCACGTTCGAGCCGCTGACGGCGTTGCCGCTGCGGCGCGCTGTCGTGCTCGTGATGTGCGGCAAGGCCGAAGTGGTCCACGGTGACCCCGGCGGGATCGAGCTGCATTCGGCGAAGGTTTCGCTGCCGGTGCCCTCGGTGATCCGCCTCAGCACGTACGTGCGCGTACCGTATCGCGCGCAGGTGCCGCTGACCCGCGCGGGGTTGATGCACCGCGACCGGTACCGCTGCGCCTACTGCGGAGGGCGGGCCGAGACGATCGACCACGTCGTCCCGCGCAGCCGGGGCGGGCCCCACAGCTGGACCAACTGCGTCGCGTGCTGCGCCAAGTGCAACCACCGCAAGGCGGACCGGCTGCTCTCGGAGATCGGCTGGCGGCTGCGGATCGTCCCACGGGCGCCCCACGGCCCGCACTGGCGGCTGCTCGCGCACTCCAAGGAGGCCGATCCGCTCTGGCGGCCGTATCTCGGCTCCGCCGCCTAGATTTCACCGGGGGCGGAGCCCCCTGACAAGCCGGCGCCCCGGCTGCCTGTGCGGCGGCCGGGGCGAGCCGGGTGCTTGCGCGATGTGCTCAGGTAGTACGCGCGGCCCTGGAGTACGGGTCAGGCAGCGAGCGCGAAGTCGCTCTGGCAGGTGACGCGGGTGCCCATGGTGACGCGCGTGCCGCGGGTGACCCGGGTGCCTCGCGTGACGCGGGTGCCGCAGGTGACTCGCGTGCCGGCCGTCACACGCGTGCCCATCGTGACCCGAGTGCCGCGGGTGACCCGGGTCCCTCGGGTGACTCGCGTGCCCGCCGTCACCCGGGTGCCGGGCGTTTGCGCGGTGACCCGTGTACCGCGAGTGACGCGTGTACCCCGGGTAACCCTTGTGCCCGCCGTCACACGCGTTCCGGGCACGAATTCGATCTCGCTCAGTGACGAAGAGGTCTCGGTGATCGCCTGTGCGGACGTCTGGACGCTGTTCATGGCAAGGCCTCCTGGGACCGGTGCGTTACCTGCTGGGGCTGACGAGCGGGGCGCAAGGCCCGTACAGGTGAAAAAGCTACGAGGATTTCAAGGCCCCGACAAGACGACAGCGGCGGGTGCGGCCGCCTGTACGTTGAGTTGCAACCTTTCGGCCCGACGGTCTTCGCCCCAACGTTCCAGTCGCCGCGAGCCAAGCGGCCGACGGCACTCGGCTTACGACGAACGGTCGAATGCGCCGCGCGCGGTGGGCGCGGAGGTCATCCGATACGCTCAGCGCCGTGAACGTTGTCGAGACGATCGTGGTCTTCGCCGTGATCCCGCTGGCCATCTACGGCCTCGCCGGGCTGCTGACGCTCCGGCGCAGGTCCGGCGGTGCCCCGCGGCACCGGTCCGGCCAGGCCTGGGAGTACCCGGCCATGTGGTGGAGCGCCAACCCCGAGGGTGCGGGACACCGGCACGCCGGCATTGAGAATGCGGCGCCCGAGGGCGCCCCGACCGCGGCGGGAGGCGCTCGTGGCAACTGGTGAGCTGACCAAGCGCGTCGACGAGTCCGAACTGGGCTACGGCGAGGCGCTGACGGCAACCGGACGCGTGTCCGCGGCCAAGATGTACGAGCCGGCGGCGCCCGCCGGGCCGTTCAATACCCGCCAGCTGGCCCGCCTCGACGAAGCGCTGACGTTCGCTTCGCGGGAGACCGGCTTGGACTTCAGCCTGTACCTCGGCGAGCTCGGGGCGGAGAGCCGGGAGACGGCGGAGAACCTGCACGCGACGACGGCGGACCCGGCGAACTCGGTGCTGATCGCGGTCTCGCCGGGTGAGCGGAAGATCGAGATCGTCACGGGCAAGGTGGCGCACCTGCGCCTGCCGGACCGGGGAGCAAAGCTGGCGGTGGCGAGCATGGTGGCGTCCTTCAAGGAGGGCGACCTGGTTCGCGGGCTGGTCAACGGTTTGGTGAACGCGCTGCGGATGCTGTCGGACCAGGCTGGTCCGGCGCCTCGCTGACGCGTTGGCATTGCGGCCCCGCACCCTTGGGTGCGGGGCCGTTTCGCGTTCGGCGTCAGCGCGGGCTTCGGTCGGCGAACTCGACGGTGAACCCGTCCGGATCCCGCAGCTGCAGCTGCCGCTCGAAGCCGCGATCGCGCGGCGGGCCCGGCACGCGGACACCTCGCGCGATGAGATCTGCGTAGAGGTCGTCGAGGTCGTCGGCCAGCAGCTCGACCTGGACGAACTTCCGCAACCGCTGGACTTGGTCGTCCTCCTGCTCGACGACCGTACCCAGTTCCAGCAGCCCGAGGGTGCCTCGGTTCAGGCGCAGGAGTGCGAAGCGGTCTGTGTGGACCTCGAGGGTGAAGCCTAGTGCGGTGTAGAAGGGGATGGATCGGTCGAGACTGGTGACCGGGAGGCTCATTCCGGCAAAGGTGATCACGGCGGCTCTCTTCTCGTGGAGTGCGCCATGGACCGTTAGCCGGCGGGCGTTCCGACGCTGCACCCGCTCGATCAGGTTAACAAGGGGTTGGGTGGCCCTGCCGGATTTTGCGCTGCCGGATTTTGCCCTGCCGGGGTTTGCTCTGCCGGGGTGTTCCCGCCGACCCGAACGCCGGATTGTTCAACGGCCGTCAGGCCGTGTCAAGGCGGGAAAGCGTGCCTTGACACGGCCTGACGGCCGCTGATGCGGCTGCGTATCGGTTCGGCAGGGGGGTGTGGCCGAGGGCGGTGCCGTGCCGTGCCGTGCCGGGCCGGGAGGCCGGTGTCGCGGACCCGGTCGGCGAAGGCGGGACCCTGCGGTGGCGGACCGGGCCGGGGAAGCCGGTGTCGCGAACCCGGCCTGCGTTCGCCTGGCCGGTCGTGAGTGGTAAGGCGGGTTAGAACCCGCCTTACCACTCACGAGCGGGTCAAGCCTGTGCGTCGAAGTCCCGCGCCGCCAGCGCGCGCACGATTCCTGCCCGGCCCTCCGACACCAGCCGGCGGAGCGCCTGGGGGTGGTCGCCCTTCAGCCACTCGTCCGAGGCCGTCACCGTCTCCGAGCCCACCGCCCAGGACGGGTACAGGCCGATGGCGATCGGCTGGGCCCGCTCGCTCGAGCGGCGCTGCCAGACCTCGTCGATGACCTCGAAGTAGCGAGCCACGTACGACCCCAGCAGGGCCTTCTGGCCGGGGTGCGAGAAGCCCGAGATCAGCGAGTCGCTGACCGCGTTCGGCAGCTCGTCGTCGTACACCGCACGCTGCCACGCGTCCGCCTTGGCCTCCGCCGTCGGGCGCAACGCTCGCGCGCGCTCTGCCTGGCGGCGGCCCGTGGCCGTGTTGTCGCGGGCCAGCTCCGCGTCGATCTCCGTTGCGGCCGCCTTGCCGTGGGCCACCAGGGCGTGCAACAGGCGCCAGCGGAGGTCCGTGTCGACCGTGAGCCCCGGGAGCGGCGCCGACTCGTCCAGCCAGCCGGACAGCACCGACAAGGTGGCGTCGTCGAGCACCGAGCCCGCCAGGGAGTTCACGAACGCCAGCTGGTGGTCCGAACCCGGCTCCGCCTCCCGGACCAGCTCCAGCAGCCGCGCGGTGAACGCCGGCCAGCCCGTCGAGGCCGCCCAGTCCTGCTCCGCGTACGAGTTCAGCGCCGTCTGGGCCTGCAGCAGCAGGCGCTGGACCACGCCGACCTCGGTCTCCGTGTGGATGCCGCGCTGCACCAGCGTGACGAAGTCTCGCGCCTTCAGCTCGGCTTCGCGGGTCATCTCCCACGCCGCCGACCAGCAGAGCGTGCGCGGGAGCGGCTCGGTGATGTCGGCGATGCGGTCGATCAACGTCGTGAGCGACGCCGGGTCTAGGCGCATAGTGCAGTACGTCAGGTCGTCGTCGTTGACCAGCACGAGCTTGCCCGCGGGCAGGCCGACCAGGTCCGGCACCTCGGTGCGCTCGCCGTCGACGTCCAGCTCGACGCGCTGGGTCCGGACGATCTTGCCCGAGCCGTCCTCGTCGTAGACCCCGACGGCGACGCGGTGCGTGCGCAGCTCACCGGCGCCCGGCTTCGCGCCGGACTGGACGACGGCGAACGACGTGAACTTGCCGTCCGCGCCGACCTCGTAGCGCGGGCTGAGCGAGTTCAGGCCGGTGGTCTCCAGCCACTGCGCGCTCCACCACGACAGGTCGCGGTCGGACGCCTCCTCCAGCGCGCCCAGCAGGTCCGCCAGGGTGGCGTTGCCCCAGGCGTGCTTGCCGAAGTACACCTTCAGGCCGTCGAGGAAGTGGTCGAGCCCGACATAGGCGACGAGCTGCTTGAGCACGCTCGCGCCCTTGGCGTAGGTGATGCCGTCGAAGTTGACCTCGACCGCGTGCAGGTCGACGATGTCGGCCGCGATCGGGTGCGTCGAAGGCAGCTGGTCCTGGCGGTAGGCCCACGACTTCTCGATGTTCGCGAAGCTGGTCCACGCGTTCTTGTACTCGGTCGCCTCGGCCTGGGCCAGGACGCTCGCGAAGGTCGCGAACGACTCGTTCAGCCACAGGTCGTCCCACCAGCGCATGGTGACCAGGTCGCCGAACCACATGTGCGCCATCTCGTGCAGCAGCGTCTCGGCGCGCCGCTCGTAGGCGTAGTGGGTGACGCGGCTGCGGAAGACGTAGTCCTCCAGGAACGTCACCGCGCCGGCGTTCTCCATCGCGCCCGCGTTGAACTCCGGCACGAACAGCTGGTCGTACTTGGAGAACGGGTACGGCGTGCCGAACTTCTCGTGGTAGAAGCCGAAGCCCTGCTTCGTCTCGGTGAAGAGGCGATCGGCGTCCATGTGCTCGGCCAGCGACGCGCGGCAGTAGATGCCGAGCGGGATGGTCTTGTGGTCGTCGGTGTACTCGTCACGCCATTCGGCGTACGGGCCGGCGACCAGCGCGACCAGGTACGTCGAGATCCGCTCGGACTCCTTGAACACCGTCCGGACGGCGCCTTCCGGCGTCTCTTCGGCAGACTCCACGATCGCGTTGGAGACGACCTTCCAGTCCTTCGGCGCGACCACCGTGAGCCGGTAGACCGACTTCAGGTCGGGCTGGTCGAAGCAGGCGAACATGCGCTTGGCGTCCGCCGTCTCGAACTGCGTGTACAGGTAGACGCCGTCGTCGACCGGGTCGACGAACCGGTGCAGGCCCTCGCCGGTGTTCATGTACCGGCAGTCGGCGGACACCGTGAGCTCGTTGGCCTCGGCCAGCCCGGTCAGCGTGATGCCCTTGTCCTCGACGTACGCGCTGACGTCGACGTCCGCGCCGTTCAAGGTGGCCGAGTGCACGCGGTCGGCGACGATGTCGACCCACGTCGATTCGCCGGCCCGGGCGCTGGAGAACCGGACGGTCGTCGTCGACGCGAAGGTCTTCTCCCCGGGTCCGCCGTGGCCGTCGGTCAGATCGAGCTCGATGTCGTAACCGGTGACGTCGAGCAGATCCGCGCGCAGCTTGGCTTGATCACGGGTCAGGTTGGGGGCGGGCACAGGCACCTCTGGTCGTTGGTATCGGTTTTCAACTCCCCGCATCCAATCATGGGGACGGGGTGGCGGGCGATAAGGGAACAACCCCGCGTTTCCCGGTGTTGGGCTCCTCGTGTGGGGGTCCGCCCACATCGAGACATGACTCAGGAGTGCCCGCATGACCGCTGCCGAGCAGCCCACGAAGGTCGATTTCTACTTCGACCCGATCTGCCCGTTCGCGTGGATCACCTCCCGCTGGATCCTGGAGGTGGAGAAGCACCGCACCCTGGACCTGCGCTTCCGGATCATGAGCCTGTCGGTGCTGAACGAGGGCCGGGACGAGCTGCCCGAGCAGTACAAGGAGCTCTTGGCGAAGGGCTGGGGCCCGGTGCGCGCGTGGCCGTGGCGCTGTCGCAGGCCAAGGGCGAGGAAATGCTGCGCGAGTACTACACCGAGTTCGGCACCCGCTTCCACAACCAGGGCAACAAGGACTACGACACGGTCATCAAGGAGGCCCTGGCCGCGATCGGCGCGCCGGCCGAGCTGGCCGACGCCGCCCACTCGACCGAGTACGACGAGGCGCTGAAGAAGAGCCACCACGAGGGCATGGACCCGGTCGGCCAGGACGTCGGCACCCCGACCATCCACATCGACGGCGTGGCGTTCTTCGGGCCGGTCCTGACCTCGATCCCGCGTGGCGAAGACGCCCTGAAGGTGTTCGACGGCGCGGTGGCGCTGGCGAGCTACCCGGACTTCTTCGAGCTCAAGCGCACCCGGACCGGCGACCTGAACTTCGACTGACGCGTCACTTTCCCTACGAAAGTGCCGCTTCAGGGGGTGGCGAGGGCGGCCAGGGTGACGTCGCTGGGGTAGCGGGACGCGGCGACGGCGGCCACCTCGGTCGTCTCGCCGCGGCCCACCCCCGCCTTCAGCGAGATCAGCTCGTGGAGGCCGTCGCGGTGGTAGCGGACGAACTCCGCGTCGACCGGGTCGCCGTGGCCGGGCACGACGACGCGGGGTTCCAGCGCGAGGATCGCGTCGAACGCGTCCGGCCAGGCGGTCAGGTCGGTCTCGTCGCTGAACGAGAACTCGCTGAACCCGGCCTCGGCGTTCTCGACGACGTCCCCGGCGAAGACGACCGCCGCGTCCGGGACGTGCACGACGACGTCGTGGCCGGTGTGCGCCGGTCCGGGGTGCAGCAGGACCGCCGTGCGGCCGCCGAGGTCCAGCTCGACGCGGCCGGTGAACGTGTGGTCGGGCGCCGCGATGCCGGTGCGGGAAATCGCCTCGGCGATCTCCGGTTTGCCCTGTTCGCGGTAGTACGACACCCACTTCGCGCGGGTGGCCTCGAGGTCCCCGCTCAGCTCGGCCGCGCATCGCTCGTGCGCCCAGACCTCGCAGGGCAGGAACGCCTCGGTGCCCCAGGCGTGGTCGAAGTGCGCGTGCGTGTAGACGACGGCCCACGGCAGCGGCGTGATCTCGCGGACGGCGGCGGCCAGCTCGGCGCCCTGCTCGACGTCGCCGCGGGTGTCGACCACCAGGCAGCGCTCGGCGCCCACCACCAGCCCGACGGTCAGGTCCAGCTCCTCGTAGCGGCGGGCGTGGACGCCCTCGGCGACCTCGATCCAGCGGCCGGTCATGCCAGTACTCCTTCGGTCAAGACGGGAGCGGTGTCGCTCACGTCGAGTCGGGCGGCCAGCGCGACGTCGCCGCCGTGGCCGGCTTCGCTCAGCTCGCGCCCCGAAACGCAGCTTGCCAGGGCTGTGACGTCGGCGGACCGCGCGGCGAGCGCGGCTTCGGCGGACAGCGAGAGCCCGTGTCCGGCCAGCGCGGCCGCGATCGCTCCGGCGCCCACTTGATCCTCCACGCAGGGCCGCAGCGGTCCGAACGTTTCGCCGTGGCCGAAAATGTTCACCCCCCAGCGTTCCCCGGCCGCGATCAGCCCGACCGGGCCACCCAGCGAGACGGCCTTCGCGGCGACGGCGGAGGCGTTGCGCAGGCAGCCCGCCAGCACGTGCGCGCCGGTCGCCGCGGCCGCGTCGCACAGCGTCGCGCCGTTGGGTGACGGGAGCGCGAGCAGGGTCCCGGGAGGGATGTCCGTCACAGACGACGGCCGCAGGGTGAAGCGGCCCTCGCCGGCGATGACCGCCCCGGCCGCGCGGGCCTGGGCCACCCCGCGCTCGTCGCGCCACCGGACCGGCAGCACCCGGCCGCCGCGGGCGACCACGAGATCCGTGGTGGTGCTGAAGGAGAGCACGTCGACGACCACCAGCACCGCGCATTCGCGGCCGAGGGCGGCGACCCCTTCGGCACCCCAGTCGAGCCGCACGTCGCTGCCGGTCTGCTCCCAGATCCCCACCCCCGGAGCATGCCCGAGATCGGCCCTGGTGGCAGACTCGCAGGCGTGCGTGTCTACTTGGGATCCGACCATGCCGGTTTCGAGCTGAAGAACCACCTGGTGGCTCACCTGGAGAAGCAGGGCCACGAGGTCACCGACATCGGTCCGCACGTCTACGACGCGGACGACGACTACCCGGCGTTCTGCGTCGAGACGGCGTTGCGGGTGGTGGCCGACGAGGGCAGCCGCGGCATCGTCGTCGGCGGCTCGGGCAACGGCGAGCAGATCGCCGCCAACAAGGTCCCCGGCGCCCGCGCCGGCCTGGCCTGGAGCGTCGAGACCGCGAAGCTGTGCCGGGAGCACAACCACGCCCAGCTGATCGGCGTCGGCGCCCGGATGCACACCGCCGAGGAAGCCGTCGAGATCGTCGAGGCGTTCCTGGCGACCGAGGTCTCGCCGGAGGAGCGGCACGCCCGCCGCGTCCAGCAGCTGCTCGACTACGAGCGCACCGGGACCCCGCCGGCGTTGCCGGAGGCCTGATGCCCGAAGGGCACACGCTCCACCGGCTCGCGCGGCTGCACAAGCGCCGGTTCGCCGGCGCTCCGGTCGCGGTGAGCAGCCCGCAGGGCCGGTTCGCCGCCGAAGCGTCCCGTTTGGACGGTCAGGTGTTCGCCGGCGCCGAGGCGCACGGCAAGCACCTCTTCCACGACTACGGCCCGCACGGGATCGTGCACATCCACCTGGGCCTCTACGGCACGTTCGGCGAGTCGCCGCTGCCCGCGCCCGAGCCGGTCGGCCAGGTCCGGCTGCGGCTGGCCGGCCGGACACATTGGACGGACCTGCGCGGGCCGACGAAGTGCGAGCTGCTGGCCCCGGAGCAGGCCGACGCGATCAAGGCCCGGCTCGGCCCGGACCCGCTGCGCCGGGACGCGAAACCCGAGCTGGCCTGGGCGAAGATCTCGCGGTCCAGGACGTCGATCGCGGCCCTGCTGATGGACCAGGCGGTGCTCGCGGGGGTCGGGAACGTCTACCGCGCCGAGGTGCTGTTCCGCCACGGCGTCGCGCCCCTGACGCCGGGACGTTCCCTCGATCGGGCGCTGTGGGACGCCATGTGGGCCGACCTGGTGACGTTGATGCGCGACGGCGTCCGCGTCGGCCGCATCGACACGGTCCGGCCGGAGCACCTGCCGGAGGCGATGGGCCGCGCGGCCCGGGTCGACCGCCACGGCGGCGAGGTGTACGTCTACCGCCGCGCGGGCGAGCCGTGCCTGATCTGCGGCACGCCGGTGGCGAACTCGGAGCTGGTGGGCCGCAACCTCTACTGGTGCCCCCGCTGCCAGAACTGACGCAGTGAATGACTCATTCCTGGCGTCGGACGCCAGGAATGAGTCATTCACTGCAAGCGAGGCCGGGCCTCAGAAGTCGAAGCCGCCGCTGTCAAAGCCGCCTCCGTCGAAACCGCCTCCGTCGAAGCCGCCGCCGCCCCAGTCGCCGCCGCCGTCGCCACCCCAGTCTCCGCCGCCGTCGAAGTCACCGGCGCCGTCGCCGCCCATGTCGCCGGACTCGAGGGCGTCCTGCTGGCCCGCGTCGTAGCCGGACTCCCAGGCCGAGGCGCTCGCGATGCCGCTCATGCCGGAGAACATCGCGCTGAACAGGAACATCGACCCGAGACCCCAGGCGCCGGCGACCAGCGCCGGCTTCCACCACGGCTCGCTGTACCAGCCTTGCGGCACCGGACGGCCCGCGACGCGGCCGCCGGGGTAGTAGTACGGCGTGTCGTGGCCGGCCTCGGGGGAGGCGGCGTAGTGCTGGCCCTCGACGTCGACCTCGCGACGCTCGGTGACCTTGCCGGCGCGCTCGCGCTCGGCCTCCTCCGGCAGCTGCGGGCCGGGGTCCATGCCCATTGCGACGCGCGCGGCGCGGACGTAGTAGAGACCCTCGACGGCGGTGTCCTTGACCAGCCGGGCCTGCTCGATCGTGCGAGCCTGCTCCAGCTGCGAGCCGGCCGCGTTGTAGCGCTCGCTCGCGTCGGCCATCGCCTGCATGGAGGCGGTGTCGTTGCCGTTGAGGTTGAGGACCTGGCCGCCGAGCCGCTCGACCAGGCGGCGGGCGTCGGCCTTGGCGTCGTCCAGCTCCCGCTGCCGGGCCGCGGCGCGCTGCCGCGAGAAATAGAGGCCGCCACCGACGATCACGACGACGAGCACGATCAGGAAGATCGCGGTGCCCATGGACCACTCCCAGAAGTTCGGGGCTCGGTGACTGCTGGTCACCTTTGAAACGGACAACGCGGACGCTACGCGGAGGGTTCCCGCCGAGTGATCCGGCCCACCGCGAGGCCTGGCTCAAGAAACTAGAACACGTTATAGTTCACCTATGAAGTTCACCCTGTCGATCGCGATGAACCCCCTCGATCAGCTGGGCGAGCTCGCCCGGGCCGCCGAAGAGGCCGGCTTCGCCTCCATCGCCCTGCCCGACTCGCTCTTCTACGCCGAGACGGTGGACACGGACTACCCGTACACCCCCGACGGCAGCCGGTTCTGGACCGGGGAGACGCCCTGGGTGGACCCGCTCGTGGCCACCGCGTCGATGGGCGCGGTGACCAGCCGGATCCGCTTCTACACGTCGGTGCTCAAGCTCGGCTCCCGCAACCCGGCTGCTGGCCCGCCAGGTCGGCTCGGCCGCGGTGCTCACCGGCGGCCGGTTCGGCCTCGGGCTCGGCGTCGGCTGGCTGCCGCAGGAGTTCGAGTACTGCGGCGTCCCGTTCGAGCGGCGCGGCAAGCGCGTCGACGAAGCCATCGACGTGCTGCGGCTGATCCTCGACGGCGGCATGGTCGAGTACCACGGCGAGTTCTACGACTTCGACAAGATCCAGATGAGCCCGGCGCCGCCGAGCCGGGTGCCGTTCTACATCGGCGGCCACACCGAAGTCGCGCTGAAGCGCGCCGCGCGGGTCTCCGACGGCTGGTCGTCGGCGATGATGAAGCTCGAGGACCTGCGCTCCACCATCGCCCGGCTGAAGGAGCTGCTGGCCGAGCGGGGCCGCGCGGACGACCCGTTCGAGTACCAGGCGGTCTGCATCGACGCGTTCGGCCTGGACGGCTACCGCGCGCAGGCCGAAGCCGGTGTCACGGACATCATCACCATGCCGTGGGTGTTCGACGGTGTCGGCTTCGACGCCCCCGTCGAGCCGAAGCTCGAAGCGATCCGCAAGTTCGGCGCCGAGATCATCGCGAAGTTCGAGGAGTGACTCCCATGGGCGTGCAGGTCAGCTGGGACACCGGCCAGGAGCAGCCGCCCGCGCGGCGCGCGGCGTTCGCGTCGATGACCGCGGTGGCGGCGGGCGACAAGGAGGGCTGGCTGGCCCTGTTCGCCCCGGACGCGGTGGTCGAGGACCCGGTCGGCCCGTCGTTCTTCGACTCCGACGGCAAGGGCCACCACGGCCGCGAGGGGATCGGCGCGTTCTGGGACAAGACGATCGCCAACGTCGAGCGCTTCGAGTTCACCATCCGCGACTCCCACGCGGGCGGCGACGAAGTGGCCAACGTCGGCACGATCACGACGTTCCTCCCGGGCGGCTACCGCGTCGACACCGACGGGGTGTTCGTCTACCGCGTCGGCGACGACGGCCTGATCCGGTCCGTGCGGGCGTTCTGGGAGACCGAGCGCGCGATGGCGACGGCCCGGCAGGTGACCGAATGACGTCCCGGCCAGCGGAAACCGGATTTCATATCTGATACATGATCTCTTGACTCCCGGTTAGGCAGGACTCTTAACTAATTGGTGCAGACCTCTGATGTCTCCACCTCCGGGAGTACGCATGTCCTCATTCCGACGTGTCGCGACCGCGGTCTCCGCGTTCGCGATCGCGGCAAGCGGTCTCGTGGTGAGCCCGCCCGAAGCGCTCGCCCTCGAAAACGGGTTGCTGCGCACGCCACCGATGGGCTTCAACAACTGGAACTCGACGCAGTGCCGCGCCGAGTTCACCGAGACGATGATCAAGGGCATCGCGGACATCTTCGTCAGCAGAGGCCTGAAGGACGCCGGCTACACCTACGTCAACATCGACGACTGCTGGGCGCTGCCGTCCCGCAACTCGGCGGGCGATCTGGTGCCCGACCCCGCGCGGTTCCCCAGCGGTATCAAGGCGTTGGTTGACTACGTGCACGCCAAGGGCCTGAAGTTCGGCATCTACACCAGCGCCGGCACGAAGACCTGCAACAAGGCCGGTTTCCCCGGCGCGCTGAACCACGAGCAGCAGGACGCGAACCTGTTCGCCTCCTGGGGTGTCGACTACCTGAAGTACGACAACTGCAACAACCAGGGCGTCGACGCGCAGCAGCGCTACAAGGCGATGCGGGACGCGCTCGCGAAGTCCGGCCGCGCCATCGCGTACTCCATCTGCGAGTGGGGCCAGAACCAGCCGTGGACGTGGGCCGCGCCGGTCGGGAACCTGTGGCGCACCACCGGTGACATCTCCGACAAGTGGTCGAGCATGATCGGCAAGGCGCAGGCCAACCGCGGTCTCGCGCAGTACGCCGGTCCCGGCCACTGGAACGACCCGGACATGCTGGAGGTCGGCAACGGCGGAATGACCGCGGCGGAGTACCGCACGCACTTCAGCCTGTGGGCGATGATGGCGGCGCCGCTGCTGATCGGCAGCGACCTGCGCAAGGTGTCCGACGACAACTTCGCGATCCTCAAGAACACCGACGTCATCGCGCTAGACCAGGATCCGCTGGGCAAGCAGGCGACCGTGCTCCGCGCCGACGGCGGCCTGGTCGTCTACAGCAAGGTGCTGGCGAACGGCGACCGCGCGGTGGCGCTGTCCAACGAAACGGCCGCGACGGCGACGATCAGCACGACCGCGTCCGCCACGGGGATCGGCAGCGCGTCTTCGTACACGCTGAAGGACTTGTGGAGCAAGGCCACCCGGACGACGACCGGCACGATCAGCGCGTCGGTGCCCTCGCACGCGACGGTGCTCTACCGCGTGTCCCGTGGCGGCGGCCCGACGCGCTACGAAGCCGAGTCGGCGGTCGTCTCGGCGGGCGGCACGATCGACGCCAACCACGCCGGGTACTCCGGGACGGGCTTCGCGAACGGCGCCAACGCCGTCGGCAGCTACGTCGAATGGCAGGTGACGGGACCGGCTTCGGCGCTGACGTTCGGCTACGCGAACGGCACGACGGCGGCGCGCCCGGTGGACATCTCGGTCGACGGCACGGTGGTCGCCGCCGCGGTGCCGTTCCCGGCGACCGGCGCCTGGACGACGTGGAGCACGGTGGCCCGGTCCGTGTCGTTGCCGTCGGGCTCGCACACGGTCCGCGTGACGGCGACGACGGCCGACGGCCCGGCGAACCTCGACTACCTGGACCTCTCCCCGGAGGTGCGGGCGTCGTAGGTCTCCCGGGCCGCTTCGACCTTGCCGAGGTTGCCCGACCACTCGGAGAGCGACGCGAACAGCGGGCCGAGGCTGCGGCCGAGTTCGCTGATCTCGTACTCGACGCGTGGCGGCACCTCGGCGTGGTAGGTCCGGGTGATCAGGCCGTCCCGTTCCAGCTGCCGCAGCCGCTGGGTGAGCACCTTCGGGGTGATCGTGGTGATCCGGCGCTGGAGTTCGACGAACCGCTGCCGGCCGTACTCGTGGAGCGCCCACAGGATCGGTGTGGTCCACCGGCTGAAGACGATGTCGACCACCGGGGCGATCGGGCAGGCCTGCTCGGGAGTGGTCTCGGTCACTTTGCGGGCCTCCAGCCAATACTTTCCTCTAGGTACCTACTATACCGAGGGTTGTAGCGTCCTTCCCATGATCATGGTTGTGGGAGCGACGGGAAACGTCGGAGCACCGCTGGTACGGATGCTGGCCGAGGCGGGCGAAGAGGTGACGGCGGTGTCCCGCCGGATCACGGAGGCACCCGCGGGAGTCGTGCTGCGCCGAGGTGAGCTGGCCTCGCTGGACTTCGCGGGGGTGTCGGCGCTGTTCTTGCTGGCGCCGCCGGGATTTCAGGGGCCGTTGGAGCCGGTGCTGGAGCGAGCGCGCGAGGCCGGCGTCGAGCGGGTGGTGCTGCTGTCCTCGCAGGGGGTGGGAACGGGCAGGCACCCGGCCGCGTTCGAGGAGGCGGTGCAGGCGTCGGGTCTGAAGTGGACAGTGCTGCGCCCGGCCGGGTTCGCGTCGAACGCGTTCCAGTGGGCGGAAAGCGTACGGGCCGCACGCGAGGTGGCCGCGCCGTTCGGGAATGTGGCGCTGCCGGTGATCGACCCGGAGGACATCGCCGCGGTGGCGGCGGCGGCGCTGCTTTCCGCATCGCACGAGGGACGGACGTATGTCCTGACGGGTCCGTCGCCGGTGTCCCCGCGCGACCAGGCGGCGGCGATCGGCGAGGCGGTGGGGGAACCGGTGCGGTTCGTCTCACAGACGCGCGAAGAGGCGCGCGCGGTATTGCTGGAATTCATGCCGCAGGGAGTGGCGGACTCGACGCTGGACATCCTCGGCTCGCCGACGCCTGAGGAACAGCGGGTGAGCCCGGACGTCTCGCGCGTCCTGGGCCGCCGGCCGCGCTCGTTCGCGGAGTGGGCGGCACGTTCCGCGGGGGCGTTCAAGTGACAAAGCTGGCTTACCGTGCGTCGGGGTCGGGAGCGCCCGTGGTGTTCCTGCACGGCAATCCGACGTCGTCGCACCTGTGGCGCAACGTGATGCCGTCCGTGCCGGGCCGGTGCTTGGCCCCGGACCTGATCGGCATGGGCGAGTCCCCGAGACCGGACATCGCATACACGTTCGAGGACCACGCCCGCTACCTGGACGAGTGGTTCGACGATCTGTCGCTGGACGACGTGGTCTTGATCGGCCACGACTGGGGCGGCGCGCTGGCGGCGGACTGGGCGTCCCGCCACCCCTCACGAGTCCGGGCGTTGGCGTTCACCGAAGCGGTCTTGAAGCCGATGTCCTGGGAGGAGTTCCCGCCGGCGGGAGCGGAGGTGTTCCGCGCGATCAAAACCCCGGGCGTCGGGGAGTCCCTGATCGGCAACTTCCTGTCCGGGCTACCGCCGGAGTACGCGACCTCGTTCCACCGTCCGCTGCTGCAGTGGGCCCGCTCGTTGCCATTGGGCGGCGAGCCCCCGAGGTGGTGGCCCGATTCGAGGCATTCAACGGCTGGCTGGCGTCTTCGCCGGAGGTCCCCAAGCTCCTGGTGACATTCGAGCCAGGCGCCGACACGATGCTGACCCCACCAATGGTGAACTGGATGGCAGCGAACTACGCATCCCTGCAGGTGGTGCGCCGCCCCGAGAAGGCAGGCCACCACACCCCGGAAGACCAACCCCAAGCCCTGGCAGACACGTTGACGACCTGGCTCCCCACCCTCGCCAAACCAACCACGCTGCCAACGTGAGATGAGGCACCGTGGGGGTCCGGGGGGCTCGGCCCCCCGGGTACAACAACATCCCGACAACGGTTCGCGCGTTCCGCGAACACGACTCGCCCAGTCGGGATGACAGGATTTGAACCTGCGACCCTCCGCTCCCAAAGCGGATGCGCTACCAAGCTGCGCCACATCCCGGCACACCCCCAGGGGGGTGTGTGATCAGCCTAGCGGGTCACGCTAAGCTGGCCTCGCACCCGGGTACCTCGGGGGCACGCGGGTGTAGCTCAATGGTAGAGCCCTAGTCTTCCAAACTAGCTACGCGGGTTCGATTCCCGTCACCCGCTCCAGCAATGTCACGCGTGGACGCGGCGTCCGCTTCGAGGGACGCCGCTATCACGTCCAGCAGCTTGTCGGTGTCCACCGGTTTGGTGATGTAGTCATCTGCGCCGCTGGCCAGGGTGCGGGCGCGGTCCTCGGCCGTCGCCTTGGCTGTGACGGCGATCACCGGCAGGTCCGCGTTGGCCGCCTCGGCTCGGATTGCCGCGATGGTGGCGTTGCCGTCGAGTTCCGGCATCATCACGTCCATCAGGACCAGCGCGGTGTCCTCGTTGCGTTCCAGGGCGCGGATGCCGTCGACACCCGTCTCCGCGTAGATCACTTCCAGGCCGGCTTGTTCCAGGACCGCGGCCAGGGCGAACACGTTGCGGAGGTCGTCGTCGACGATGAGGACTTTTTCGCCGTGGAAGCGCTTGGGGGTCACGTCCGGGGCCGCCACCAGGACCGTGCTGGGCACGGCGGGCAGGCGCGGTGACGACAGGGCCGTCAGGGCCGGGTCGACCAGGTTGGCCGCCGCGACCGGGAGGTACAGGGTGAACGTCGAGCCCACGCCCGGTTCGCTGACCACCCGAAGCTCGCCCCCGAGCAGCTCGGTGAGCTGCTGGCTGATGTTCAGCCCGAGGCCGGTTCCGCCGTACTTGCGGCTGGTCGTGCCGTCCGCTTGGCGGAACGCCTCGAAGATGACCGCCAGTTTCTCCTCCGGGATGCCGATCCCGGTGTCCTCGACCGCGAAGGCGATGATTCCCGGCGCGTTGCGCAACGACTCCTGCTCGACCTCCGCCGGGTCGGCCGCGCGGATGTGGAGCCGGACGCTGCCTTCGTCGGTGAACTTGGCCGCGTTCGACAGCAGGTTGCGCAGGATCTGCTGGAGGCGGTGCTCGTCGGTGTGGACGCTGCCGGGCACCGGCGGGTCGATGTGGACGGCGAACTCGAGGCCCTTGTCCGCGGTCAGCGGCCGGCACAGCGACTCGACGTAGTCCACCAGCTCCGGGAGCGTGATGTCGGACATCTGCATGTCCAGCCGGCCCGCTTCGACCTTCGCCAGGTCCAGGATGTCGTTGATCAGCTGCTGGAGGTCCGAGCCGGCCGCGTAGATCGTCTTCGCGAACTGGATCTGCTTCTCCGTCAGGTTCCCTTCCGGGTTCTCCGACAGCAGCTTCGCCAGGATCAACGCGCTGTTCAGCGGCGTCCGCAGCTCGTGGGACATGTTCGCCATGAACTCGGTCTTGTACTGCGACGCCACCGTCAGCTGGCCGGCCCGCTCCTCGAGCTCCTGCCGCGCCTGCTCGATCTCGCTGTTCTTGACCTCGATGTCGCGGTTCTGCTGGGCCAGCAGCGCGGCCTTCTCGGCCAGCTCGGTGTTGGACCGCCGCAGCTCGCCCTGCTGGGCCTGCAGCTGCTCGGACCGCGCGCGCAGCTCCTGCGCGAGCCGCTGGGACTCCGTCAGCAGCGCCTCGGTCCGCGAGTTCGACAGGATCGTGTTCACGTTGACGCCGATCGTGTGCCGCAGCTGCTCCAGCAGGTCCTGGTGGACCGTGCTGAACTCGTTCACCGAGGCCAGCTCCAGCACCCCGAGCACCTCGCCCTGGAACAGCACCGGCAGCACGATCAGGTTCACCGGCGCGGCCGAGCCGAGCCCGGACGAAATCTGCGCGTACTCCGGCGGCGCGTTGTGCACCAGGATCGTGCGCTGGTCGACGGCGGCCTGGCCGATCAGCGACTCGCCCATCGTGAACCGCAGGCCGGCGCGGGACTGCGCCAGCCCGTACGCGGCGATGCACTCGAGCACCGTGCCGTCGCGGTCGTCGTCGCGGGCCAGGAAGAACGCGCCCTGCTGGGCACGGACCAGCGGGGCCAGCTCGGACAGGATGAGCGCCGCGACCGAGGCCAGGTCGCGGTGGCCCTGCATCCGGCCGGACAGCTGCGCGAGGTTCGTCTTCAGCCAGTCCTGCTCGCGGTTGGTCCTCGTCGTCTCCTTGAGGTTCGCGATCATCTGGTTGATGTTGTCCTTGAGGTCGGCCAGCTCGCCGTTCGCCTCGACGGTGATGTGCCGGGTCAGGTCGCCCGCGGTCACCGCCGTCGCGACCTGGCCGATCGCGCGCACCTGGGTGGTCAGGTTCCCGGCCAGCCGGTTCACGCTTTCAGTGAGCCGCTGCCAGGTGCCCGACACGCCGTCGACCTCGGCCTGGCCGCCCAGCTTGCCCTCGGTGCCGACTTCGCGCGCCACGCGCGTGACCTCGGAGGCGAACGCCGAGAGCTGGTCGACCATCGTGTTCATCGTGGTCTTGAGCTCGAGGATCTCGCCGCGGGCGTCGACGTCGATCTTCTTGGTCAGATCGCCCTTCGCGACCGCGGTGGTGACCTGCGAAATGTTGCGCACCTGGCTGGTCAGGTTGTGCGCCATGAAGTTGACGTTCTCGGTCAGGTCCTTCCACGTCCCGGCGACGCCGGGCACCCGCGCCTGGCCGCCGAGGATGCCCTCGGTGCCGACCTCGCGGGCGACGCGGGTGACCTCGTCGGCGAACGCGCGCAGCGTCTCGACCATCCCGTTCAGCGTCTCGGCCAGCGCCGCGACCTCGCCCTGGGCCTCGATCCGGATCTTCTTCGACAGGTCGCCGTTGGCCACCGCGCTCGCCACCGTGGCGATGTTGCGCACCTGGTCGGTCAGGTTGTCGGCCATGACGTTGACGTTGTCGGTGAGGTCCTTCCACGTGCCCGCGACGCCGCGGACGCGCGCCTGGCCGCCGAGGATGCCTTCGGTGCCGACTTCGCGGGCCACGCGGGTGACTTCGTCGGCGAAGGCGGACAGCTGGTCGACCATCGTGTTGAGCGTGGTTTTGAGTTCGAGGATCTCGCCGCGGGCGTCGACGGTGATCTTCTGCGTCAGGTCGCCCTTCGCGACCGCCGCCGTCACCGTGGCGATGTTCCGGACCTGGTCGGTCAGGTTGTTCGCCATCGAGTTGACGTTGTCGGTGAGGTCCTTCCACGTCCCCGCGACGCCGGGTACGGTGGCCTGGCCGCCGAGCTTGCCCTCGGTGCCGACTTCGCGGGCCACGCGAGTGACTTCGTCGGCGAAGGCGGACAGCTGGTCCACCATCGTGTTGAGCGTGGTTTTGAGTTCGAGGATCTCGCCGCGGGCGTCGACCGCGATCTTCTGGGTCAGGTCGCCGCGCGCGACGGCCGTCGCGACCTGGGCGATGTTGCGCACCTGAGTGGTCAGGTTGTTGGCCATGAAGTTCACGGACCCGGTCAGGTCGCGCCAGGTGCCCGCGACGCCGGGGACCTGCGCCTGCCCGCCCAGCTGACCCTCGGTGCCGACCTCACGCGCCACCCGGGTGACTTCGTCGGCGAAGGCGGACAGCTGGTCCACCATCGTGTTCATCGTGGTCTTGAGCTCGAAGAACTCGCCGCGCGCGTCGACGGTGATCTTCTGCGTCAGGTCGCCCTTCGCCACCGCCGTGGTCACGTGCGAGATGTTGCGGACCTGGTCGGTGAGGTTGTCGGCCATCTGGTTGACCGAGTCGGTCAGGCTGCGCCACGTCCCGGCCGCGCCCGGCACCTCGGCCTGCCCGCCGAGCTTGCCCTCGCTGCCGACCTCGCGCGCCACCCGGGTGACTTCGCCGGCGAACGCCGAGAGCTGGTCGACCATCGTGTTCAGCGTGTTCTTCAGCTGCAGAATCTCGCCGCGGGCGTCGACCTCGATCTTCTTCGTCAGGTCGCCGTTCGCCACCGCGGTCGCCACCTGCGAAATCCCGCGGACCTGGTCGGTGAGGTTGTCGGCCATCAGGTTGACCGAGTCGGTCAGGTCGCGCCACGTCCCGGCGACGCCCGGCACCTGGGCCTGTCCGCCGAGCTTGCCGTCCGATCCGACCTCTCGGGAGACGCGGGTGACCTCGTCGGCGAACGCGGAGAGCTGGTCGACCATCGTGTTGATGGTGTTCTTGAGCTCGAGGATCTCGCCGCGGGCGTCGACGTTGATCTTCTGGGTCAGGTCTCCGCGCGCGACGGCGGTGGTGACCTGGGCGATGTTGCGGACCTGCTCGGTGAGGTTGTCGGCCATGAAGTTGACCGAGTCGGTCAGGTCGCGCCAGGTGCCCGACACGCCCGGGACGACCGCCTGGCCACCGAGACGTCCCTCACCCGCGATCTCGCGCGAGAGCCTCGTCACTTCGGCGGCGAAGCGCGACAGCTGCGCGATGAGGCCGTTGACCGTCTTCGCGAGCGTGGCGTACGCGCCCTGCAGCGGGCGGCCGTCGAGGGTGAGCGTCATCGGCTGGGACAGGTCGCCGTCGGCGACCCCGCCGAGCACACGCTCCAGCTCGATCGCCGGCCGGGTGAGGTCCTCGACCAGGCCGTTGACGGCGTCGACGGCGGTGGTCCAGCCCCCGGGCCCGACCTCGCCTTCGAGCCGCTCGCTGAGCCTGCCTTCCTGCCCGACGGCCGCGCGGACCCGCAGCAGCTCGCTGACCAGCCGCTGGTTGCGCTCGGCGATGTCGTTGAACGCGACGGCGAGCTGCGCCGAGATGCCGTCGCCGTGCGGGACGAGCCGCCGGCGGAAGTTGCCGTCCCCGAGATCCCGCACCGCCGCGAGCACCCGCTCGAGCGCGGCCGCTTCGCTCTGGGATTCCGTTGTCATGTGTGCCGACCCTCTCCACCACGCATGCGCCAGCCATGGTCGTCGACCCAGCGTGCCATGCTTCGCCCTACACTTCGAGCCAGCCCGCCCGCTCACGCGGTAGCCGCACGACAGCAGTCCGGAGGCAGGAGGTCCGTGCATGGTGTCACGTCCGGCCCCGGCCTCGGCGGCCCCGCCGCCGGTGACCGGTGACACCGGGCCGCCGGGCATCGACGCCTTCACGCGGGCGGCCCTCGAAGACGTCCGGGACGCGGTGTTCCTGCAGGACACCACGGGTGTGGTCCGCTGGGCGAACCCCGCGGCGCGCACCCTGGCCGGGGACGCCGAACCGCAGCTGTACGCCGCCACGGAGACTGTGACCTCCGGGGCTTCGCCCCAGGCCGGGGGCTCCGCCACCCGGACCCCCGCCGAAACGGGGGTCGGCTACGTCGAAGTGGCCGGGCACCGCCGTCCCGCCCGCATCCGGGCGCTGCCGGGCGGCTGGCACGCCTGGACCGTCTCCGCGGCCGACGTCCCGCAGCGGCACGTCGGCGACTTCCTGGCCGAGGCCGGCCCCCGGCTGGCCGCCGCGCGCGGGCGGCACGGCACCGCGCGGGTGATCGCCGAGCTGGCCGCGTCCGCGCTGGCCGAAACCGTCTTCGTGCTGCTGCCGACCACCCGCGGCCGGTGGGAGTGGTGGAGCTGCGAGCGGCCCGCCGCGCAGGGCCACGGCCGGATCCGGCGGGTGCCGGCCCAGGCCGCGCCGGTGCTGGCGGCGACGTTCGGGGCCACCGGGCCGCCCCGGCAGGCCCCCGTGCCCGCACCCGAGGTCGCCACCCTGCCGTCGGTGGTCGCCGACCGGTTCGAAGGGCACGCCGAGGTTTCGGTCGTCTCGCTCGGGCCGAGCGCGAACGCCGGCGTGACCGGGGCCCTGCTGCTGGGCCGCCGCGGCGACGCCGGGTTCGGCGCCGAGCAGTCCCGTGCGGTGGCCGAGTTCGCGGTGGCGGCGGGAACGGCATTGGCCAACGCGCAGCGCTTCGCCCGGCAGGAAGAGGCGACCCGCGGCCTGGAGACGACGCTGCGCCCGGCCGACCCGCCGGAGCTCGACGGCGCCCGGTTCGAGACCTGGTACGAACCGGCGGGCGGGGTCCTCACCGTCGGCGGCGACTTCTTCGAGGTCCAGCCGCACGACGACGGCAGCGCGTTCCTGGTGCTCGGCGACGTCTGCGGCAAGGGGCCCGAGGCCGCGGCCCTGACCGGCCGGGTCCGGCACGCCCTGACCGCGCTCGCCATGGTCGAACGCGACGGCCGCACGCTGCTGCGGCTGCTCAACGAGCTGCTCATCGCCGGCGGCAGCAGCCGGTTCGCCACGCTCGTGCTGGGCACGGCCCGGCCGTCCGACGGCGGGGTCGGCCTCACGCTGGCCTCCGGCGGCCACCCGGCGCCGCTCATCGTCCGGCGCTCGGGCGTCGTCGAGGAGGTCACGGTGCCGGGCACGCTGGTCGGCATCTCGCCGCAGGCCCGGTTCGCCGAGGCGGAAGCGCGGCTGGAGCGCGGCGACGTCTGTCTGCTGTACACCGACGGCATCACCGAGGCCCGCAACCGGCACGACCAGACGGAACTCTTCGGAGACGACCGGTTGCGCGCCGTGCTCACCGCCGCGGCCGGGGAGCCGGCGCGCGAGGTCGTGCGACGGCTGCGTCAGTCCGTCCGGGACTGGCTGGGCAACTCGGCACACGACGACATCGCCGTGCTCGCCATCGAATGTGCGGACTGATTCCACTGTCCACTATGGACTTGGTTTGACGCATGGACGAGGGGGTAATTACCCCGGTGCACTCAGTTTTTCCGACGGAGGAGCCCCATGGCGAACGCATTGCAAGGACGCCGGGTCGCGATCCTGGCCGCGGACGGCGTCGAACAGGTCGAGCTGGAAAAGCCGCGCCAGGCCGTCCTCGACGAGGGCGCGACGGTCGAGCTGGTTTCGCTGGACACCGGCGAAATCCAGGCGATGAACGGTGACATCGACAAGGGCGACCGGTTCCCGGTGGACCGGAAGGTCGCGGACGTCGAAATCGGCGATTTCGACGCCCTGCTGCTGCCCGGCGGCACGATGAACCCCGACAACCTGCGCACGGACCCCGCCGCGGTCAAGTTCGTCGGCGACTTCGTGCGCGCCGGCAAGCCGGTCGGGGTGATCTGCCACGGTCCGTGGACGCTGGTCGAAGCGGATGTCGTGCGTGGCCGCACGCTGACGTCGTACCCGAGCATCCGGACGGACCTGCGTAACGCCGGTGCCACCGTGGTCGACGAAGAGGTTGTCGTGGACAACGGACTGGTCTCCAGCCGGAACCCGGACGACCTGCCGGCCTTCTGCCGGACGGTCGTGCAGGAGTTCGCGGCCTGACTCCGTTTTCCACTGTGGACATTCACTCGATCGTGTGTGTTAAGTCCCGCTTAAATCTGTTGGCGTTCGGCGCGGTGGCGGAGGACGCTGAGGGTGTGACGAGGATCGCCCGTGGAGAGGAGGTGGACGCGATGACTGTGCACGCAAGGCGCTACGGCCGCTGGTGCCGTGAACACTTCGACGCGATCGCCGCCGAGGGCGTTCCCGCACCCCGAGGCGGCGAGCCCGCCGACCAGGCGCTGCCGCAACCCGAGCCGGAGCCGGTTCAACCGGTGGCCGACCAGCCGCAACGCTGATGACCACGAAGAAGGCCTCCCCTGGTTCGGGGAGGCCTTCTTCGTGTCCGGGTCAGCGGTAGCTGCGCCGGTACCAGACGCGCCGCGGGCCGGGGATGCCGATCCGGGCGATGACGTCGGTCAGGATGGCGCCGATGATCAGCCAGAGGACGGCGGCGAGGCCGTCGTTGAGGAACGTCCGCAGCCCCTCCGAGTCCGGCGTGAAGAGGTTTCGCAGGCCTAGCGAGACGCCCGCCGACCACTCGGAGATCAGGTGGGCGAACCCGTTCGCCGAGTTCGCCCCGCCCAGCACCAGCACGATGTGCACGGCCAGGACCAGCGCGAACACCGCGCAGACGAGGTGGATGAGCGCGTTGACCGTGCGCACGACCCGGATGCGCGGGTGGGTGCGCTCCACGATCTCTTCGGTGGGTGCGGGCTCGTACGGCGTTCCGTACGGCTCCGAGGGCGGGGGATACGGCATCGTCGGCGCCGTCCTTTCGACTGTCCGATGTGGACGTATCTGGGCGAACAGGAACAACACCGGGGAGTACCCGTCACCCGGGTGAGCGAACCGCATGTTCCGCAAACTTCCCTATTGGTGGCGTGATAGGGTAATTTGAGGAACACAAGGAGAATCATGGCGCAGGACGTTTTCTCCGTCGAGCAGGTCGCCGCCAGGCTCGGCCTGCACGTGCGGACAGTCCGGAACTACGTGCGGGACGGGCGGCTGAAGGCGGTCCGGATCGGCAAGCAGTACCGGATCACGGCCGAGGACCTGGCGGCCTTCACCGGACTGCCGGTGGCCGAGCGGGCCCCGGCCCCGGCCCCGGTGGCGGAGCTGTCCGGGGTCGTCGAGATCGCCGGCGTCGACCGGGCAGCGGCCGACCGGATCGCGACCATGGTCATGGCCTCGGTGAACGGCCCGCGCGAGGCGGGCGAGCGGCCCCTGCGCGTCGAAACCATCCACGACGGGGAGCGCGCCACCATGAAGATCATCGTGCTCGGCGACCTGGCCGCGGGGGCCGACCTGCTGCGGTGGGTCGCCTCGGTCGCGGAGAACCTGACGTGACCGCGATCTACCGGACGGCGGCCGGGGCGGCCGCGGTCCGCGAACGCTACGACGCGCTGCTGAACCGCTGGCCCGTGCCGTCCGGGCACCGCACGCTCGCCACCCGCCTGGGTGACACGTTCGCCGTGGTGTCCGGCCCGGTGGACGCGCCGCCCGTGGTCGCGCTGCAGGGCTCCGGCGGTACCGCCGCGCACTGGCTGCCGGACATCGCCACCCTGGCCGGGCGGCTGCGGGTGCACGCGGTCGACGCGCCCGGCGAACCGGGCCGCACCGCCGAGGCGCGGCCCCCGCTCGCGTCACCGGCCTACGCCGAGTGGCTCGACGACGTCCTGGACGGGCTCGAGCTGCCGCGCGCGGCGTTCCTGGGCACCTCGCTGGGTGGCTGGTGGGCGCTGGACCACGCGCTGCGCCGTCCCGAGCGGGTCACGGCGCTGGCACTGGTCAACCCGTCCGGGATCGGCAGGCGCCGGACCGCGCCGCTGCTGAAATTCGCCGTCTACGGCCTCCTCGGCGACTGGGGACGGCGCCGGTCGCTGGCCATGGTCGCTCAGGGCAGTCCCGCCGACCCCGCCCGGCGCGCGGTCGGCGAGTTCACCCTCGCGACGTTCGAGCACTTCAAGCCACGACTGGAGCCGATCCCGGTGTTCCCGGTCGAGCGCCTGCGTGCCCTGGTGATGCCGGTACAGGCGCAGTTCGGCGCCCGTGACGTGCTCCTCGACCAGCGGGACGCGGCGGCGAAGCTGGCGGAAGCCCTGCCGGCCGCCGACGTCCGGCTGGCCGAGGACGCCGGGCACTTCCTGCCCGGCTGGGCCGCCGCGGCGGCGGAATTCCTGACGATCAGGGCGAGAGCGTCCTGATCGGTGGCGGCCGCGCCGGGCTCGACGCCCGGCCGGCCGCACGGCGCTGAGCCGGGCGGCGCAACTCGCGCGCGGGTGGGCAACCGCCGCGCCGCGCGGGGCGTCAGGTGATCATGAGAATCTCCCGGCGCTGTGCGCTGCTGTTCTCCGTCCTCGCCCTCCTGGCCGCGTTCGCCGCACCCGCGACAGCGGAACCCGTGATCCCACCGGGGTTCCAGCCCGCGTCGACGAGCTGGACCGGCCCGGACACCGGGTACGTCCTGGGGTATTCGCCGTGCGCGAAGGCGTGGTGCCCCACGCTGCTGGGCACCACCGACGCCGGACGGCACTGGCGGCGGCTGGGCGCGCCGCCGGTCGCGCTGCCGGACAACCACAACCACGTGGCGCTGAGGTTCTTCGGCGACCGCGTCGCCTACGTCAGCGACGGCGTCCGCGTGCGCACGACCCGCGACGGCGGTGCCACCTGGCAGCCGGTCGTCCTGGCCGGGGCGCAGGAGCCGTACTACCTGTCGAAGATCGCCGAAACCGGCGGGCGCGTCTACGCCGTGCTGACCACGTACGGCGAGGGCCGCGGCACGACCCGGCTGTACTCGGCGACGGCCGGCTCGCCGGTGCTGGCGGCCGTGCCCGGGTTCGCGGTCACCGGCGGCCTCACCTACGGCGACCTGGCCGTCGGCGGCGGCCTGCAGGTCGCGCTCGGCGCGAACTACGGCACCGAGCAGTACTGGACCTCCCGCGACGGCGCCCGGTTCACGCCGGCCGAGCCGCCGTGCCCGGAGGGGGAGGTCGCCTCGCTCGCCGCGGTCCGCGAACGCCAGGTCGTGGCGTTGTGCAGCGGCAGCCCCGGCTCGCCGCAGCCGGGTTCGACCGAGCGCCGGCTCCGGCACGCACCCCAGCTCGGCGCCCGGTTCAGCGAGGACGGCACGGCACCGTTCGCTGGGATCAACCAGGGCTTCGCGGCGGCCTCGCCGACGTCGGCGACGGTCGCGGCGGTGGGCGGCGGAGTCGGCTTCCTGCACCACACGGCCGACGCCGGCCACACCTGGACGACGACCGAGCTGCCGGAGCGCGGCTTCGCGCTGACCGATCTCGACTTCCCGGGCCGGGGGACGGGGGTGGTCGTGGACGGTCAGCCGGGTGCGGATGGTGGGTCCGCGGTGTACCGGTCCACGGATGGGGGAAAGTCGTGGCGCGAACTCCGTTTCGGGTGATGCGCGGGTTCGCGGACGAATCTCGGCTTCCCCGGCCGCGGCGCCGGGTGGTCGTGGACGGTCAGCCGGGTGCGGATGGTGGGTCCGCGGTGTACCGGTCCACGGATGGGGGAAAGTCCTGGCTTGAACTCCGTTTCGGGTAGTTCTCCCTGGCAGGCAAGGCCCTTGTGCCCGGTTCACTTGGTGCACCCCATGTCGTAATCTGAGCACTGTCCGTCGCCGGACACGGTGAGCGAAGCCGGGCAGGGGTTCGCCACCACGCGCAGAGTGGGAGAGCAGCCGATGACGCCTGGCGACCTGCGGTCCGGAACCGAGGGCGGGGCAGCCGCCCTCGATTTCAGCAAGGCGAGCCTGGCCCGGTTGTCCGACGCGCTCCTCGGCGGGCACGACCACTACGAAGTGGACCGTGAAGCGATGCGGCGGCTCTTGGCCATCGCGCCCGGCGCCCGCGCGATGGCCAAGGAGCACCGCGACTGGCTGGTGCGCGCGGTCCGGTTCCTCGCCGGCAAGCGCGGCATCGACCAGTTCCTCGACCTCGGCTCGGGCATGCCCACCGCGGAAAACACCCACGAGGTCGCGCAGCGGTACAACCCGGACGCGCAGGTCGTGTACGTCGACAACGACCCGGTGGTGCAGGTGCACGGGCGGGCGCTGCTCGAGGAGAACTACCTGACCCACGTCACCGGCGCCGACCTGACGCGGCCAGCCGAAACCCTCGCCGACGAGGTCGTCAAGGAATACCTCGACTTCACCCGGCCGGTGGCGCTGATCCTGACCTCGATCGTGCACCACATCGACGACTACGACCGCGCGAAGGCGATCGTCTCCGCGTACGTCGACGCGCTTGCGCCCGGGTCATTCCTGCTGCTCACGCACCACTTCGACCCGGAAGAGGACTCCCCACGCCAGGAGCTCGCGCGGCTGCTGGAGACCAGTTTCCAGGGCACCGGCCTGGGCAGCGTCTACCGCACCCGCGAGCAGATCTCGGGCTTCTTCGAGGGCACCGAGCTGCTCCGCCCGGGGCTCGTCTACCTGCACGAATGGTGGCCGGACGGCCCGCGCCTGCACCCGCTGGGCGAGCTCAACTTCCTGACGCTGGGCGGGGTCGCCCGCAAGCCGTGACCTCTGCCGCGGCCCGTCGTGAGTGGTAAAGCGGGTTAGAACCCGCTTTACCACTCACGAGGGGTCAGGCGGCGCCCCGCCCCGGCTGCGAACGCAGTGAATGACTCATTCCTGGCGTCCGAGGCCAGGAATGAGTCATTCAAGACGCCGCAGCGCCGTCTTCCTCAGGCGGCGTTGAAGGTGTCGGGGTCCGGGCCGGTGCGCTCGCCGCGGTCCAGCGGGGTCAGCGACTCCATCTCCTCCTCCGTGAGGGTGAACCCGAACAGGTCGAAGTTCTCCTCGATCCGGGACGGCGTCACCGACTTCGGGATCACGACGTTGTCCAGCTGCAGGTGCCAGCGCAGCACGATCTGCGCGGGCGTGCGGCTGTGCTTCACCGCGAGTTCCGCGATCACCGGGTCGCCGAGCAGGCTGCCGCCCTTGGCGAGCGGGCTCCACGCCTCGGTCGCGATGCCGTTCTTGGCGTCGAACTCGCGCAGTTCGCGCTGCTGCAGGTACGGGTGCAGCTCGACCTGGTTGACCGCGGGGGCGACCTCGGCCGCGTCGAGCAGGCGCTCGAGGTGTGCGGGCTGGAAGTTGGAGACGCCGATCGCGCGGACCCGGCCGTCGTTATAAAGCTTCTCGAACGCCTTCCAGGTGTCGAGGAACTTGTCGCGGGCCGGGGTCGGCCAGTGGATCAGGTAGAGGTCGAGCTGTTCGAGGCCGAGCTTGGTCATGCTTTCGTCGAACGCCTTGAGCGTCGAGTCGTAGCCTTGGGCCGAGTTCCACAGCTTGGTGGTGACGAACAGCTCGTCGCGGGCGATGCCGGATTCGGCGAGCGCCTGGCCGACACCCTTTTCGTTGCCGTAGACGGCGGCGGTGTCGATGCTGCGGTAGCCCGCGTCGAGGGCGGCCTTCACGGCGGTCGCGGTCTCGTCGTCCGGGACCTGGAACACGCCGTAGCCGAGTTGCGGCATCCGCACGCCGTTGTTGAGTTCGATGTCGGGCACGCTGGTCACGAGGGGTCCTTTCGGTGGCTGGTTCATGGGACGAGTACCCGTTCCCCGGCGGAGAAACTAGCCGCGGAACGCCGGTCGAGCAGTCCGGAGACGAGCGCCACGGCGAGGCCGGCCGCGGCCAGCGCGGCGCCGATCCAGTTGGGGGCGGTGTAGCCGAGGCCGGCGTCGATGGCCTGGCCGCCGAGCCACGCGCCGCCGGCGTTGCCGAGGTTGAACGCGGCGATGTTCGCCGCCGACGCCAGCGCCGGGGCGCCCGCGGCCTTGGCCAGCACGCGGGCCTGCAGCGGCGGCACGGTGGCGAAGCCGGCCGCGCCGAACAACGCGATCGTGATCGCCGCCGGCACCTTCGCGTGCGCGGTGAACACGAAGGCCACCAGCACCAGCGCCAAGGCGGCGAGGATGACGTACAGGCTGGGCATCAGCTTGCGGTCCGCCGCCTTGCCGCCGAGCAGGTTCCCGGCGAACAGGCCGGCGCCGAAGAGCACGAGCAGCCAGGTGACGGCGCCACTGGAGAAGCCCGCGACCTCGGTCATCATCGGCGCGATGTAGGTGAACGACGCGAACACCCCGGCGAAGCCGAGCGCGGTCATCACCAGCGCAAGCCACACCTGCGGGCGGCGGAACACGGCGAGCTCGCCGCGCAGGCCGGCGCCGGACGCCGGTTCCTGGTGCGGCACCAGCGTGAGGATGCCGATCGCGCCGACGACGCCGAGCGCGCTGACCACCCAGAACGTCGAGCGCCAGCCGAAGGCCTGGCCGAGCGCGGTGCCGGCGGGCACGCCGAGCACGTTCGCCACGGTCAGCCCGGTGAACATCAGCGCGATGGCGCCGGCCTGCTTGGCCGGGGCGACCAGCGACGCGGCGACGACCGAGCCGACGCCGAAGAACGCGCCGTGGGCCAGGGCGGCGACGACCCGGCCGGTCATCAGCAGGCCGTAGCCCGGCGCGAGGGCCGACAGCACGTTGCCCGCGATGAACAGGCCCATCAGGGCGACGAGCACGGTCTTGCGCGGCACCCGCGAGGCCAGCGCGGTGAGCAGGGGAGCACCGACGACGACGCCGAGCGCGTAGCCCGAGATGAGCAGGCCTGCGGACGGGATCGAGACACCGAAATCGGCCGCGACCTCGGGCAGCAGACCCATGATCACGAACTCGGTGGTGCCGATCCCGAAAGCGCTGATCGCCAGTGCGAGCAGAGCGGCGGGCATGGAACTTCCTTCTTCCGGGGTAGACTGCGTGCGTGGGCAACTACAAGCGTCCGAGATAGTTGCACACGCGGGATATTGCACAAGCTTGCAGTTCTTCGGGCTGCGTGCGCAAGCCGGGAAGGGGTGAACCGTGTCACTGGACGACGACGCCGTCGAAGCCCGCGCGCAGGGCTGGCGCACGCTGGCGGCCCTCCACGCGCGGATCGAGGACAGGCTGCAGCGCGCCCTCGAGCGCGACCACGAGCTGTCGGTGAGCGAGTACACGGTGCTGGACGTGCTGGCCCGTCAGGACGGCTTCCACCTGCGGATGAACCAGCTCGCGAACGCGGTGGTGCTCAGCCAGTCCGCGACGACCCGTCTGGTGGCCCGGCTGGAAGGCCGGGGGCTGCTGGCGCGGTACCTGTGCGCGGACGACCGCCGCGGGATCTACACGGAGGTGACGCCGGCGGGCCAGGCGCTGCTGACGGCGGCCCGGCCGACGCACGACGCGGCACTGGCGGACGCGCTGACGGAGGCCGAGACGCGGCCGGAGCTGGCGCCGCTGGTCGGAGCGCTCGGTGCGCTCAGCTTCCGCGGGACCGCCTCCGCCTAACGGCGCCCGGGCGCGCCGCGAAGAGGTCCCCGGCCTGGGGGTCCCCCGGTTTTCACGTTACCGGGCACCCCCGACAATTCCGGGCCCGGCGGATCGCGGATGAGGGATCGCCGCACACCGATTCCCCCGGACGGCGGCGCTCTGTCCGCCATGTTGTCCGCGCGACCGGGACGGTATGGGCGTTTCTCCCGGTATCGTGCGAATGGGGGCTGACGGCGTCGGCCGTGAAGTTCTTGTCGCTCAAGGAAACCCAGTACCGCCGCGCCGGCGGAACCATGGCCGGCGCGTGATCTCGCTGTGGACCCGCGCCAGGACCGGTGCGGGCTGGACCGGGGAACTGGAGGAGCCATGGGGAAAATCGGGGTCTGGCTGATCGGGGCGCGCGGCTCGGTGGCCACCACCGCCGTCGCCGGGGCGGCCGCCTTGCGGGCGGGGCTCGCCGCGCGCACCGGTTGCGTGACCGACCTGCCGGACTTCGCCGGGGCCGCGCTGCCCGGCTTGGGGGAGCTCGTCTTCGGCGGCCACGACGTCGCCGGCACACCGCTGGTCAAGCGGGCCGAGCAGCTGAGCGCCGCCGGGGTGCTGCCGCCCTCGCTGCCCGGGGCGGTCGCGGCCGAGCTGGACGCCGCCGAGGCCCGGCTGCGGCCGGCGCCGACCGCAGGCGGCCGCGCGGCGGTCGAGCAGGTGATCGCCGACCTGACCGAGTTCCGGCAGGGACTGGACCACGTCGTCGTCCTCAACGTCGCTTCCACCGAGCCGCCGTGCCCACCGCACCCGGCGCACGCTTCCCTGTCCGCCCTCGAAGACCACCTCGATGTGCTGCCGCCGAGTGCGCTTTACGCCTACGCCGCCTTCCGCGCGGGTTGTGGCTTTGTCGACTTCACCCCGTCCACCGGCGCGCGCCTGCCCGCGCTCGACGAACTCGCCCGTGCCACCGGGCAGCCGTACGCGGGCCGGGACGGCAAGACCGGCGAGACGTTGCTGCGCTCGGTGCTCGCGCCGATGTTCGCCCAGCGCGGGCTGAACGTCCTGGCCTGGTCGGGCACGAACCTGCTCGGCGGCGGTGACGGCGCCACGCTGGCCGACCCCGCGGCCGCGTCGAGCAAGAACGCGTCCAAGCAGCAGGTGCTGGACCGGAACCTCGGCCGTCCGGTCGACGGCGAGGTGCACATCGACTACGTGCCGGCGCTCGGCGACTGGAAGACCGCCTGGGACCACGTGCTGTTCGAAGGGTTCCTCGGTACGCCGATGACGCTGCAGCTCACCTGGCAGGGCTGCGACTCCGCGCTCGCCGCGCCACTCGTGCTCGACCTCGCCCGGCTGACCGGCAAGGCGTGCCGCGACGGCGTGGCCGGGCCGGTCGCCGAGTTCGGGTTCTTCTTCAAAGACCCCGTCGGCGACGGCCCGCACGACCTCGCCTCCCAGTACGCGGCCCTGCGCGAGTGGGCGCACCGGTGAAGGCACTGGCCGAGCTCGTCCGCGCGCCCGCCGCGCTGACCGTGCCCGGGGACGCCGTCGCCGGGGCCGCCGCCGCGGGCTGGCCGTTCGGCCGGCGCACCCTCGCCCTGACCGGCGCCTCGGTCTGCCTCTACTGGGCGGGCATGGCGCTCAACGACTTCGCGGACCGCGACCTCGACGCCGTCGAACGCCCCGAACGGCCGATCCCGTCGGGCCGGGTCCGGCCGGGGACGGCGCTCGGCGTCGCCACCGGGCTGACGGCCGGCGGGCTGGGCATCGCCGCGGCCGCCGGGGGACGGCGGGCGCTGCGCATCGCCGTGCCGCTGGCCGCGACCGTGTGGGCCTACGACTTCGCGCTCAAGAAGACCGTCCTCGGCCCGGCCGCGATGGCCGCGGCCCGCACCCTCGACGTCCTGCTCGGCGCGGGCGGGCGGAGAGCCGCGCTGCCCGCGGCGCTGACCGTCGGAGCGCACACCTACGCGGTGACAACGCTGTCAAGGTCCGAAGTGGACGGTGCGAAGCCCGCGCTGCCCGCGGCCACGTTGGCCGCGACGGCGGGTGTGGGGGTCTTCGCCGGACGGGGTGGCCTGCTGTCGTCGGCGCTGCTCGGGGCCTACGCCGTGACCACCGGCGGGGCGCAGTACGACGCCGTCCGCGACCCCGCCGCGCCGAAGATCCGGCGGGCGGTCGGGGCCGGCATCCACGGCATGATCCCGCTGCAGGCCGGGCTGATCGCGCGGACCGGCGCGTGGCGCGCGGCGCTCGCCGTGGCCGCCGCGTTCCCGCTCGCGCGGGCACTGGGCCGGAAGGTGTCGCCGACATGAGGTTCGGGTACGGCACCAACGGCTTCGCCAACCACCGGCTCGGCGACGCCCTGCGCGTGCTCGCCGACCTCGGGTACGACGGCGTCGCGCTCACCCTCGACCACCAGCACCTCGACCCGTTCGGGCCGGACCTCGCCCGGCGCGTCGCTGCACTGGCCGCCGACCTGGATCGGCTCGGCCTGGCCGTCGTGGTCGAGACCGGCGCCCGGTTCCTGCTCGACCCGTGGCGCAAGCACTCCCCGACGTTCCTTGACCCCGATCGCGCGCGGCGCGTGGAGTTCCTGGTCCGGGCGGTGGTGATCGCTGCCGACCTCAACGCCGAAGCGGTGTCCTTCTGGAGCGGCAACAAACCCGCGGACATCGAACCCGAGAGCGCCTGGGCACACCTGGTCGACGGGTGTGCCCAGGCGCTCGAGGCCGCCGACGAGCACGACGTCCGGCTCGGCTTCGAGCCGGAGCCCGGGATGCTCGTCGAGGACCTCGACGGGTACTTCGAACTGTCGAGGAGGCTCGGCGACCCGGCCCGGTTCGGGCTCACGCTGGACATCGGGCACTGCCGCTGCAACGAGCCCGCGTCCGTTCCCGACTGCGTCCGCCGCGCCCTGCCGCGGCTGGTGAACGTGCAGATCGACGACATGCGCCGCGGCACGCACGAACACCTGGAGTTCGGGAAGGGCGAGATCGACTTCCCGCCGGTGCTGGCCGCACTCGAGCCGTACCCCGGGCTGGTCGCCGTCGAGCTCCCGCGGGACAGTCACGCCGCCCCGCGCATCGCTCGCGAGTCCCTGGAGTTCCTGCGGAAGGCGGTGGCCGCGTGAACGCCTGGCTGGAAAAGGCCCTGTCCGACGTGGCCGCCGACGCGACGGCCCTGCGCACGGTGTTCCCCGCCGTCGGCCGCCGGGTCGGCCGGACGGTGGCCGACACGGCTCGCGTGGAGCTGCTCAAGGCGGCCCCCGGCGCCGCGGCGGAGATGCCCGGCCTCTACCGCTACGGCGACGCGGCCGAGAAGCGGGCGGTCCTGCACGCACTGTCCGTTGTGGACACCGGCGACACCGGGGTCGAGCTGGTCGCGGACGCCCTCCGCACCAACGACACCCGCCTGGTCGCCGCGGCGATGGGCGAGTACGCCGCCACGCACCTCGACGCGCCCGCGTACCGCCACGGCGTCCTCAAGTGCGTCTTCATGGGCATCCCGCTGGCCGCCGTGGCCGGCCTCGACCGCCGGACCGACGAAGAACTGCTCCGCATGCTGCGGGACTTCGCCGCCGAACGCACCGCGGCGGGCCGCGAAGTCCCCGCCGATCTCCGCACCCTGCTGAACGAACAGGACGGCTGATGCGCATCTTCGATCCTCACATCCACATGAGCTCCCGGACCACCGACGACTACGCGGCCATGCACGCGGCCGGCGTCCGGGCGCTGGTCGAACCGGCGTTCTGGCTGGGTCAGCCGCGCACGAACGTCGGCAGCTTCACCGACTACTTCGACGCCCTCGTCGGCTGGGAGCCGTTCCGCGCGAGCCAGTTCGGCATCGCCCACCACTGCACGATCGCGCTCAACCCCAAGGAGGCCAACGACCCGCGCTGCGTCCCGGTGCTCGAGCTGCTGCCGCGGTACCTGGAGAAGGACGGCGTGGTCGCCGTCGGCGAAATCGGCTACGACTCGATGACCGCCGACGAGGACAAGGCGTTCGCCGCCCAGCTCGCACTGGCGATCGCCCACGACCTGCCGGCGCTCGTCCACACCCCGCACCGCGACAAGGCAGCCGGCACCGAGCGGAGCATCGCCGTCGTCCGCGAGTCGGGGATCGCGCCGGGCCGGGTGGTGCTCGACCACCTCAACGAGCTGACCGTGGCGATGGCTAAGGAGTCCGGCTGCTGGCTGGGCTTCTCCATCTACCCGGACACGAAGATGGACGAGGACCGGATGGTCGCGATCCTGCGCGAGTACGGCACCGAGCGCGTGCTGGTGAACTCGGCCGCCGACTGGGGCAAGAGCGACCCGCTCAAGACCCGGCGCACCGGCGACGCCATGCTGGCCGCCGGGTTCACCGAGGACGACGTCGACCGGGTGCTGTGGCGCAATCCGGTCGAGTTCTACGGGCAGAGCGGCCGGCTCGCCCTGGACGGCGAGCCCCCGGCCGCCGAGTTCGCGGGCAACTCGATCCTGCGGGGGGCGCGCAAGTGAGGTTCCGGCACCGCGACGGTACGTGCGTCCACCTCGCCTACTGCACCAACGTCCACCAGGCCGAAGACGTCGACGGCGTGCTCGCCCAGCTGGCCCGCTTCGGCGAGCCGGTCCGCGACCGCCTCGGCGTGGACCGGCTCGGGCTCGGCCTGTGGCTGGCCCGGCCGGTGGCCTCCGAGCTGGCCGGCGACCCGGCGGCGGTGGCCCGGCTGCGCCGTGAACTGGCCGTGCGCGGCCTGGAGGTCGTCACCTTCAACGGGTTCCCGTACCAGGGGTTCCACGACCCGGTCGTCAAGCACCGGGTGTACCGGCCGGACTGGGCGGCGCCCGAGCGCACGCGGTACACCCTGGACCTGGCGCGGCTGCTCGCCGAGCTGATGCCGGACGACGCCGTGCGCGGCAGCGTCTCGACCCTGCCGCTGGGCTGGCGGACGGAATGGCGGGGCGACGACGGGCAGCTGGCCGTCCTCGCCGAGGGGCTGGCCACGCAGGACCGTCCGGTGCGGGTGGCGTTCGAGCCCGAACCCGGCTGCGTCATCGAGACGACAGCGCAGGCCGCGTCGCTGTTGTCCGAAGTGGACAAAGAATGGCTGGGCGTCTGCCTGGACACCTGCCACCTCGCGGTGGGCTTCGAAGACCCGGCCGCCGCGCTGGACCGGCTCGAGGCCGCCGGGCTGGCCGTCGTCAAGGTCCAGGCGTCGGCCGCACTGGAAGCCACCGATCCCGCGGACCCGGTCACGCGGGCGGCTCTGGAGTCCTTTGTGGAGCCACGCTTCTTGCACCAGAGCAACGAAGGACGTCCACCGGGGGCCGACGACCTCGACCTCGCGCTGGCTGGTGGCCTCCCGGGGCGGGAACCGTGGCGGGTGCACTTCCACGTGCCGCTGCACGCCGACCCGGCGTCGCCGCTGACGTCGACCCGGCCGGTGCTGGCGGCCGCACTGGCCGGGCTGTTCGGCGGGGCGGCCGCGCGGACCGACCACGTCGAAGTCGAGACCTACACCTGGCAGGTGCTCCCGGACGCACCCGCCGACGACGCCGGGCTGGTCGCGGGCATCGCGGCCGAGCTGGACTGGACCCGGCGGGAACTGATCGCCCTCGGCCTGGAAGAGGTGTCCGCATGAGTTTGCTCGTCCTGGACGTCGTCGGGCTCACCCCGCGGCTCCTCCCGCACCTGCCGAACCTGCGCAGGATGGCCGAGCCGGGCTTCACCGCGCAGCTCGACACGGTGTTCCCGGCGGTCACGTGCCCGGTCCAGTCGACGTTCCTCACCGGGCTGCAGCCCGCCGGGCACGGGATCGTCGGCAACGGCTGGTACTTCCGCGAACTCGGCGAGGTGTTCCTGTGGCGCCAGCACAACAAGCTGGTGCGGGGCGACAAGTTCTGGGACGCGGCCCGCCGCGCGCAGCCCGGCCACCGGGTCGCCAACGTCTGCTGGTGGTACGCGATGGGCGCGGACACCGACCTCACGGTGACCCCGCGGCCGATCTACCACGCCGACGGCAAGAAGTCCCCGGACTGCTACACGGACCCGCCGCAGCTGCACGACCGGCTGGTCGGCGCCCTCGGCGAGTTCCCGCTGTTCACCTACTGGGGCCCGAGGGCGTCGATCGCGTCCACGAAGTGGATCATCGCCGCCGCGCAGCAGGTGCTCGCACTGGACCGGCCGGACACGACCCTGGCCTACCTCCCGCACCTGGACTACGACCTGCAGCGCTTCGGCCCGGACGCACCGCAGGCCGCGGCGGCCGCCCGCGAGCTCGACGCGGCTCTGCAGCCGCTGCTCGACCAAGCGGCGGCGGCCGGGCACACCGTCGTCGCCCTGTCGGAGTACGGCATCACGAACGCGAGCCGGCCGGTCGACGTCAACCGGGCGCTGCGCCGCGAAGGCCTGCTGAACGTGTACGTCCAGGCGGGCATGGAGTACCTGGACCCGTGGACGTCCCGGGCGTTCGCGGTGGCCGACCACCAGGTCGCGCACGTCTACGTCGCCGATCCGGCGGACCTCCCGCGAGTGCGGGACATCGTGGCCGAGCTGTCCGGTGTGGACGTGGTCCTCGACCGCGCCGGACAGGCCGGGCTCGGCGTCGACCACGAGCGGGCGGGCGAGCTGGTCGCGATCGCCGAGCCGGACGCCTGGTTCACCTACTACTACTGGCTGAGCGACGACCGCGCGCCAGACTTCGCGAGGACGGTGGAGATCCACCGCAAGCCGGGCTACGACCCGGCCGAGCTGTTCTTCGACCCGGACGACCCGATGGTGAAGCTCAAGGCGGCGTCGGCGCTGGCCCGCAAGAAGCTCGGCCTGCGGTATTCGATGCAGGTCGTCCCGCTCGACCCGGCCCCGGTGCGCGGCAGCCACGGCCGCCTGCCCGACTCGCCCGAGGACGGACCCGTGCTGCTGTGCTCGGATCCGGCGTTCGCGCGCGAGAAGATCCACGCCACCGAGGTCAAGGACCTCCTGCTGGCGGCCACCGAGTGAAAGGAACTCCCGTGCGGGTGCTGGTGTTCTCCAAGACGGCCGGGTACCGGCACGCCTCGATCCCGGCGGGGATCGAGGCGATCCGGGAACTGGGGTCGGCGCACGGGTTCGCCGTCACGGCGACCGAGGAGGCGTTCACGGCGTCCTCGTACGACGTCGTCGTGTTCCTGTCGACCAGCGGCGAGGTGCTGGACGCGGCGCAGCGGGCGGCGTTCGAGTCCTATGTGGAGAACGGGGGCGGTTACGTCGGCGTCCACGCGGCGGCCGACACGGGGTACGGCTGGCCGTGGTACGGCGAGCTGGTGGGCGCCTGGTTCGACCGCCACCCGGAAATCCAGCGGGCCCGGTTCGTCACCGAGGACGCCACCCACCCGGCGACGGCCCACCTGCCGCCGGTGTGGACCCGGACCGACGAGCTGTACGACTTCCGCACCAACCCGCGTGGCCGCGTGCGGGTGCTGCAGACGCTCGACGAGTCCAGCTACACCGGTGGCCGGATGGGAGCGGACCACCCGATCACGTGGTGCCACCCGCAGGGCCGGGGCCGGGCGTTCTACACCGGGCTCGGGCACACGGCCGAGTCGTACGCCGATCCGGCGTTCCGCGCGCTCCTGCTGGGCGCGATCCGCTACGCCGCGGGAGTGCTTCCCGCGGCGTAGCGGCCGGTCAGCGCACGCCGAGCAGGTGCTCCAGGGCCAGCTGGTTGAGCCGGGTGAAGTGGTACCCGCGCGCGGCCGCGGCGTCGAGGTCGAACTCGTCGTTCAGCACGTCGTCGAACGTCTCGCCCGGGGCCAGGGTCGGCGTCGACAGGTCCGGGACCCGCGACGCCGCGAGCGCCTCGACGACCTCCGGGTCGGCCCGGAACGCGGCCGACTTCTCCTTGAGGATCAGGTACGTCCGCATGTTCGCCGCCGCGGACACCCAAACGTCCGAAGCGTCTTCGGTGCGCAGCGGCTTGTAGTCGAAGTGCCGCGGGCCCTCGTAGCCGCCGTTCTCCAGCAGGTCGACCAGGAAGAACGCGCTCTTCAGGTCGCCGTGGCCGAAGATCAGGTCCTGGTCGTACTTCGGGCCGTGCTGGCCGTTGAGGTCGATGTGGAACAGCTTGCCCTGCCACAGCGCCTGCGAGATGCCGTGCACGAAGTTCAGCCCGGCCATCTGCTCGTGCCCGACCTCGGGGTTCAGCCCGAACAGCTCCGGCCGCGCGAGCTGCGAGATGAAGCCCAGCGCGTGCCCGATCGTCGGCAGCAGGATGTCGCCGCGCGGCTCGTTCGGCTTGGGCTCCAGGGCGAACCGCAGGTTGTAGCCCTTCTCGACGACGTAGTCGGCGAGCAGGTCCAGGCCCTCCTTGTAGCGGTCCAGCGCCGCGCGGACGTCCTTCGCGGCGTCGGACTCGGCGCCTTCGCGGCCGCCCCAGACGACGTAGGTCTCCGCGCCGAGCTCGGCCGCCAGGTCGATGTTCCGGCGTACCTTCCGCAGCGCGTACCGGCGGACGTCGCGGTCGTTGCTGGTCAGGCCGCCGTCCTTGAACACCGGGTGGGTGAACAGGTTCGTCGTGGCCATCGGGACCTTGAGGCCGGTCTCGGCCAGCGCCTTGCGGAAGCGCTCGATCGCCTTGTCGCGGTCCGGCTCGGTGGCCAGCAGATCGTCGTCGTGGAAGGTCACGCCGTAGGCGCCCAGCTCGGCGAGCCGGTGCACGCTCTCGACCGGGTCCAGCGCCGCCCGCGTGGCGACGCCGAACGGGTCGTTGGCGGGCCAGCCCACGGTCCAGAGGCCGAAGGTGAACTTGTCGGCCGGCTGGGGAGCGTAGTCGCTCATGACTGTCCCTTCATTTAGTTCACGTTGTAGACTAAATATGCGCCGCGGGGGTCCCCGGCGTCAAGTGCCCGGTTAGAGTGCTTCGGAGGAGGGACACGATGACGCAGGCCGTGCGGCACGAAGAGATGCGCGCCCGCAACCTCGAGGTCGTGCTGGGCGCGGTCAGCCGCGGCGGCCCGCTCACCCGGGCCGCGCTGGCCGAAGTCACCGGGCTGACCAAGTCGACGGTGAGCAAGCTCGTCGGCGACCTCGTGGAGGCCGGGCTGCTGGCGGAAACCGGCCCGGCGCGGGTCGGCGAACGCGGCCGGCCGGGGGTGGAGGTCGTGCTGAGCGGGGCCCGCGTGGCGTCGCTGGGCCTGGAGGTCAACGTCGACTACCTCGCGGTGCGCGTGCTCGACCTCACCGGCGAGGTCCGCTTCGCCGCCCGCCGCGAACGCGACAACCGCGGCTCACGGCCGAAGAAAGTGCTCGGGGAACTGCAGGAGCTGGCCACCGACGCGCTCGCCGAGGCCCACCGGCTGGGGCTCGAGGCGGCGGGCGCGGTGCTGGCGGTGTCCGGCCCGGTCGGCGACGGCGTGCTGTTCAGCGCCCCCAACCTCGGCTGGCAGGACGTCCGCCCGGCCGACCTGCTGCGGCTGCCGGTCCCGGTCGAGCTGGACAACGAGGCGAACCTCGCGGCGCTCGGCGAGCTCTGGTACGGCGGCGGCGAACGCGACTTCCTCTATGTGTCCGGCGAAATCGGCATCGGCGCCGGCCTGGTCGTGAACGGCGTGCTGTATTCGGGCGCGACAGGTCTGGCCGGCGAGCTCGGGCACGTGGTCGTGGCGCCGGAAGGGGCGCCCTGCCGCTGCGGTGGTACCGGCTGCCTGGAGACCTACGCCGGGCAGGAAGCCTTGCTGGCGGCGGGAAACGCCGTTTCGGTGCCGGCGTTGCTGGCGGCTCTCGAGCGCGGTGACGAGGCGGCGCTGGCGGCCTGCGTGGCGGCCGGCCGGGCTCTCGGCGTCGCCCTGACGTCGGCGGTGAACCTGCTGGACCTCGACCGCATCGTGCTGGGCGGAGTGTTCACCCAGCTGTACCCGTGGTTGTCCGGGCCGGTGTCGGAGGTGCTGGCGAAGCGCCTGGGCGGCCTGCGCGGCACGCCCCCGTTCCTGAGCGCCTCCCGTCTCGGCGGGGACGCGGCCACGCTCGGCGCCGCCGGCCGGGTCGTCCACCGCGTCCTCGCGGATCCCGCACCGTTCCTCACCCGGGCGTCGTGAGTGGTAAGGCGGGTTAGAACCCGCCTTACCACTCACGACAAGCCGCGGCAGACCTGCTAGCTCACCGCGGTGATCTGCACCAGCGACGAACCGACCGTGACACCGGTGTCGGTCTGCACGGTCAGCTGACCGCGCAGGGTCCGGCCCGCGGCCGGAGCCGCGGTGGCCGTCACCGTCGCCGGCACGGTCCACGAGCTGCCCGACGCCCGCAGCGCGTTCGCGTCGGTCACCGCGACCGAACCGAACGCCGGGTTGGTGAACACGTCGAGGTAGTCGTAGGCCGTGGTGCCACCCGGCACCGCGTACCCGTCGACGAGCGCGACCCACACACCCGGGGCCGGGTTGGGCACGGTCACCGACTCCTCGGAGTCACCGTCCGCGCTGACGCCCGCCTGCACGCAGGAACCGGTCGTGCAGTTGTACAGCACCAGGTCGAGGTCCGTGCCCACCACGGCGGGGTTGCCGATCGTGGCCGTCAGCGACGTCGAACCCGGCGTCACCGCGATCTGGTACTGCTGCTGCGCGCCTTCGGCGATCGTCGGCCGCTGCGTCTTCGCGCTGCCCAGCGTGGCGCCGGTCAGCTTGCCGGTGAACGCGCCGAGCGTGTTCTGCACGGTGTAGGACCGCGCGATCGGCGTGTTCAGCGTGGCCGAGGCGATCGTGTCCGGGTTCGGCGAGATCGCCGTGCCCAGCACCGAAGCCGACAGCTTGTACGGCGCTTCGTCCACATCGGACGTCCGCCGCGCTTCGACGACGATCTCCCACACGCCCGGGATCGGGTTGGCGATGGTCCGGCTGGTCGGCGTGCCGCCGGCGCAGCCCGCACCCGCGTCGGGCAGGTAGCACGCGGTCGTCGCGGTGCTGGCCTCGGCCGGGACACCGGTCGGGTCGTACCGCAGGAACCGCACCTGGCCCTTGCCCGGGGCGCCGCCGCCGGCGTCCAGGTCCACCTTCAGCGCGCTGGCGCCCTGCGGCACCCGCACGAAGTAGCTGGTCGCCTGGTTGCGGGCGGCCTTGCCCGAGTTGTCGACCTGGAAACCCTTGCCGGCGACGAACTCCTGCGGCGCGAAGACCGTGTTCAGGGTCTGCACGTCGATGCCGATGGTCAGCGGGTTGTCCAGGTAGAGCAGCGCCGAGTGGACCCCGGCGCTCTTCGGGTTCACCTTGACGTCGAACGTCACCGGCGTGTTCAACGGCAGGGCCACCGTGCCGGCGGAGGAGAACGTGCCGTCGTTGCCGACCCACCGCACGAAGTACGGCACCGGGTGCGCCGAGCCCGTGGTCCGGGTGATCGTGTACGTCCGGGTGTAGGCCTTGCCCGTGGTCACGCCCTCGCGGTCGTGGATGCCCACGCCCGTGTTCGGCTTGGCCAGCAGGCCCGACTGCACGGTGTGCACCTCGACCGACGTCGAAACCGCGTCCGGCTTCGGGTTGAGCGAAAGCGCGACGAACGCGGCGGGGACGTTGAACAGGCCCGCGCCCTGGGCGTACGCGCCGATGCCCGGCACGAACCGCGCGGTCGACTTGATCGCCGAACGCAGCTGCGCCACCGGCGGCCGCTGGCCGTTGTGGGTGGCCTTGTACGCGCTCACCAGCAGCGCCGCCGCGCCGGTCGCCTGCGGCGCCGCCATCGACGTGCCCTGCAGCATCGCGTAACCGGCGGGCAGGGTGTAGGTGCCCGCCACCGGGCTCGGCTGCTCCCACCGCGGGACGGTGGCGATGGCCGCGCCGGGCGCGATGATGTCCGGCTTGAAACCACCGTCCTCACGCGGGCCGCGCGAGGAGAACGGGTGCATCGACTCGGGGTTCTGGGTGACCGAGCCGTAGTTCGACAGCCAGGTCTCCTTGGTGATGTACGAGCCGACCGAGATCGCGTCCGTGGCCACCGACGGGTCGCCGACGGTGTTCGCCCCGGCGCCGCTGTTGCCGGCCGAGATGAAGATCTGGACGTTGTACTCGGCGATCGTGCGGTTGTAGAGCTCCGCGCGGGCGTTGTTGCCGTCGTTGAGCGCCGGCAGGCCGCCGATCGAGATGTTGATGACGTCGGCGCCGTGGCTGGCCGCGTAGACGACACCGTCGATGAGGCCGGAGGAGGTGCAGCCGGAGCTGGTGAGGCAGACCTTGACGGCCAGCACCTTCGCGCCCGGGGCCGCGCCGTCCATCTTGCCGCCGAACAGGTCGTTGCCCGCGGCGATGCCGGCGACGTGCGAGCCGTGCTCCGCACCGGCGATGCCGATGCCGACGTAACCCGGCTTGTCGGTCTGGACCACGAAGGCCATCCGCTCGGCGATGTCGGTCGCCGGGTTGTCGGTGCCGAAGAAGCCGACGTCGTACTTCTTGTTGTAGTCGGTCATCGGCTTCTCGTCGGTGAAGTCGCCGTTGCCGTTGAGGTCGACCCGGACCTCCTTGGTGGCGGGGTCGAGCAGCACGCCCCAGGAGTCGGCGCGGTCGCCGTCGCGGTTGATGTCACCGCCGGTCTCGCTGTCCGCGGCGCCCAGGTCGCCCGCGGTCTCGCCGAACACGCCGAAGGTGTACGGGCCACCGGTCGCCGGGGCCGTCCACGTCTTGCCGTTCGCGGTGAAGGTGCCGGTGTAGGTCTGGGTCGACTGCTTGACCCAGGTGCCGTCGCCGGAGTTCGTGGCGTTGGCGTTGTACCAGTCGACGATCTTGCGTTCGCCGTGGCTGGTGGTGGCCAGCGCGGGGGAGTCGAGGTCGACGCCGGAGTCGAGCACCGCGACCGTGGTGTCCTTGCCGTCCCAGTTGGGCAGGACCTGGCCGAACTGCGCGGCGTAGGTGTCGCCGGTCGGCAGGTACGGGTTGACGCGCGGGGTGTTCTTGCCCGGGGCCGGCTGGGGCAGCGGAGTCATCGCGCCGTCGGGCTTCGGGTCGTCGCGCACGATGAGCCCGTCGACATCGACGGCGTTGACCGACTTGAGCTTCGCGGCCTTCTCGGCCTTGTCGGTCGGAACGCTGACCTTGACGTAGTCGAGCTTCGTGTCGGTGGACTGGACGACGCCGCCGAGGGCCTTGAGCTCGTTCACGGCGGTGCCGGTCTGGCCCTTTTCCGCGGCGATCAGCAGCGTGACGTCGGGCTTCCCGGCCTTCTCGGCTTCGGCGACGAGCGCGCGGTCGTGCTCGTCGAGGGTCTTGCCGTCGGCCGCGCCGGCGGTCGGCGGGGCCTGCTGGGCGGAGGCCACCGGGACAGCCACCCCGAGGACGGAGGCGCCGAGTGCGGTGGCGAGGACGGTGATCCCGGCCCGCCGTCTCCAGCGCGATCTGTGCTGTGTCACTGAAACGACCCTTCGTGAAGAAATGCGTACCGAGCAGTACACAGGGCGAGATCTTCGGCAGCAATCAGACAGTTAGCCCAAAGTCCGCAATTGGTTGCGAGCCAAATGGCCTAATTGGTTGGTCCGTGACGGGAAGCGGCACTTTCCCGTGAAAGTGCCGCCTTGCTATATGCGCGTATAGCGGGCTATGTTCATGAGTAGTCGACTGCACGCACGTATAGGATCGCTGATGAACACCGAAGACCTCACCGCCCGGGCCCGGATCCGCGACGCCGCCATCAAGCTCTTCACCGAGCGCGGCATGGAGAAGACGTCGATCCTCGACATCGCCAGGGAAGCCGGTGTCTCCGGTGGCCTGATCCGGCACCACTTCGGCTCGAAAGACGGCCTGCGCGAGGCCTGCGACACCTACGTCTTCGACGAACTGATGAAGTTCAAGGAGGAGGCGCTCGCCAAGGGGGAGGCGGACCCGGGGTTCGTCCCGACGTTCGACAAGCGCCAGCTGCTGTTCCGCCGGTACATGGGCCGCGCGATGATCGACGGCTCCGCGGCCGCGGCCGCGCAGTTCACCGAGATCGTCGACGGCACCGAGCGCTACTTCCGCGAGCAGGACCTCGGCATGCCGGACCCGCGGGCCTGCGCCGCGGCACTGGCCGCCATGACCGGCGGAATGATGATCCTGCAGGACCACGTCGCCCGCGCGCTCGGCGAGGAGCCCGGCACCCACGAAGCGATGCTGCGCATGTCGCTCGCCGCCGGGTTCCTGTTCACCCATCCGCTCGCCACGCCCGAAACCCTGAAGAAGGCCAGTGAATCGCTGGCCGCGTACCAACGGAAGGAATGACGATGGCCGACGCGATCACCGCCGACGGCCTCACCAAGGCGTTCGGCCGGACCAAAGCCCTCGACGGGCTCGACCTGACCGTCCACACCGGCGAGGTGCACGGCTTCCTCGGGCCCAACGGCGCCGGCAAGACCACCACGATCCGCGTCCTGCTGGGGCTGATGCGCGCCGACGGCGGCCGAGCCACCTTGCTCGGCGGCGACCCCTGGGCCGACGCCACCGAACTGCACCGGCGGCTCGCGTACGTCCCCGGCGACGTCACGCTCTGGCCGAACCTGAGCGGCGGCGAGGTCATCGACCTGCTCGGCCGCCTGCGCGGCGGCCTCGACCGCGCGCGCCGGGCCGAGCTGATCGAGCGCTTCGACCTCGACCCGCGCAAGAAGGGCCGGACGTACTCGAAGGGCAACCGGCAGAAGGTCGCGCTCGTCGCCGCGCTGGCGTCCGATGTGGAGCTGCTGGTGCTCGACGAGCCGACGTCCGGGCTCGACCCGCTCATGGAGGAGGTGTTCCGGGAGGTCGTCGCCGAGGAACGCGAACGCGGCGACCGGACGGTGCTGCTGTCCTCGCACATCCTTTCCGAGGTCGAGGCGCTGTGCGACCGCGTCACGATCATCCGGGCCGGCCGCACGGTCGAGTCCGGCACCCTGGACGAGCTGCGGCACCTGGGCCGGATCACGATCGACGCCTCGCTCGGGCGCGTGCCCGAGAATCTGGCCGGGCTGCCCGGGGTGCACGACGTGAGCTCGTACGGCTCGCACGTCCACCTGTCCGTCGACCCGACGGCGCTCGACGACGTGATGCGGCACCTCGCCGGGGCCGGGCTGCGGAGCCTGGTGAGCCGCCCGCCGACGCTCGAAGAGCTGTTCCTGCGCCACTACCGCCACGACGAGCCGGTCGGAGCGGCCCGATGACGGGGACGGCGGCGCTGCTGCGGCTGGCGCTGCGCCGCGACCGCCTGCTCCTGCCGGTCTGGGTCCTCGGTCTCGCGCTCGCGCCGGTCGGCTACCTGTCGTCGATCAAGGCCGCGTACCCGGATGCCGCGGCACGGCAGCACTTCTTCGACCTCAACGCTTCGAGCGCGACCTTCGTCGTGCGCAACGGCCCGTTGTACGGCTCTTCGGCAGGCAACCTCCTGGCCTGGCAGTGCGGGTTCGTCCCGGTCGTCGTGGGGCTGATCGCGCTGCTCACCGTGGTCCGGCACACCCGGACCGAGGAGGAAGCCGGCCGCCGCGAGCTCACCGGCGCCACGGTCGTCGGACGGCACGCGGGGCTGGCCGCCGCGGTGCTCGCCGCCTGCGGTGCGTGCCTGGTGTTCGGGCTGGCGACCGCGCTGGGCGTGGCCGCGCAGGGCGAGCCGTGGGCGGGTGCGCTGGCGCTCGGAGCCGGATTCGCCTTGGCGGGCTGGGTGTTCGCCGGCGTCGGCGCGGTCGCGGCCCAGTTGACGTGGGGCGCGAGCGGCGCCCGGGGCATCGGGATCGGCGTGCTGGTGCTCGCGTTCCTGCTGCGGGCGGCCGGGGACAGCAGTGACACGGCGGGCTGGCTCGCGTGGCTGTCGCCGATCGGCTGGGCGCACCGGCTGCGGCCGTTCGCGGGGGAGCAGTGGTGGGTGCTCGCGGTGGGCGTCGCCGCGACCGGCGCTTCGGTGGCCGTGGCCGTTGCGCTGGCGGCGCGCCGGGACCTCGGCGCGGCGGTGCTGCCGGCCCGGCTCGGGCGTTCCGAGGCGAAGGCGTCCCTGCGCTCGCCGCTGGCGCTGGCCTGGCGGCTGCAGCGGGGGACGCTGCTGCTCTGGACCGGGTGCCTGGGGCTGGTCGGACTGCTGATGGGCGGGGTCGCGCGGAACGTCGCGGACACGATGCGGGACAACCGCGCGGTCGCGGACGTGGTGTCCCGCATGGGCGGCGGCGGTGCGGTGCTGGACGCGTACCTGGCGGGGACGATGACGTTGTTCGGCCTGGCAGCGGCGGGTTACGCGGTGCAGGCGACGCTGAAGCTGCGTGCGGAAGAGGCGGCGGGCCGCGCGGAACCGGTCCTGGCGACGGCGGTCGGGCGCGTCGGCTGGGCGCTGGCCCACCTGACGTTCGCGTTCTTCGGACCGGCGTTCGTGCTGACGCTCACGGGTTGGGCGACCGGCCTGGCCTCCGGCGCCCCGCTGGTCCCGGCGGCGCTGGCCCAGCTGCCGGCGGTGTGGGTCCTGACGGGCCTGGCGGCGTTGCTGACCGGCTTCCTGCCTCGCTTCGCGGCGGCGGCTTGGGGGCTGCTGGCGGGGTTCCTGCTGCTGTCCCTGGTGGGGACGGCGTTGCGGTGGAACGACGTGGTGCTGGGGATTTCGCCGTTCCAGCACTTGCCGAGGCTGCCGGGTGGAACGTTCTCGCCGGTGTCGGCATTGTGGTTGGTGCTGATCGCCCTGGTCGCGGGCGCGAGCGGAGTGTTCGCGCTGCGGCGCCGGGACATGCCGGTGGGTTGACAACGCAACGGAACCACGGCCGGGGTCTGAAGAGACACCGCGAGGCGAGGCCTGTGCGCGCTTTCCACGCTCAGGCCTCGCTGTTCGGCGGTGCTACCGCGAGAGGCTGATATCACGGTAAGCCCACCTCGCGGCGGCGCCGTCCGGGGCGGCCAGGGTGATCAGAACACTGTCGGCACCGCCCACCACGTCGGCCGGGACCGGGATGTGGATCGGCCAGTTCCCGTCGCAGCGCGGAGTCGAACTCGCGCTGCCACCGTCGATGCCCTTCCCCGCCGCGTAGGAGTCTCCGTAGACAACCCGGCCACATCCGACGGCGTGCAGCGTGCCATCGAGGGTCACCCACCGGTTGGTGAAGGTGGCGGTGCCGGTGGCGTAGCTGGCTCCGTAAGGGACGTAGAAGTTCCGGACGACAGACACCTGCGCGGCCGTCGCGACGGGCGCGGTGGCGAGGATGAGCCCGGCTGCGGCTGCGCCGGCCGCCGTGGACTTCAGCATGGTGAACAAGAGGGTCCCCCCGTGGTCGATTCGGCGCCCGGGAGTTCCGGGCTCGCAGCGCAACACGCGCACCTCGATGGCCAGGTTGTGGCCTGCGAACCGGTTTCACCCGAATGCGGATCTCGCGAGCTCTGCCCGCTTGTCCGGACTTCGGCGGATGCGGTGGCAACCGAGGGAGTCGAACCCTGCGCGGCTTGTGAAGGCGGCGCTCCTGAACCGGCCCTGACCCTTCGGCGGGCGACGGCTGCCATTTAGTACAACAGTAGCTAGTACCCGGGTATTTCCCATCTCAAGCCGTGCTTCACCCGGACGGGTCGGGCTGGCAAGGTGGTCCGCATGGATGATCTCCTGCTGCGCCGCGTCCGGCCGGGTCTCGGTGGCGACCTCACCGACGTCCGGGTGAACGACGGCCGGGTCACGTCGATCACCGAACCGGGCTCCTCGGGGTTCGCCGCGCGGGTGGTCGACGGGCACGGCGGGACGCTGCTGCCCGGGCTGGTCGACGCGCACGTCCACGTGGTGCAGTGGGCGACGTTCCGGCGTCGCATCCCGTTGGACGCGGCCCGTTCGGCGGGCGAGGCGATCGAGCTGCTGCTCGCGCACCTGCTGGCGACGCCGGCGCCGCAGACGGAACTCGTCGTGGGCGCCGGGTTCCGCGACGCGCTGTGGCCGGACAAGCCGCACAAGGACCTGCTGCAGCGGGCGCTGCCCGGGCGCGCGGTCGCGTTGTTCAGCGCGGACCTCCACACGCTGTGGCTGAGCCCGGCGGCGCTGAAGCTGATCGGCCGCGACCACCCGACCGGCGTCCTGCTGGAGGGCGACTGCATGACAGCGACGGCCCAGCTCCCGACGGCGGCGATCGACGTCCAGGACCGGTGGGTCGCGGAGGCGGTGGCCGCGGCGGCCGCGCGGGGCGTGACGCAGATCGTCGACTACGAGTACGCGGACACGGTGGCGGACTGGGCGCGGCGGGGCGCACCGGCGGCCCGGATCTCGTGCGTCGTCGCCAAGCACCTGCTGGACCAGACCATCGAGCGCGGCCACCGCACCGGCGACGTCCTGCCGGACTCCGGCGGGCTGCTGACGGTCGGCCCGTTCAAGCTCTTCGTGGACGGCTCCCTCAACACGCGCACGGCCTACTGCCACGACCCGTACCCGGGCGTGGATTCGCCGGGATCGCTGGAACTGCCGCCGGAGGAGCTGATCCCGTTGATGCGGCGGGCGTTCGACCACGGGCTGATCCCGGCGGTCCACGCGATCGGCGACCGGGCGAACACGATCGCGCTGGACGCGTTCGAGGAGGTCGGCTGCCCGGGCCGCATCGAGCACGCGCAGCTGCTGTCCCCGGCCGACGTGCCGAGGTTCGCTGCGCTCGGGGTGATCGCGGCGGTCCAGCCGTCGCACCAGCCGGACGACCGCGACGTCGCCGACCGCCACTGGCACGGCCGGACCGAGCGGGCGTTCCCGTACCGCTCGCTGCTGGAGTCGGGAGCCCGCCTGGAGTTCGGTTCGGACGCCCCGGTGGCCCCGCTGGACCCGTGGGACGGAATAGCCTCGGCGGTGTCCCGCACGGACGACGACCGCCCACCATGGCACCCGGAACAGGCCATCTCGCTCCCGGACGCCCTGGCCGCCTCCTCCGGCGGCCGCCGAGGCGTGGCGGTGGGCGACATCGCGGACCTGACGGTGACGGCGGCGGACCCGTCAACCCTGTCCCCGGCGGACCTCCGCACCCTCCCGGTGACGGCAACCATCGTCGGCGGCCACGTCACCTTCCACATCTGACCGAACCCCTGACTGAGCAGGCATCACACGTGATTGAGCAGGCATCATGCGTGATCAGGCGGGCATCACCGCGATGCCCGCCTGATCACGTGTGATGCCCCTCCAGTCACGCATGATGCCCCTCCAATCACGTGTGATGCCTCTCCGATCACGGCGATCGGGGCTTGATTTGTCCACCGGACAACGGAAAAGATCCCACCGTGGATGTGACAACGTTGTCAGGAGGACACGGATGAGAACGCGGACGCGCGTCCTGGCCAGCCTGCTCGCCGGCGCCACCACCGTGGCCCTCGCGACCCCCGCCCAAGCAGCACCGAGATTCGCCGAAGACCCCACCACGCTCGTCGACACCTCGATCGGCAACAACGGTGACGGCACGACGTTCCCCGGCGCCACCACGCCCTTCGGGATGGTCCAGCTCAGCCCGGACACCCAGCTCAAGAAGTACGCGTCCTACGACTACGCGCAGGACACCACCCTCGGCTTCAGCCACACCCACCTCTCCGGCGTCGGCTGCCAGACGATGGGCAACTTCCGGTTCATGCCCACCACCGGCGCCGTCACCACGAGCGATCCCGCGAAGTACGGGGCGAAGTTCAGCCACGCCGACGAGACCCGGCAGCCCGGCTATTACGGCGTCAAGCTCGCCAGCGGCATCGACGCCGAGCTGACCGCGACCCAGCGCACCGGGCAGCACCGCTACACCTTCCCCGGCGACGCCACCAGCGAAAACGTGCTCATCGAGGTCGGGGAGAGCAACGGCTACACCTACGCCGGTGACGTCCACGTCTTCGGCGACGACACCGTCGAGGGCTGGCTGCAGGGCGGCAACTTCTGCTGGGAGACGCAGAAGGAGCGCTACAAGGTCTTCTTCAGCGCCAAGTTCGACCGCAAGTTCACCGGCTTCGGCACCTGGACCGACGACAAGCTCACGCCGAACCAGCGTGACGCGAAGCTCGGCAGCCGGCGCACCGGTGCCTGGCTCACCTTCGGCGCCGACAAGAAGCAGGTCGGCGCCTCGGTCGGGCTGTCCTACACTTCGATCGACGGCGCCCGCCTCAACCGCACGGCCGAGCAGCCGAAGTCGTTCGACAAGGCGCGCAAGGCCGCGCACGACACCTGGGAAGACGAGCTGAACCGGATGCGCGTCGCCGGCGGGACGACCGCCGACCAGCGCACCTACTACAGCGCGCTGTACCGGTCGCTGCTGCACCCGTCCGTCGGGTCTGATGTGGACGGTTCCTACCGCGGCTTCGACGACCGGATCCACCGCAGCCGCGACACCTACTACCAGATGTTCTCGCTGTGGGACACCTACCGCTCGCAGAACCAGCTGGTCGCGCTGCTGCACCCGGACAAGGTCGCGGACATGACCAAGTCCGTCCTCAAGATCTACCAGGACGGCGGCTGGGTCCCGCGCTGGGCCCTCGCCGGCGGCGAAACGAACGTGATGAGCGGCGACCCCGTCACGCCCTGGGTGGTCGACAACTACCGCCGCGGGATCCTCGACGACCGGACCGCCCGCCAGCTGTTCGACGCGTTGTGGCGCAACGCCAACGAGGTGCCGCAGGACCAGTCGATCTTCCGCGGCCGCGACGGCAACCCGACCTACGTCCAGAACGGCTGGATCGGCTACCAGGACCTGCCGGGCTACACCTACGGCGACACCCGCCAGGCCGGCTCGGCGACCCTCGAGTACGCCCTCGCCGACTGCGCACTGTCCACAATGGCGGCCGGGCTGGGCTACCGGGACAAGGCCGCGACCCTGCGAGCGCGCTGCGGCAACTTCGCGAAACTGTGGGACGGCAGCGTCGAATCCCACGGCTTCACCGGGTTTCCGCGCACGAAGGCCGCCGACGGCACCGGCGTCGGCGACCCCGACCCGGCGAAGTCGACCGGCTTCCACGAGGGCACGCCGTGGCAGTACCAGTGGCTCGCCCAGCAGGACACCGCGAAGCTGTTCGGCCTGATGGGCGGCCCGGCACAGGCGGAGAAGCGGCTCGACACCTTCTTCGACATGCCGCTGCTGCTCACCGATCCGGCGAAGGCGGCCAAGGACTCCTGGGTCCACGGCGCCTACGACTACCACAACAACTTCGCCTTCAACCCGAACAACGAGCCCGACCTGCACGCGCCCTGGATGTACAGCTGGACGGGCGCGCCGTGGAAGACCTCGGCCGTGCTGCGCGCGGCGCGGACGCTGTTCACGGACACGCCGTACGGCATGCCCGGCAACGACGACCTCGGCACCATCTCGTCGTGGCTCGTCTTCGGCATGGCCGGCGTCTTCGAGGCCCAGCCGGGCTCGGGGACCTACCTGCTCAGCACGCCGATGTTCGAGAAGGTGGAGATCCGCCCGGACGGCGGCCGCAAGATCGAGATCGAGGCGCCGGGCGCGAGTGCGGCGCAGCTGCAGTACACAAAGGACGTCCGAATCGGACACCGGGACTACGACCGCAGCTGGATCTCCCACGCGGACCTGCTGCGGGCGGGCAAGATCCGCTTCTCGCTGAGTGACACCCCCACGGCGTGGGGCACGAAGGCGGCGCCGCCCGCCCTGTGACGCGGTGACGGCCTCCCCGGCACCGGGGAGGCCGTCACCCTTTCAGGCGCGGCGCAGCGCCGGGAGCATCGCGGCCACCCCCAGCGCGGCCACGATGAGCGGGACCACCAGGGCCGCCCGGAGGCCGCCGCTCGCGGTCACGGCCGAAACCACGCCGAGCGTGAGGGCCGGCCCGACCTGGAACGCCGTGTTCACCAGCCCGCCCGCCAGGCCCTGGTCGGCCGCCGGGACGCTGTCCGCCGCGGCCATCGTCAGCGGCCCGTAGGTGAGCGTGAAGGCCACCCCCACCAGCAGGAACGCCGGCAGCATCAGGGTCGCGTAGCCGCTGGAGGCGTCCAGGAACTGTAGCAGCGCGTACGCCGCCACCGATGCCACGAGACCCGCCAGCGCGACCCGGCCCGAGCCGTACCGGCCGACGAGGGGTGCGGCGATCCGCGGCGCGAGAAGGGCCACGACGACGCCGCTCGGGCACACTGCCAGGCCGGTTTCCAAAGCCGACCAGCCGCGGCCGTCCTGCAGGTACAGCGTGACGATGAACAGCGCGCCGACCCAGCCGCCGAGCAGCGACATCGCCGCGACGTTCGCGCGCACGAGCGGGCCGGACCGCAGGATTCCCAGCCGCAGCAGCGGGTTCGCCACCCGGCGTTCGAGCACGGCGAACACCGCGAGCAAAACCGCGACGGCCACCAGCGAACCCAGTGTCCGCACCGACGCCCAGCCCGCGTTCGGCGCCTCGACCAGTGTGAACACGAGCAGGAGCATCGCCGCGGTGATGGTCGCGGAACCGGCGACGTCGAACCCGCGGCCCGGCGCGGCGGCCGTGCGCGGGACGACGGCGAGCGCGCCGGCCAGCGTCGCCAGCGCGACGAGCACCGGCGCGTGGAACACCCACCGCCAGCTGACCTCGGTGAGCAGGCCGCCGGCGACGAGCCCGAGCGAGAAGCCGGTCGCGCCGGTGGCGGTGTAGATCGACAGCGCCTTGTTGCGCACCTGGCCCTCGGCGAAGCTGGTTGTGATGATCGAGAACCCGGCGGGCGCGCTGAACGCGGCGCTGATCCCGGTGACGAACCGCGCGGCGACCAACAGCGGGCCACTGGTGGCGAAGCCGCCGAGCGCGGTCGCGACGGCGAACACGGCGAGCGCCGCGATCAGCATCCGACGGCGGCCGAGCAGGTCGGCGGCGCGCCCGCCGAGCAGCAGGAAGCCGCCGAAACCGAGGACGTAGCCGCTGACCACCCACTGCAGCGAGCCGGTGGACATCCCGAGCTCGGCGCCGATGGAGGGCAGCGCGACACCCTTCATCGAGACGTCGAGCGCATCGAGGAACAGCGCTCCGCAGAGCACGAGCAGCAGGCCGCGCGCCCGCGGCGTGAGGCGGTCGTGGACCGCTGGTGCGGTGGAGACGGTCATGCAAAACCCCCAGACAAGTCGGACCGATCGGTCCCGGACCGAACGGTCCGAATCATGCTGGGACTTGTCCGGCCTTGTCAACCGCGATTTCGCGATGTGGACCATTCGGTCCGGTACGATTCGTCCATGCCCCGCAAACCGTCACCGGACGCCCGTGAGCGCATCCTCGAGACCGCCACCCGGCTGTTCAACTCCTACGGCGTGCACGCGGTGGGGATGCAGCAGATCATCGACGAGTGCGGGTGTGGCAAGAACCTGCTCTACAGCCAGTTCCCGAGCAAGGACGACCTGGTCGTGGCGTACCTGAGGCGCTGCAGCGGCGACTGGGACGACATCGTGGCCGGCGCCGCGGCGGCCGCGGGCAGCCCGGAGCGGCACCTGGTGGAGCTGGTGCGCGAGGTGGGGACGCGGGTCAACGAGCCGGGCACGCGGGGGTGCCCGCTGCGCACGACGTTCGCGGAGTTCCCGGACCGCGAGCACCCGGCCCACCGCGTGTCGCTGGACCACTTCATGAGGGTCCGGGCACAGCTGCGCGAGCTGGCGGCGGAGACGGCGGCCCCGGACCCGGAGCGCCTGGCGGACCGGATCATGTTCATCATCGACGGCCTGTACACGAACGGCCCGATCTTCGGCGGCGAAGGCGCGAAGGTGGCGGTGGCTTTCGCCGAAGACGTGGTGCGGACGGAGACCTCAGCGGAGCCGGTCGAGAGCCGCTGACCAGGCCTGCTGCGAGACGGTGAGCTGGCCGGCGGCGGGCGCTTTGCTGTCCCGGACGCCCACGGTGCCGTCGACCGCCACCTCGACGCAGTCGCCCGAATCGCCGCTGTGGGACGACTTGCGCCAATTCCGGTGCATCCAGGCCTCCGACTATCTCGCCACCTCCGCGATCAGGTCGCGGGAGGCTTCCTCGCTCAAAGCGATCCCGGAGAGCAGTTTACCAAGCCGTCGATGCGTGGCGACGTGATGCTCGTCGGAGAGAAAGGCGCTCCCGCCGTGGTATTCCAGGAAGATGACCGGCGGCAGGTCGTGATATTCGTAGAGCAGAAAGCTGCCCAGGAGGCCGGGGTGGTAGCCCTGGCCGGAGCGGACGATCCGCAGCGAGACGTTCGGCAGCCGCGACATCTCCAGCAGGTGATCGAATTGGTCGGACATGATGTCCTCCCCGCCCACCGGTTCACGGAGAGCGGTCTCGTAGATCATCGCCTTCAGCCGGGCCGGATCGGGGCGGGTGAGAATCTGCTGCCGGCCGAGCCGGACCTTGATCCGCGCATCGGCCTGTTCGATGGTGAGGTTGGAATTGCTCAGCAAAGTTCGGGCGTAGTCGGCGGTTTGCAGTAGCCCGGGAATGATGTTGAGCGCCCAGTTCGTGATCGTGGTCGCGGTTCGCTCGCATTCCAGCAGGCCGCTGAGTGGCGCGGGAATCTCCGGCGAACCGGAGGTGATCCAATCGGGCTCGCGAGCGCTATCCGCTAATTCAAGCAGATGCTTTTGCTGCTCGCCACTCACCTTGAAGAAGCCGAGGATCAGAGCCACGGCCGCGACTGGCGGCACCCGCAACCCTTTCTCCCACAACGAGAGCAGCTGTGGCGCAAAGCCGAGAATCCGCGCCAGCTTGCGCAGGCCCATTCCGTGTGACTCGCGCAGCTCGCGTAACCCGGCAGCCAACGTGCGCGCTCTGGGCGTCGAAGAAGTCGCTTTCATGGCTCGATAATACGGCCGCGGTTCGTCACACCCTCAGTGTGTTGGTGTCAACCGAACGCGACAGTTTCAATGGACATCATGTTGAGGTGGCAGCAGGCGGAGGGAAAGCGCCACGCGCTCGACGGGCCGTTCCCTCCGCGTCCGGAGGAACGGTTCGTGGCTTTGTGCGGGGAAGAAGTGACCGTGGCGGTGAAGGACGTTCCGCAGCTCGGGGGGAATTGGTTCGACCCGACGTGTACCGGGTGCGAGTCGGCGTGGCTGGCGCGGTGCTGATCGATGCCGAGGAGGACCGGCGGCTGCTGGAGCGCATCCGCGACCTGCACGCTTCGCTCGTTCCCGATCTGGCGTGGCTGGCGAGGACCGTCGGGGAGGAGCCGCCGCGGCCGGACATCCTGCGGGATCTGGGGGAGCGGCTCGCCGACCTCGGCGCGGACCTGATCACCCGCGCCGACGAGCTGGACGCCCAGGTCCGGGCGAGTCTCCCGGACCACGGCTGGCTCCCCGAAGCGGGCGCACGGCGGCGCGCGCTGGCCGTCGCCCACCAGGTCGGCCCGCACCCCCTCCGGTGCGGGCCGATCTTCCTCGCCGTCTGCGGCGCGGCCTGTTTCCCCTTTTACGGGACGGACCCGACGGGCCGGACAGCGCGCCACGAACGGTGCGAAAAGTGCCTCCACGTGCGCTGATCCGCCGTTTCTGCTGAGCTGGAGGCATGTCCGAGCAGAAAACGACGGCGACCGAGCGGTTCTTCCGGATCGCGATCGCGCTCAAGGGCCTCGACGGCGCGCTTCAGGTCGCCGGGGCGCTGATCCTCGCGTTCGTCCCGGCCTCGACGGTCAGCGGGTTCTCCCACGCCGTGATCACCCGCGACCTGCTCGGCGACCCGTCGGGCACGCTGGCGCGCCACCTCGAATCGGCGACGGAGAACTTCCTGCACGGCGACACCAAGACGTTCGCCGTCGCGTACCTGCTCGCCCACGGGCTGATCAAGCTCGGCCTGGTCTGGGCGCTGGCCCGCAAGATCGTCCGCGCCTACCCCGTGGCGGCGGTCATCCTCGCCGCTTTCGTCGTCTACGAGATCGTCCGCGCGGTGCACACGCACTCGATCGCGCTGCCGTTCTTCGCCGCGCTCGACGTGGTGATCATCGTGCTGGTGCTGAGGGAGTACCGGCAGCTCAAACGCGCGGCCTGAGAGGGCGCTTCACGAGGCGTATTCGTCCGAGATCTCCGTGGCGTACTTCTTCCACAGCGGTCCCATGGTCTCGGCGTTGACCGGCTGCCCGGAATCGATCATGGCCTTGAAGTCGCGGAAGTACTGCACGTACAGGTCCGGCGTGAAGGTGTTCAGCATGACCGCGTTCTCGTCGCCGATGTTGGCGAACGTGTGCGGCGCCCCGGTCGGCACGATGACCCAGGTGCCCGGCCCGGCGTCGTAGTGGTCCTCGCCGACGGTGAACCGGAACGTGCCCGCCAGCACGTAGAAGCCCTCGTCGTGCTGGGCGTGGCGATGCTGCAGCGGGCTCGGCGTGCCCGGCGGAATGGTGACCTCGGCGAACCCCAGCCGGTGGTCGGTGTGCTCGCCGTTCTCCAGGATGCGGATCTGCTGCGCCCCGCTGCCGAGGATCTCGCCCTCCCCGGGGCGGACGATGTTCACCTTCGCCATGACTGCTCCTGTCACTGTTGCCTGCCTTGGTCACCACCATCCTTTCCCGGGCCGGCGGTGCGCGTCTTGGTCGTCGGTGCACGGTTGCTGGTCACCAGTGCGCGGGCGGTGTAGCCGTACGTCGCCTTGAACAGCTTGCTGAAATGGGTGGGATCGGAGAAGCCCCACCGGGCGGCGACGGCGGTGACCGTACGTCCGCTTCCGGTCAGTTCGGCTCGGCAGCGCTCCAGGCGCCGACGGCGGATCAGGGCCGCGACGGTGAGCGGCTGGTCCTCGAACAGCTTGTGCAGCCGGCGCACCGAGATGTGGTGGGCGGCGGCGATGCCGGGCGGGGACAGTTCGGGATCGGCCAGCCGGGCCTCGATGTAGCCGGTGATCCGGTCCCGCAGCCGCTCGTCCGGGGCCGGTTGTCCATCGCCGAGCCGGGCTTCCAGCGCGACGGCGAGCAGCTCGACGACGGCCGCCGCCGACCGCAGCGCCTCCGCCTCGCGGAACCCGGTGGCCGACCGCGCCGACTCCCGGGCCAGCACGGAGACGAGCGCGCCCGGGCCGTGGCTGCCGTCGATGCGCACGCCGATGAGCCGGTCGATCTGCGCGTTCCGGATCCGGAGCTCCCGGCGCGGCACCAGGACGGTGACGTGCGCCGCGGCGGTGCTCTCGAACCGGAGCGTCCGCGTGGGATCGAGCAGCACCAGGTCGGCCGGCCCGAGTTCGGCCTCGCCCCGCCCTTGCTCGATCCGCGTCCGGCCCCGGGTCATCACCTTGACCGCGAGGTGCTCACCGTCGGAGGCGTCGCGCTCCCGAAGGATGCAGGCGCTCTCCGGCGTGTCGAGGGAGACCAGCCGCAGCGGCCCGAGGTCGCGGGTGGCGACCCGGCCCCGGAAGCCGGGCCCGGCCAGCTTGTTGACCAGCGGCGGAAAGCCGCTGGCGGCCAGCTCGTCCTGGAACGTCTCGAGATTGCCGATCACCGGTCAACTCTACCGGCGACACCTCTGGTCAGGCGGGTTACGAGACAGCCCTCAAGGTTCACGCGGCGACGGGAAATCGCACCGTGGTGCTGTCGACCTCCAGGGGTTCGACGTAGAGGGCGGTCGCGTTGTCCGAGCCGCCGCGGGCGAGCGCTGCTTCGACCAGCTCCGCGGCGCCCGTGCCGGGCCGCGCCAGCACCGCGCGGATGCCGCCGGCCGTCAGCGGCTTGTGGACGCCGTCGCTGGTCAGGAGCAGGCCCGGGCTCGTCGTCTCCGCCGTGCCGATCTCGTGCGCCTGCGCGGTGCGGACGCTGGTGGTGACGACGTGCTCCATCCGCGGCGTCACCGGCTGGTGGCGGGCGCGGAAGAACTCGGCGAGCGTGTGGTCGGTGGTCAGGCGGCCGAGCGTGGTGCCGTCCCAGGAGTACGCGCGGGCGTCACCCACCCAAGCGATGCGGTACCCGCCGTGCGCGGCCGGCATGGCGACGACGAGCACGGCGTCCCCGAGTGTCTGCTCGCGCACCGCGCGCTGCGCGGCCAGCACCGCCTCGACGGGTCCTTTGTGGACTGGCGTGCGGGCGGCGGCCGCGGCGGCGGTCCGGGCGGCGCGCGCGGCGGCGGGATCGTCCCCGACGCCGTCGGCGAGGGCGAACGCGATGCCGGGCCCGCCGGCGGCGGCGTACGCCCCGACGGCGTCGGCGTTGAGTGAGCGCGGCCCCTGCGCGCTCGCGGTGTGCCAGCGCGGGTAACCCGGACGTGTGGTGATCATCGCGGCCTCCTCGTCCCCTCTGCCTCCATGATCCGCGCCCAATCTGAGGCCCGGCTGAGATTTTCCGCGTACCGTGGGAAGGGGGTGGGGATGGAGTTCCGGATTCTCGGTCCGCTGGCCGTGTCGCGCGCCGACGGCCGCCCGGCCGTGCTCGGCGGGTGCAAGCCGCGGACGCTGTTGGCGGCGCTTCTGCTGGCCCGCGGGCGCGTGGTGCCGGACGAACGGCTGATTTCGCTGCTGTGGGGCGGCGAACGCCCCTCGACGGTCGACGCGCAGGTGTGCACGTACGTTTCCCGTCTGCGCAAGGCCCTCGGGTGTCCGGCGCGGCTCGTCCGCACCGGCGGCGGTTACCTGCTGGCGCCGGGCGGAACCGTCGACGCCGAGGAGTTCGAGCGGTTGACCGCCTCGGCGCACGACGAGCTGCGCGCGGACCGCCCGGCCCGCGCGGCGGCGCTGTTTCGCGCCGCACTGGAGCTGTGGCGCGGTCCGGTGCTCGCCGGCGTCGCCGAACCGCTCCGCGCGGGCGAGGCGGCGCGGTTCGACGAGCTGCGGCTGACGGCGCTGGAGGGCCGGCTCGAAGCCGAAATCACGTCGGGCGAACACCTGCGCGCGGTGCCCGACGCGACGGCGTTCGTCCTCGAGCACCCGATGCGGGAACGCGCGCGGGCCCTGCTCATGGCCGCGCTCTGCGCGAGCGGGCGGACGGCGGACGCGGTGGCGGTGTACCACCGCGGCCGCCGCCTCCTCGACGAGCGGCTGGGGATCGCGCCCGGGCCGGCGCTGCGGGCGGCCTACCAGCGGGCGCTGGACGCTCAGCCCGGGTAGGGCGCCGACCGGAAGTCGTGGTCGAGCTGATCGGGCGACCGCGGCAGCCAGTACCGGGCCAGCGCGCGCACCTGTTCGCGCGGCAGGCCCGGGTTGACGTGGCGGTGGTCGGGTTTCGCGATGGACTGCAGCGCCCAGGCGAACCCGATCATCGGGTGGAGCCGCGCCCACCGGTGCCGGTCGATGCCGAGGAACATCTGCGCCCGCAGGACGGAGTGCCAGAAGTGGTAGCCGCTCGGCGGGTTCCCGTTCATGGTGTGCACCTCCGACTCCTGCGGCTCCCGCCGCGGGTCGAAGAGGATGCCCTGTCCGAACGCGGCGAAGGCCTTGACCAGGCCGGCTTCGTCACCGCGGTAGAAGTGGTCGAAGTTGTCGAGCTGCAGCTTCGAAAGGACGCGCAAGGGCTGTTCGACGGGCTTGGCGAACTCGGCGTAGTTCCCGGGGTACGCCGGATCCCGGCTCAGCTCCAGCCACTTCGCGTACAGGCCTTCCGGAGCGTTCTGCTGGATGAAGGGCCAGAACACGTCGTAGGCGGCCTTGACTTCCGGGGAAAGGTGGTACAACGCGATTTCGTCGAGCTGGTACCAGAGTTCGTTGGCCCGGCGGTCCCCGAGCATCCCGGGCACGGGCGGCAACTCGCCGGCAGCGGCGGCGGTGCCCGTTGCGGCTCCGGTGAGCGCAACCCCGGCCACGGCGACGGCCCCGGCTTTGAGCAGGCTACGGCGATCCATGGTGTACCCCCCCCTGGGTCGGCGGCCCCCTGCCGCCGTCGCCGCCAAGATACGGACGATTTCTATACTTTCTCTGTAAGATCGTTTCCGTGGACGACTACCGCGCGTTGGAGAATTTGGTCTTTTCGTACGCGTCGCTGGTCGACGCGGGGGACTTCGCCGGCGTGGGCTCGTTGTTCGTGGAGGGCGCCTTCGTCGGCAGCGGTGGTGTGCTGCAAGGTGCGGCGGAGGTCGAGCGGATGCTGCGCGATTCGGTGATCGTGTACGAGGACGGGACCCCGCGCACGAAGCACGTGACTACGAACGTGGCGCTCGAGGTGTCGGAGGCGACGGCGTCGGGCCGGGCGTACTTCACGGTGCTGCAGGCGGTTCCCGGGTTCCCGCTGCAGACGATCGCGGCGGGTCGCTACGAAGACCGGTTCACCCGCGCCGAGGGCGGATGGCGGTTCACCGAACGCCGCGTCACCGTCGACCTCGTCGGCGACGTCAGCCACCACCTGCGCGCGAAAGGGCCGTGAGTCCGTTCACGGCCCCTTCGCGATCTTCAGCTCTGCAGGTCGTACACCGTCTGGCCGTCGACCGTGGTGGCGGTGAAGTTCGCCGTCACCCACTCCGTGATCTCCGACGATCCGCCGCCCGGGCCACCGCCCCGGCCGCCTTCGATGTAGTACTTGACTTCGCCCGCGGCCACGTACGCCTTGAACTCGGCCAACGTCGGTGCCGGGTCCGATCCGCTCCAGCCGCCGATGCCGATCACCGCCTTGCCGCTGGCCAATTCCAGCGATGCCGCGCTTTGCGAACCGGTGGTCGCCGCCGCCCACTTCGTCGTCGTCTTGGCCAGCAGGGTGCCGATCGCGCTCGACGACTCGTCGAAGCCGCCGCCGAAGCCGCCCATGGCGCTCGACGTCGGCCCGGAAGTCGGAATCGACCCGCTGTGCGCCACCGACGCCGTCTCGACGCCGTATGCCGCGGACGACACGCCGATCGTCAGGACCACCGCCGTCGCCACGACGGCCACCGCGCGGCGCGAAGCGGGCACGCCCATCACCAGCACCGTGCCCACCAGCACCCCGAGCACCGCGACGATCCAGCGCAGCGCCGGGAACCACTCGGGCGTCCGGTCCAGCAGGATGAACGACCACACCGCCGTGGCCACGACCATCCCGGCCAGCACCGCCCGCGGCGCCAGGTGCGCCCGGCCCTGCCACAGCGCGCGGCCCGAAATCGCGACCAGCGCGGCGATCGCCGGGACCAGCGCCACCGCGTAGTACGGGTGCACGGTGCCGCTCATGAAGCTGAACACCAGCGCCGTCACGACCAGCCAGCCGCCCCAGAGCACCAGCGCCGCCCGCGTCTTGTCCGTGCGCGGTGCGCGGCGGGTGAACCACAGCCCGGCGACCAGCCCGATCAACGCGGCCGGCAGCAGCCAGGAGATCTCCGTGCCGAAACTGGCGCCGAACATCCGGAACAGGCCCGTGGACCCGCCGAACCCGGTGTTGCCGCCCATGCCGCCGCCACCCATGCCGCCGCCGTTGCCCTCGCCGCCGAAGATGCGGCCCAACCCGTTGTAGCCCAACGCCAGTTCGAGCAGACTGTCCCCTTCGGACCCGCCGATGTACGGCCGCGAAGACGTAGGCCACAGGTCCACCAGCGCGATGAACCAGCCCGCCGAGACGACCAGCGCCACCACGGCGCCGCCGAGGTGCAGCAGCCGCTTGCCCAGCGACGTCGGCGCCGCGATCAGGTACACCAGGCCGAACGCGGGCAGCACCAGGAACGCCTGCAGCATCTTCGTCAGGAAGCCGAACCCGATCGCGGCGCCGGCCAGCGCCAGCCACCGCGGGCTCGCCTTTTCCGTGGCGCGCACGACAAAGTAGGCACCCGCGACCATCAGCAGCACCAGCAGCGCGTCCGGGTTGTTGAAGCGGAACATCAGCGCCGCGACCGGCGTCACCGCCAGCACCGCCCCGGCCAGCAGCCCGGCGACCGGGCCGGAAACCCGCTTCACCGTCAGGTACAGGATCCCGACGGACGCGACCCCCATCAGCGCCTGCGGGGCCAGCACCGTGAAACTCGAGAAGCCGAAGATCCGGGCGAACGCCGTGCCGACCCACAGGGCCGCGGGCGGCTTGTCGACCGTCAGCACGTTCCCCGAGTCCAGCGACCCGAACAGCCACGCCTTCCAGCTCTGCGTCCCGGACTGGACGGCGGCGGCGTAGAAGGAGTTCCCGTAGCCGGACGCGGTGAGGTTCCAGAAGTACAGCACGGCGGTCGCGGCCAGCAGCCCGAACGCGGCCGGGCGGACCCAGCGCGGCGGCGCGTGCGCGGCGGATTCCTTGCGGTGCCGGGGTTCGGAAACCGGGGCGGGCAGGACGGTGGTCATCAGGACTCCTTCTGGGTGATGGCCTGACGCCGCGGGTGGAACACCCAGCCGCGCAGGAGCAGGAACCGGAGCACCGTGGCGGCGAGGTTCGCCAGCACCAGCACGGTGAGCTCCAGGACGAGGCCGGGGGTGGTGGTTCCGTTGAGCAGGGCCAGCGAGCCGCTGGTGAGTGCGAGCCCGAGGCCGAACACGAGCAGCCCTTCGAACTGGTGCCGCCCGGCGCCGGCGCGGCCGCGGATGCCGAACGTGAGCCGCCGGTTCAGCGCGGTGTTCCCGATCGCCGTCACCAGCAGCGCGGCGAAGTTGGCCGGCTGCGCGCCGACAACCGTGCGCAGCAGCAGGAAGAGCACGAGGTAGGCGAGCGTGCTGCTGACGCCGATCGCGGCGAACCGCACCAGCTGCGTCACCAGTCGCGGCGGCACGCCCGGCGCGTCGACGCCGATCGGCTGCCTGCCGAGCTGTTCGCGCAGCCGGCTGATCGGGATCTCCCCGGTGAACGTGGCCTTGGTGACGCGGGCGATGCCCTTGAGGTCCTCGGTGGCCGTCTTCACGATGTTGACCGACGAGTCGGGGTCGTCGACCCAGTCGACGGGCACCTCGTGGATCCGCAGCCCGGCGCGCTGGGCCAGGACGAGCAGCTCGGTGTCGAAGAACCACCCGGTGTCCACGACGTGCGGCAGCAGTTCACGGGCGACGTCGGCGCGGATGGCCTTGAAGCCGCACTGCGCGTCGCTGAACTTCGCGGCCAGCGTCGAGCGGAGGATCAGGTTGTAGCAGCGGGAAATGAACTCGCGCTTCGGCCCGCGCACCACTCGCGCCCCCCGGGCGAGCCTGCTGCCGATGGCGAGATCCGAGTGTCCGGACAGCAGAGGGGCGATGAGCGGCCCGAGCGCGGCGAGGTCGGTGGAGAGGTCGACGTCCATGTAGGCGAGCACGGCCGCGTCGGAGGCCTGCCACACCGCGTTGAGCGCGCGCCCGCGGCCCTTCTCGGCGAGGTGGCAGACCGCCACTTCGGGGAACTCCCGGGCCAGTCTTTCGGCCACCTGCAGCGTCGCGTCGGTGCTGGCGTTGTCTGCGACGGTGATCCGGTACGGGTAGGAGACGTGGTCGGCCAGGTGCGCGTGCAGCCGTCGGATGCACGGTTCGAGGTCGGCCTCTTCGTTGTAGACCGGGATGACGACGTCGAGAACGGGCTGCGGGCCGGCCAGGTCGACCGGGCCGGTCCCGGGCCGCGATGCGGGGGCGGTGGCTGTCATGCCCCCACGATCGCGGCCGCCGCTTTGGTGATCGTGTGTTCTCTCTGTGCGGTTCCTGTGCGGGCGTGCTCAGCTGTGCGCGCGCAGCGGAACCACGTTGCTCGGCAAAGAAGCACGACCCGGTTCCCGCTTCGGGGCCGTCGGGCTGATCGTCAGCGTCACCAGGCTCGCGTACGTCGGGTGGCGGTCGACGTACACCTCCGGCACCCCGCAGGCGGCGGCCAGCACCGTGCGGTTGCGGTGCAGGTGCTCGAACGCCTCGCGGCCGAACAGCGACACCACGATGTCGCCGCCGCGGGGGCGGCTCCACAGGATCACCGGGAGGCGGCCGCCGGGCAGGCGCAGCCGGGGGAACACCGCTCGCAGCCGGTGCTGCAGGCGGATCGCGTGGATCCGGGCGCGCACCTGGCGGCGCCGCAGCACCGCCAGCCCGAGCGCGGTGGCGAGGACGGCCGACGCCCACAGCGGGCCGGCCCACAGCGCGAAGGTCACCAGGCCGTAGGGGAGCAGCGTCACGGCCAGGATTTCCCACCGCCAGTGGTAGATCCGCAATGGGAAGGTCGGGGGCGAGCTGGTCATTTCCGTGCTCCTTTCGGTCGGACGGCGGCGGAAGAGGCCGCCGAGGTGGCGCAGGAGACGTCCGGCACCGCTAGCCAGCACGAGGGCGGCGACGATGACCGGCCCGGACGTCATGTCGGGATCCGCGTCTTCGGGGCGGGCTCGGGTTCGCGGTCACGGCCGAGCTGCCAGGTCCAGCGCCAGCCGGCCCAGATCGCGACGGCGGAGCCCACCAGGACGAGCACGAAGGCCTGCCCCACCAGCCCGTCGAGCGGGGCGAGCCGCAACAGCACCAGCAGCGCCCAGAGCTGGGACGCGGTGAAGGGGATGACGAGACCGGCCGCGTAGACGCCCCGGCGCCAGCGGCTCCGGCCCGGTGCAGTGGTGTAGGGGTCCATGAAAGCCCTCCTCTGCCGTGGATCCAGGAAACCTCCGGCTCGCCGAGTCCTGTGTGTCAGCTGACACACAGCGCGGGATTCAGCTCGCCAGTCGTCGGAGTTCGGCCATGCGGTGGATCGTCACCTGTCTTCTGCCGGTGCTGATCACCCCTCGGCGGCGCAGATCGCGCGTCGCACGCGCCCACGACTCCCGTGAGATCGCCGCGGTCATCGCCAGTTCGGCCTGGGTGGCCGGGACGGCGATCCGGATGTCGTCCCCGCGCGGCACCCCGTGCTGGACGGCCAGCTGCATGAGCTGCGCCGCCACCCGCCGCGCCGCGGCCCCGCCGCCGACGTCCAACCACTGCCTGCCGACCGACCGCAGCCGCGCCGAAAGCACGAGCAGCAGCGCCCAGGAGATCCGCGACCGCGTCCGGCACAGGGCGGCGAACCGGTCGCCCGGGATCTCGAGCACGTCGAGTTCGTCCAGCGCCTCGACGGTCGCCGAGCGCGGCAGGTCGTCGATCGCGGCGAGTTCGCCGATGACGTCCCCGGCCCCGCGCACCCCGACGACGACGTCGCGTCCGTCCGGCGTGCCGTGGACGATCCGCACGTGCCCGGACAGCAGCACCAGCACGACACGGGAGAGGTCGCCTTCCCGGCACACGGCCTGCCCGCGCCGGTAGGAGCGCCGCGTGGCGGATTCCGCCACCTTGCGGCGATCGGCCGGGGCCAGGTCGGCCCAGAAGCCCGTCGGTTCCACGATCCCCACCTCTTTTTCGTGCTACGCGGTCATGTCCTCCTGGCCCCCGGCGCCTTCGGGGGTGTGCAGCCATCCGCGGAGCCGCTGGGTGCCGACCTTGATCGGCACCGCCTGGGAGTACGCGGTGTGATCGATCCCCGGGTAGCCGTGCCGGACGACCGAGCGGTGCATCTCCGGGGAGATGACGAGCACGAGCGGGGCGGTCGTGACGCTCAGCTGCCGCCGCAGTTCCCGCGCGTCGACGAAGCGGCAGACGATGTCGACGTCCTCGCCGTACGGGCCCCGGCTGTCGTAGTGCACTTCGCCGGCGTGCACGGCGACCCGGAGCCGGAAGGCGAGCTCGGGATGGCTCTCGGCGTGCTTGTCCAGCAGTTCGGCCAGGGTCGGGACGACGGTGGTGAGCAGCACCGGCTTCGGCGCCTGGTCGACCGGCCGGACCAGGCACAGCGCGCCGTCGCCCCGGTCGACGAACCCGTCGCGGAACTTCTTGGTGATCCCGCCGGCCAGGAAGGCCTCGTCCAGCAGCTCGAAAAGGACGGTGCGGAGCCGGGCCCTGGCCGGATTCGTCCGCGTCGTCGAGCCTGCGATGTCGACCGCCACCATGACGCGGTGGAGCGGGACGTGGTGCGCTGGAGTACTCATGGCCTGCTCCTGCCTTCAGATTGAAAACTGAAGTTCAGTCGACTTGACTGTAGGTGCTGGAGTGCCCTGGAACAACTGAGGTGAATCGGGTGTTATCTGTTTGGGGCATGGTTATTTCCTGCGAGGTAACGGTTCAGTCCCAGCTGAAGCGAGCCGCCGATCGGTCTTCGACTCGCAAGGAGTAGTATCTGTGCCCTCGCCCACGGTACTGAAATTTCCTGAAGGGTGGCGGATCCGTGTCCCCAGCCGCGCCGCGGCCTGCGCTAGCGCGCCGTCTCAAGGAGCTCCGGGAGGCGCACTGGCCGGATGCTGGCCTCACGCAGAGCCAGCTCGCCAAGGCGCTCGGTGACGTCAGCGTCTCCCTGATCTCGTCGTGGGAGAAGGTCGAGAAGCCCGTCCGTCCGCCGGTCAAGCGGCTCGAATCCTACGCGACCTTGTTCGCGACCCGGCGTTCCCTGGAAGGCGGCCGCGTTCGTATCCTCCCGCTCGATCATCTGACGGACGAGGAGCAGTTCGAGCGCAAAAAGCTCCTGGAAGAGCTGCTGCGGCTGCGCGAGGGGCGGGAGGCGGCGGTGAATTCGGTGACCGACATCTGGACCTACCCCACCGGTGAGGACGTCACCATCGTCTGTGCCGAACTGCCCCGTGAGCTGCGGGTTCACCTCGAGTACGTGGATCCGGAGAGTGCCGATTTCGTCACGCTCTACACTTACGCCGATCCGGACGCCTTGATCGAACTCTACGGGCACATCCGGGCGAAAAATCCTGAAAACCAAGTCAGCTTCCGCAAGACCGAGGAGCTGACGCCCGACGACTACACCACGCACCTCGTACTCCTGGGTGGTGTGGACTGGAACACCGTCACCCGCGACGTGATCGAGCGCGTGGAGCTGCCGGTGGAACAGGTCGCTCGTGCCGACGAAGCTCCGACCAGCGACCCTGGCGGCTTCCGGGTGGAGCGTGACGGCGGGAGCGTGCTCTTCTCGCCTCTCCTGGACAGCGAAGGTCACCTGTTGGAAGACGTGGCACATTTCTATCGGGGAGTGAGTCCGTTCAACCGGAAGCGCTCCGTGACCGTGTGCAATGGTATGTACGGTCGTGGCACTCTCGGCGTGGTCCGCGCGCTGACCGATCGCAGGTTCCGCGATCGCAACGGCGACTACTTGCGGACGAGGTTCGCCGGGATGAAGTCGTTCAGCATCATCAGTCGGGTCCCCGTGATCAAGGGCAAGGGACTGACCCCGGACTGGACGCTGCCGGAAAATCGGCTGCACGAGTGGCCCGTATGACCGCGCGGCAGCACACTTCGCACCGGGATCTGCTGACGTCCTTCCCGACGGGTGCCGCGCACGAGCGTCTCGACGCGATCATCGTGCCCAACGGCCGCCCGCCCGGCTACCTGCTGCAGGCCATTGAAGCGGCGGGGCGCCTCGATGCCCACCTGCTGCTTCTGTGCAGCTTGCGGGCCGAGGCGGTCTCGGCGGCCGCGCGAGCGAGGCAGTCCGGGGTGGCGGTGACCGCCATCGACGTCACTCAGCTTCCCCACTCGGTCGTGCCGGAGTTCGCCACGGACAGGTTGCTGCTGCGCAACGACCTGCACCGGTTGGTGGACACAAGTCTCAAGCGGAACCTGGGCCTCCTCATCGCACGTCTGGCCGGTTGGGAACGCATCCTCTTCCTGGACGACGACATCGCCCTGCCGGACCCGGCGGACCTCACCACGGCGGCCGGCCTCCTCGACGACTACGCCGTCGTGGGGCTCGCCAACGGCGGGATGCCGGACAACTCCGTCGTCTGTCACGCACTCCGGTACATCGGGGCCGCGCAGGACACCTTCATCGGCGGCGGTGCGCTCGTGGTGGGCAAGGCGGCGTTCGACTCGTTCTTCCCGAACATCTACAACGAAGACTGGTTCTTCCTGCTCGACGGGGAGAAGATGCGGCCTTCGGCGGTCACCGGGCTGGCGGTCCAACATCTCTACGATCCGTTCCGCGACGCATGGCGCGCACGTGGCGAGGAGCTGGGCGACACCCTCGCCGAGGGCCTGTTCGGCCTGCTGGACGGCGGTGACGGGCTCGCCGCGGCGGACGAGGACTACTGGAACGCGTTCCTGCCCGATCGGCGCGAGCTCATCGGCAGCACCATCGCGCGGGTGCAGGAGTCCGACGTCGAATCCGCCCAGAAGGCCAGGATCATCGCCGCGCTCAAGGCGGCGATCGGCCGCAGTCACCGGATCACGGCGGACCTTTGCGTGCGCTACGTCCGCGCCTGGCAGCGGGACCGGATCAGTTGGGGCGAGTACGTCCGTGAGCTCGACGTCCGGCACCGGAACGGGCCAGACCTCGGAAAAGCCCTCGCCACCCTGGGGATCAACCACCTCGCGGAGTCGGGCCTCAACACCCGCGCGAAACGCCGATCGGCCTCGGCTCGGTCCGGGGCGCGGGGGTGACCGGCACGAGGTCTTTAACCAGCACGTAGCAGTCCTCGGGCTCTTCCAGGACCCGGCCGTCCGGCAAGGTCGCCCGCGCGTAGCAGACGATCTTGCCGTGACCCCAGTCCCGATAGCCCAGCCGCGTGTAGAGGCGGGCCGCGGCTGGGTTGTCGGTGCGCACACCGAGTGCGACCCGGTCCCGGCCTCGTTCGGCGAGGTACTGCTCGACGGCCTCGACCAGCGCCGCCCCGACGCCAAGATTGCGCAGTTCGGGGTGGACCTGAAGGTGGGTAAGCAGGGCGACACCCGGCAGGTGCCGCCGGATCGGCCGCTCTTCGGCCTGCTCCAGCCACAGGTAGACGTCGCCGGCCGGGCGGGTGCCGAGCCAGGCGAAGAAGAGCACGCCGAGGCCGTTGTGCTGGCGCCTCAGGCGATCGACGATGAAGTTCCCATCGTCGATGGCGGCGGCGAACGGGAGCAGGTCTGCGAAGCGGGCCGGCCGTACATAGGGCTCGGTCATCTGCAGGAACTCCTGTCCGGCGGGGGCGCCTCTCAGTGTGCCGGAGCCGCCTGGTCCTTGACCAGGCCGACGGCTCCGGATACTGCTTTAGTCGGTGGGCCTGCTCAGCGGGTCGCCGTGAGATCGACGACCGTTACACCGTCCACAGTGGACGACTGATAGGTCGTCGCCACCCACTCGGCGATTTCCTGGGCCGCGTCCGAGCCGCTCGACCCCTGCATCGTCATGCCCTCGCCCAGGAAGTAATGGATCCGCCCCTCGGCCACGTACTGCTGGAACTGCGCCAGCGTCGGGTACGGGTCCGTCCCGTTGAAGCCGCCCACGGCCAGCACCGGTGCCCCTGAAGCCAGCTGGTAGCCCGCCGCCGCGTTCGACAGCACCGTGGCCGCCGTCCAGGTGTACTTCGCTGAGTCCTTCTGGAGCAACGCGGTCAGCGAGGCGCCCGGCGTCGTCGTGGTCAGGAGTGCTCCCGGGCCGCCGCCGCGACCGCCGCCGAAGCCGCCCGGGCCGCCGAAGCCGCCGGGGCCCCGGCCGCCGAAGCCGGACGACGGCCCGGCCGCGGGGATCGCGCCGCTGTGGGGTGTCGCCGCCGTCGCCACCGTGTACGCTCCCGTGCCCAGCAGCGTCACGACCAGCGAAAAGGCGGCCACGGCCGCCGCTGCCCCGCGGGTCAGGTGCGTGGCGAAGAACAGCGCCACCGCCGCCAGGAGGCCGCCCACCAGGACCGTCGGGGCCAGCCACGGCTGCCACGACGAGTCCAGGAGCAGGTACGCCGTCAGCGCCGTCACCGCGACACCGCCGCTGAGCAGCCCCGAGGCCACCGGGTGGGCGCGCAGGCGCCACAGCTGGACCGCCGCCGTCCCGGTCAGCGCGGCGATCGCCGGGGCCAGGGCCACTGTGTAGTACGGGTGGATGATCCCGCTCATGTAGCTGAACACCAGCGCCGTCACCAGCAGCCACCCGCCCCACAGCAGCAGGGCCGCGCGGGAGGCGTCCGTGCGCGGGGCCCGGCGGGTGAACCACAGACCCGCTCCCAGCGCCACCAGCGCCGCCGGCAGCAGCCAGGCGATCCCGCCCGCCATTTCGCTACCGAACAGCCGGGTCAGGCCCGTCGAACCCCAGCCGCGGCCCGCGCCGCCGCCGACGCTGCCCACTTCGTCGCCGGTGAGGCGGCCGAAGCCGTTGTAGCCGAACACCAGCTCCCAGAGCGAGTTCGTCTGGGAGCCGCCGATGTACGGCCGGGAAGCCGCCGGCCACAGCGCGACCACCACCAGGTACCAGCCTGCCGCCACGAGGACCGAGACGAGCGCGCCGAGCAGGTGCAGCAGCCGCTTGCCGAGCGACACGGGAGCAGCGATCAGGTAAGCGAGCGCGAACGCGGGCAGGACCAGGAACGCCTGCAGCATCTTCGCCAGGAAGCCGAAGCCGACCGCGACGCCGGCCAGCGCGAGCCAGCGGGGGCTCGCCTTCTCGCACGCGCGCACCACGCAGTACGCCGCCGCGACCAGCAGCAACACGAGCAGCGCGTCCGGGTTGTTGAAGCGGAACATCAGCGCCGCGGCGGGCATTAGGGCCAGCACCAGGCCCGCGACCAGCCCGGCCGCCGGGCCCGACGTGCGGCGGACCGTCGCGTGCAGCAGCCAGACCGAACCCACGCCCATCAGCGCCTGCGGCACCAGGATGCTCCACGCGTTGACGCCGAACAGCCGCGCCGACAGGCCCATCACCCACAGCGCGGCCGGGGTCTTGTCGACGGTGATCGCGTTCGCCGCGTCGCTGGAACCGAAGAACAGCGCCTTCCAGCTCTGTGAACCCGCCTGCGCGGCCGCCGAGTAGAACGCGTTGGCCCAGCCGGAAGCCCCGAGGCCCCACAGGTAGAGCACGGCGGTGCCGAGCAGGAGGACGGCCAGGAGCGGCCGGTGCCACGAACGGCGGAAAGGAACGGGAGAGGTCACGGCAGGTTCGCGGGACGCGAGAACGGTCATGGACTCAGCTTCCGGTCTCCAGCTGGGGCCGGGTTGTGCCGATGCTGTGCACCCGCTGTGCGGGCACGGCCACGGGCAGGCGCACCGCGAACTCCGTCCGGCCGGGCCGGCTGTGCACCTCGATCGAGCCGTGGTGGGCGACGACGACGGCGGAGGCGATCGCCATCCCGAGCCCGGTGCTGCCGGCGTGGCGGGAGCGGGACGAGTCGCCGCGGGCGAACCGCTCGAAGACGTCCGGCAGCAGGTCCGGCGCGATGCCGGGGCCGTCGTCGGTCACCGTGAGCACGGCGCTGCCGTCAGCCGAGCGCGTCAGCGCCGTGACCACCGTGGTGCCCGGCGGGGTGTGCGTGCGCGCGTTGGCCAGGAGGTTGGCCAGCACCTGGTGCAGGCGCTGGACGTCGCCGAACACGAGCACCGGGGCCGGCGGCAGTTCGAGCAGCCACCGGTGCCGGCGGCCGGCGACCCGGGCGTCCCCGACGGCGTCGGCGACCAGCCGCGTGAGGTCGACGTCGCGCACGTCGAGGGGGCGCCCCGCGTCGAGCCGGGCGAGCAGCAGCAGGTCCTCGACCAGCGCCGTCATCCGGACGGCCTCGGACTGGATCCGGTTCATCGAGTGGGCGACGTCCGGCGGCACCAGTGCGCTGCCGCGGGCGGCCAGCTCGGCATACCCGCGGATCGCGGCCAGCGGCGTGCGCAGCTCGTGGCTGGCGTCCGCGACGAACTGCCGGACGCGGATCTCGCTGTCGTGCCGCGCTTCCAGGGCCTGGGCGACGTGGCCGAGCATCAGGTTCAGCGCCGAGCCGACCTGGCCGACCTCGGTCCGCGGGTCCGTGTCGCCCTCCGGGACGCGGATGGACAGCGCCACCTGGCCGCGGTCGAGGGGCAGCTCGGTGACGCGCCCGGCCGTGGCGGCGACGCGGTCGAGCGGGCGCAGGGTGCGGCGGACCGCGAACGCGCCGAGGAAGGCCGCGCCGAGCACGCCCGCGGCGGCCACGCCGAACAGGATCAGCCCGACGGTGAGCAGCGTGTCGTCGACCGGTTTCATCGGCAGGCCGGTGACCACGACGTCGGACGTCCCCGCGACCGGCAGCGCCATCAGGCGGTACTCGCCGAGGTCGTCGAAGGACAGGGTGTGCGGCTTGCCGTCGGTGGGCACCGAAAGCATGAGCGCCTGCTGGTCCGCGGTGAGCACGAGCCGTCCGCCGTGTTCGGAGATGCTGTCGTCGCGCACGAGGTCCCGGCCCGAAAAGGTGGCGCTGACCGTGCCGACGTTCTGCCCGAGCGGGTGCTGGCCCTGGTTCTGCGGTGGCGGACCGCCGTCCGGCGGCCGGAAGTTGCTCGCGAACACCAGCGACCGGTTCGCCGCGGCCGAGAGCTGCTGGTCGATCTGGCGGGTGAGGAACACGTCGAGCGCGAACTCGCTGACCACGCCGACGATCAGGCACACCACGGTGAGCAGCACGACCACCGAACCGGTCAGTTTCGCGCGCAGCGAGAGCCGTCCCCGGCGGGGACGGAACGGGACGGTGCGCGCGGCCATGGGAACAGCGTCCGTCCGCGCCGTGTGTGCGGGTTGTGCGCTGCCTGTGAAGCGGCTGTGCGGTGACCGGCCCGTGGCCCGATGTCCGGTTCCCTGCTCACAGGAACGGCTGAGGGCGGCCACAGTCGGTGCACAGGCGGCGGCTCCACGGTGGACTCATCCGAACAGCGAGGAGCGACTCATGAGCACACCGTCCACTCCGGACCAGACGTGGGGCGCGACGCCCGCACCGGCGCCGAAGCAGGCGTGGTCGCCGGGCAAGAAGATCGCGGCGGGCGCCGTCGCGGCGGTGATCGTGGCCGGCGGGGGAGCGGCGGTCTGGGCCGCGTCCTCGTCCGCGGCCACCGACACCCAGGCCGGCCCGGGCGGCATGCCGGGCGGTGGCCTGGGCGGCGCGCTGCACGGCGAGTACGTGGCGTCCGACGGCAACGGCGGCTACGTCACGAAGATCATGCAGACTGGCGAGATCACGGAGCTGAGCGCGACGTCCCTGACCGCCAAAAGCGACGACGGCTTCTCGAAGACGTACACGATCACGTCGGCCCAGGCGACGGGCCTGGCGGCCGGGGACACGGTCACGGTGGTGGCCACCGAGTCGGGCAGCACGGCGACCGCGACCTCGGTCACCGACGGCGAAGCGGGGCCGCAAGCCCCGGGCGGCGGCCAGGGAACCCCGCCCTCGGGTGCCCCCACCCGGACCGGCTGACCCGGGCTTCCCCTGCAGTGAATGACTCATTCCTTGCGTCCGACGCCAGGAATGAGTCATTCACTGCGTCCGGTCAGCGGCGGTCGTAGTCGACCGCGACCTCCGGGGTCGTCGCGCGGGAGCGGCAGGTCAGGATCCGGTTCGCCGCGACGTCGTCCTCGGTCAGCGCGTACCGGACGTCCATGTCCACCTGCCCGTGCAGCAGCGTCGCCCGGCACGTGCCGCACGCGCCGCCCGTGCACGAGTACGGCACCTCGTATCCGGCCCGCAACGCCGCGTCCAGGACCGTTTCCCCGGCTTCGGCCGTGACGCACGTCGTCGTGCCGCCCAGCGTCAGCGCCACCTTCGCCGGCGTACCCGCCGGGTCGCGCAGGGGCGCCGCGCCGCGGAAGAGTTCGAAGTGGACGTTCTCCTCCGGGACGTCCGCGTCGGCCAGCGTGCGGCGGGCCATCTCCAGCAGGCCGCGCGGCCCGCACAGGAACCACTCGTCGACCTTCGCCGGGTGCAGCCGGTTCTGCAGCAGCGCGCGCAGCCGCGTCCCGTCGAGCCGTCCGCGCTGGTAGCGCTCGTGCGAAATGGCGAGGGCCTCGCCGAGCGTGTCGAAGTGCCGCGGCCGGTGCGCGTGCAGGTCCGGGTCGCGCTCGTCGGTGCGGTAGTGGACGACGTGCAGCCGTCCGCCGAACCCTTCGGCGAGCGCGCTCAACTCCGCGGCGAACAAGGTCGTCGTGCCCGAAGTGTTGACGTACAGCAGCGTCGCCCGGCTGTGCGGCTCCGCGGTGAGCGTGCTGACCACGATGGACAGCACCGGCGTGATGCCGCTGCCCGCGGCCAGCGCCACGTAGTGCGCGGTCCGGGACGGGTCCGGGGTGAGCGTGAACGCACCGGAGGGCGGCAGGACCTCCAGGAAGTCGCCCGCGGCCAGCGTCGTGGTCGCGAAGCCGGAGAACGCGCCGCCGGGCCGCCGCTTCACCGCGATCCGCAGCTCGCCCGAGTCCGCCGGCGCGCAGATCGAGTACGTCCGCCGCACCGGCTGCCCGTCGACCACCGCGCGGACGGCCACGTGCTGGCCGGGCGAGAACCGGAACTCCGGCGCCAGGTGCGGCGGGACGTCGAAGGTGATCGCGACGGCGTCCGCGGTCAGCGGCCGGACCTCCCGCACCCGCAGCCGGTGGAACCGGCTCGGGCCCGGCGGCGGCTCCGGGCCGGGCTCGTGGTCGCCGAGGTCGTCGGCCAGCCGCCGCCAGGCGCGGTACTCCGCCGGCGTCAGCTCGCGGCCCCACGCGGTGATGATCGGGACGTCGCGGGCGAGATAGGCGTCCCGGTTGTCGCGCCACGCCCGCAGGTAGCGGTAGAACGGCACGGCGGGGTGGAGGTGGTGCACCAGGTGGTAGTTCTGGAACAGCATCATCGGCGTCATCAGCCACTCCAGCCCCACCCGCACCCGCGTGGTGCCGAACTTGTCGCGCGGCTTCGCGGCGGGGAGCCCGTGGTGCGGCAGCCAGTCGAACCACCACGCCAGCACGGCCAGCCCGATCCGCTGCGGCAGCAGGTACCCCAGCACCAGTTCCCGGCCGTGGCCGCAGGCGATCAGCGTCGCGGCGGCGACGAACGCCAGCGACAGCAGCACGATCGTCTCGGCCCGCTCCGGCGCCGGGCGGGTGCGCACGCGGGCGCTGTAGAAGCGCGCGTACCAGAAGTCGATGGTGAGCCAGCGGAACGGGAGCGACCACCAGGCTCCCTGCGATGTCCAGGCGTCGGGATCGGTGTGGGAGTCCGCGTTCGTGTTGCGGTGGTGTTCACTGTGGATGAACCGGAGCAGCGGGAACGACGAGTACGCCGCGACGAACGGCATCGCCAGCCGGCCCAGGACCTCGTTGACCCATGTCAGCTTTCCTGCGGCGTGGTGCACGGATTCGTGCGCCACGGTGAACATCGTGAAGGTGACGATCGCGTGCAGCGGCACGGTGTACACCGGCGGCGCGATCCCGGCCAGCAGCAGCCAGGTCGCCGTCGCCCACAGCGCGGCACCGCCGGCGAACAGCAGGAGCGTCGGCACGGACAGGCGGGGCAACGGGATGCGGGGCGAGGGCACCGAGCGCGGGACCGGCACGCCGGCCGCCGGCCCGCTCCCGGACGTCCGGGAGCCGAGCGACGGGGTATCGACGACGGGCATCGAGCGGTCTCCTCGGTCGAGAAGCTCCTGGCGAGGCGGGAGTCACCGTAGACAACCCGCTCGGGTTTGTAAACGTTGCGCCACGCTTCGAAAAAAGGTCCCGGCCTGGCGAACGCAAGCGGTCGGTAAGCTGCCCTTGTGAAGGCCGTCACCCGTCTCGCCCCGGTGCGCACCCGGGACCGGCTGCTCGACGCGGCCGCCGTCCTCATCGCCGCGGACGGCTGGGCCGCGGTGACGATGGGCAAGCTGGCCGCGCACGTCGGCGTCAGCAGGCAGACCGTCTACAACGAACTCGGCTCCAAGGCCGAGCTGGCCGAAGCGCTGGTGCTGCGCGAAACCGGGCGCTTCGCCGAGCGGGTGACCGAGGTCGTCGCCGCCCACCCGGGCCGTCCCGTCGACGGCGTCACCGCCGCGTTCCGCCAGACCCTCGAAGCCGCCAGGGTCAACCCGCTGATCCTGATCGCGCTCGGCTGCTCGAAGGGCGGCAGCGACGACTTCCTCCCGCTGCTGACCACCCGGCCCGAGGGCGTGCTCGAGCGCTCGGTCGACTCCGTGGCGGCCCTGCTCGCGCGGAGCTACCCCGACGTCGGGCTGACCCCCTCGGAGTGGACGGTCGCGGTCGAGGCGTTCGTCCGGCTGCTGCTCTCCCACCTCGTCCAGCCCAGCGGGTCGGTGGCGCACGCGACCGGTCAGATGCGCTGGGTGATCGGCCGGATGCTGGGCGCCTGACGCCGCAGGTGGCCCCCGGCCCGGTGGCGGAGGCCACTGGCCTAGACTCGGACGTCCCGGCCTGCACGTGGCCGGGGCCATTTCCGCAGGATTGTCCACCACAATCGTTACCGCTCGAGGAGAAGACCTTGAAGAGCACCGTCGAGCAGCTCAGCCCGACGCGAGTCAAGATCAATGTCGAGGTGCCGTTCGACGAGCTCAAGCCGAACTTCGACCGCGCCTACCGCAAGATCGCCCAGCAGGTGCGCATCCCGGGCTTCCGGCCCGGCAAGGCGCCCGCTCGCGTCCTGGAAAGCCGGATCGGGCGCGGCCCGGTGCTCGACGAGGTCGTCAACGAGGCCATCCCGGCCAAGTACATCGAGGCCGTCCGCGCCAACGAGGTCCGCACGCTCGGCAACCCCGAGTTCGACGTGACCAAGCTCGAGGACCGCGACGTGCTCGAGTTCACCGCCGAGGTCGACGTGCGCCCGGAGATCGAGCTGCCCGACCTGGACGGCTTCGCGATCACCGTCGACGACGTCGAGCTGACCGACGCGGAGGTCGACGAGCAGCTCGACGAGCTGCGCGCCCGCTTCGGCACGCTGACCGGCGTCGAGCGCCCGGCCGAAAACGGCGACTTCGTCTCGATCGACCTGTCCGCGACCGTCGACGGCGAGACCGTCGAGGAGGCGAGCACCAGCGGGCTGTCCTACGAGATCGGCTCCGGCCAGCTCGTCGACGGCATCGACGAGGCGATCATCGGCGCGACCGCCGGCGAGACCAAGACGTTCACCACCCAGCTCGTCGCCGGTGAGCACGCCGGCAAGGACGCCGAGGTGACCGTGACCGTCCAGTCGGTCAAGACCCGCGAGCTGCCCGAGGCCGACGACGAGTTCGCCCAGATGGCCAGCGAGTTCGACACGATCGACGAGCTCAAGAACGACCTGCGCGAGCGGCTCGGCCGCGTCAAGAAGATGCAGCAGGGCGTCCAGGCCCGCGACAAGGTGCTCGACGAGCTCCTGGAGCGCACCGAGGTGCCGATCCCGGAGAAGGTCCTCGACGCCGAGATCGAGAACCGCAAGCACGACGCGATCCACCCGTTCGACCACGACGAGGCCCAGTTCGCCAAGGCCCTCGAGGCCGAAGGCCGCACGCTCGAAGAGTTCGACGCGGAGACCCGCACCGAGTCGGAGAAGGCCGTCCGCACGCAGCTGCTGCTGGACACCATCGCCGACAAGGAAGCGGTGTCGGTCAACGACGGCGAGCTCACCGAGCGGATCATCTACCAGGCCCAGCGCTTCGGGATCAGCCCGGACGAGTACGTCCAGCGCGCCCAGCAGTCGGGCCAGCTGACCGCGATCTACGCCGACGTGCGCCGCGGCAAGGCCCTCGCCTCCGTGGTCCGCAAGACGACCGTCACCGACGGTTCCGGCGCCGAGGTCGACCTCTCGGAGCTGTTCGGCAGCGACGAGCCGGCAACCGAGGAGACGCAGGTCACCGACGAAACGGCGAAGACTCCGGCGGAGTGAAGCTGTGAGCGAACTTGGGCGGTGTCAGGCATTCTGCACCGCCCAAGTTCGTTAGGGTCGGATACAAGATCTCAAGCATCTGAAACGACAGCGGTGGCCGTCAGCACCGGGCCGCCGCCGGCGCGAAAAGGCAGGCAGACGTGACGCAGCACACGCCCGAGGCGCGGACCGGCACCGCAGGGCTCAACCTCACCGACTCGGTGTTCGAGCGGTTGCTCCAGGAGCGCATCGTCGTCCTCGGTTCCGAGGTCAACGACGAGGTCGCCAACCGGATCACCGCGCAGCTGTTGCTGCTCGACGCGGACGACGCCGAGTCCGACATCCGCTTCTACATCAACTCGCCGGGTGGCTCGGTCACCGCCGGGTTCGCCATCTACGACACCATGCAGCTGATCCGCCCGGACGTCGCGACCTACGCGATGGGCATGGCGGCCTCGATGGGGCAGTTCCTGCTCTCCTCGGGCACGCCGGGCAAGCGCTACGCGCTCCCGCACGCCCGCATCCTGATGCACCAGCCCTCGGCCGGTGTCGGCGGCACGGCGTCGGACATCGCGATCCAGGCGGACCTGTTCAACAAGTGGAAGCAGGAGCTGGCCCGGATCACCGCGGACCAGACCGGGCAGACGGTCGAGCAGATCATCAAGGACGGCGACCGCGACCGCTGGTTCACCGCGCAGGAGGCGAAGGACTACGGGTTCGTCGACCACGTCCTCACCGCCGACATCGCCCGTCCGGGCTCCCGCTGAGCCCGAAGCACCAAGGAGACTTTCGATGAGCAACTTCAGGCTCCCGGGTGACTTCCAGGGCCCGAGCATCCCCCAGTCGCGGTACATCCTGCCGTCGTACGTGGAGCGGACCAGCTACGGGGTCAAGGAGTCGAACCCGTACAACAAGCTGTACGAAGAGCGGGTCATCTTCCTCGGCGTGCAGGTGGACGACGCGTCGGCCAACGACGTGATGGCCCAGCTGCTGCACCTCGAGCACGAGGACCCGGACCGCGACATCCTGGTCTACATCAACTCGCCGGGTGGCTCGTTCACCTCGCTGATGGCGATCTACGACACCATGCAGTTCGTCCGCCCGGACATCCAGACGTACTGCCTCGGCCAGGCCGCCTCGGCCGCCGCGGTGCTGCTGTCGGCCGGCACGCCGGGCAAGCGCTACGCGCTCCCGAACTCCCGCGTGCTGATCCACCAGCCGGCCACCGAGGGCACCTACGGCCAGGTCTCCGACCTGGAGATCCAGGCCAACGAGATCCAGCGGGTGCGGCGCCAGATGGAGGTCATCCTGGCCAAGCACACGAACAAGGACCCGGACCAGATCCGGACCGACATCGAGCGCGACAAGATCCTCACGGCCGAAGAGGCCAAGGCGTACGGCATCATCGACGAGGTGCTGCCGTACCGTAAGGCGTCGGCTCTTTAGATCCGCCAGGCCGGTGTGTGTCGAGAAGACGACACACACCGGCATCCTGGTTTAGGGTCGTCCTCTGACGTGCTCCCGGAGCTCGTGGGTGTTCCCGCCCGCGGCATCGGACGGGTACCGTCAGTGGCAATGTGTGAGGCTCGCACCCGGTCACCGCACCGGGGGGTCGCACCGTCGCAACACACGTCAGGCGCGCCGAACCCGCGCCGGAGGGGACGAGGTCAACGGCCATGGCACGGATCGGTGACGGCGGAGACCTGCTGAAGTGTTCTTTCTGCGGGAAGAGCCAGAAGCAGGTGAAGAAGCTCATTGCCGGCCCCGGGGTCTATATCTGCGATGAGTGCATCGACCTCTGCAATGAGATCATCGAGGAGGAGCTGGCCGAAGCCGGCGACGTCAAGCTCGACGAGCTGCCCAAGCCCGCCGACATCCACGAATTCCTCGAGCAGTACATCATCGGCCAGGAAGACGCCAAGCGGACGCTGGCAGTGGCGGTCTACAACCACTACAAGCGGATCCAGGCGGACGACAAGGCCGGGCCGAAGGACTCCAAGGAGGAGTCGGTCGAGCTCGCCAAGTCGAACATCCTGATGCTCGGCCCCACCGGGTGCGGCAAGACCTACCTGGCGCAGACGCTCGCGAAGCTGCTGAACGTGCCGTTCGCCATCGCGGACGCCACGGCGCTGACCGAGGCTGGCTACGTCGGTGAGGACGTCGAGAACATCCTCCTCAAGCTCATCCAGGCGGCGGACTACGACGTCAAGCGGGCCGAGACCGGGATCATCTACATCGACGAGGTCGACAAGATCGCCCGCAAGAGCGAGAACCCGTCGATCACCCGGGACGTCTCCGGCGAGGGCGTCCAGCAGGCGCTGCTGAAGATCCTCGAGGGCACCACCGCCTCGGTGCCGCCGCAGGGCGGCCGCAAGCACCCGCACCAGGAGTTCATCCAGATCGACACGACGAACGTGCTGTTCATCGTGGCCGGCGCGTTCGCCGGGCTGGAGAAGATCATCAACGAGCGGGTCGGCAAGCGCGGCCTCGGCTTCGGCGCGGAGATCCGCACCAAGTCCGAGATCGAGGAGAGCGACGTCTTCTCCGACACCATGCCGGAGGACCTGATCAAGTTCGGGCTGATCCCGGAGTTCATCGGCCGCCTCCCGGTCGTGGCGACGGTGAACCACCTGGACAAGGACTCGCTGGTCAACATCCTCACCCAGCCGCGCAACGCCCTGGTGAAGCAGTACAAGAAGCTCTTCGAGATGGACAACGTCGAGCTCGAGTTCACCAAGACCGCGCTCGAGGCCATCGCCGACCAGGCGGTCCTGCGCGGGACCGGTGCCCGCGGGCTGCGTGCGATCATGGAAGAAGTGCTCCAGCCGGTGATGTACGACATCCCGAGCCGCGACGACGTGGCGAAGGTCGTCATCACCGAGCAGACCGTCCGGGAGAACGTGAACCCGACGATCGTCGCCCGGCAGCCGACGCGGCGCGCGCGCAGCGAGCGCGGCGAGAAGTCGGCCTGACGCCGGGCGTCTCCGGGCCGCCCGGCCCGGAGACCCGACAGGAAAGCTGAATGACTGCTGACTCTTTCCCGGGTTCCGGGGCTGCTCCGGGCGGCGGCGTGCAAGCGCCGGCGCCGCCGGCCCCGGAACCCGCCGGGACCACCCCGGCCGGGACGACCCCGGCCGGACCGGTCCTGGGGTTCCGCGAGCTGAGCGAGCGCGTGATCGCGTCCGTCGCCGACCGGTACCCGTGGCTGAACCGGGTGCTGATGGGCATGCTGGCCGTGTTCACCGGCACCTGTGTCGTCGCCGTCGTCTCGCGGCTGTCCCCGTTGCCGCTGATCCCCGTGCCGCTGTTCGTCGTCGCGGCCTACGGGCTGCGGCAGGCCCGCGGCGCGACCGAGCGGCGTCAGCTGTTCAACTGGGTGCTCCTGTTCGCGCTGGCGACCATCGTCGGCTTCTGGCTGATCGCGGTGGTCGGCCGTTGGGTGGAGTGACATTCCGTCATCCGGCGGGTTTGGGTTCGTTCCAGCGGGGGTAAGCCACGTTCGTGGTTGATGCCCTCAGACCGTTCCGGCATCCGGCACTCTTCTATCGCGGCGACACCGAGTACCTGGACGGTGTCATCCCGTTCCTGCTCGAGGGACTCGACCGGGGCGAACCGGCGGCGGTCGCCGTCCCCGGCCCCAACCTCCTGCTGATCGAGAAGGCGCTGGAAGACCGGGCGGGCGAAGTCCGGCTGATCGACATGCAGCGGGCGGGCCGCAACCCCGGCGCCATCCTGCCGTCGGTGCTGCACGCCTTCTCCGCCGAGCACGCCGGCCCGGTGCGCATCGTGGGCGAGCCGATCTGGGCCGGCCGCTCGGACGCGGAGTACCCGGCGTGCGTGGTGCACGAAGCCCTCATCAACAACGCCTTCGCCGGGCGTGACCTGGCGGTGCTCTGCCCGTACGACGTCGGGGCCCTGCCGCCGCCGGTGCTGGCCGACGCCGAGCGCACCCACCCCGAGCTGTGGGGGCTGGCCGGGCCGTTCACCAGCCAGCGGTTCGACCCGGACGGCGTCCGCGCGGACTTCACCCGGCCGCTCGAGCCGCCGCCGGGCGCGGTCGAGCGCGAATTCGACCTGGCGCAACTGGCGTCGTTGCGCGGCTTCGCGGAGATCTGGGCCGCCCGGCACGGCCTGCGCCGGCCCCGCCGCGACGACTTCGCGCTGGCGATCGCCGAGCTGACGACGAACAGCGTCCTCTACGGCGGCGGCACCGGCGTCCTGCGGCTGTGGGCGGAGGCCTCGCAGGTGGTCTGCGAGGTGAGCGACGAGGGCACGATCGCCGAGCCGCTGGCCGGCCGCATCCCGCCGTCGGCGACCACCCTGGGCGGCCGCGGCCTGCTGCTGGTCAACCGCGTGGCCGACCTGGTCCGCACGTACTGGGTCCCGGGCCGCACCATCACCCGCATCCACTTCACCCGCTGACCCGCCGCCCCGCCGCCCGAACGCAGTGAATGACTCATTCCTGGCATCCGACGCCAGGAATGAGTCATTCACTGCATGGGGACCGGGCTGGGTCAGTCGGCGCGGGGGACGTGCTTGCCGAGGAAGCTGACCAGGCTGGGCACCACCGTGCGGTTGAACGAGTCGCCGTGCTTGCCGTGGGCGGTGTGCGCGACCGCCGGGTGCGCCGCCTCGATGTAGCGGCGGACGCCGGTGATGAACGAGTCCTCCGTGCCGCACCAGATGCCGTTGGCCACGCCCTTGGTCTCGTCGACGTGCCGCAGCGGGTCGAGGGCCGTCCAGTCCTGGATGCCCGTGAAGATGTGCCGCTTGGCCATCTCCGGCCAGGACGTGATCAGCGCCGGGGCCAGCGTCGCGACGGCGGACGGCGGCTGGCGCCGCTCGACCCGGCGGCGCGTGTACACCAGCGCGCCGAACCCGCCCATCGACACGCCGGTGCAGGCGAACGGCTGCCCGGTCGGGCCGGCGAAGCCGCGGGCCCGCAGCCACTGCGGGACCTCCTCCAGCAGCATCGCCATCGGGTCGTCGCCCGGGTGGACCTGGTGCCAGTAGTTGTCGCCGCCGTCGACGGCCACGAAGCCGAACGCCGGCACCGCCTTGCGGGCGACGTCGCTGGCGAGCTGCTTGAGCGTGCCGGTGGGCGCCGCGCTGCGGGCGTTGCCGTGCAGGCCGTGCAGCATCAGCGACATCGGCAGCCCCTTCGGCGGGGTCTTCGACGGCAGGATGAACACCAGGTCGACCATCCGGCCGCGGGCCGCGGAGTAGACGCGCTCGACGCGCGTGCTGCCCAGCTGGGTCGTCGGGTTCGACGACGTCACGCCGAGCGTGCGCTGCAGGGCCTGGCTGAACGGCAGCTTGCCGGTCGCGGTGCCGACGGCCAGCCCGGTCACGGCCAGCCCGGACGCGCCCGCGATCAGCACCGACCGGCGGCCGATCCACCGCCGGGCGCCCTGGACCGCCCCGGCGACCGCTCCGGCCGGCTCCGCGTCCCCGTTTTCCTCGTTCACCCTGTCTCCATCCCCCTGCCCCCTGATAAGGACGCCGCGCACCCGCTCCGCGTTCCCTCGCGTCCGGCGTTCACCGGGTTATTCGTCAACACCCTGCCCGGCGTTTCCGATCCTCGCCCGCCAAGCCGCCCGCGCGGCCTCGGCCGAGCGCCCGGCTTCGTCCACAGTGTCCCCGAGACCCACCGCCATGGTGATCCCGAGGGGGATCAAAATGTGGTCTATGCCCTGTTCACCGGGGCCGAAGTGCCCCGACGCCTCCAGTGTGACGAATCCGTGCAGCGCGCTCCAGAGCTGGGCGGCGGCCTGGTACTCGTCGGAGGGCCGGAACCGGCTGGCGGCGATGGCCCGCTCGGTCGCCCGGACGATGTGGGCGAACGCCTCCAGCCCCTCCTGGGCGGCTTCGCGGCCTTCCGCGGTGGTGAGGTCGGACAGCGTCGCCCGCTTGCCGCCGGGAGCGGACTGGCCGAAGGACACCGCGAACAGCTGCGGCTGCTCGGCGACCGCCTGCCGGTAGGTGCGGGCCAGGCTGAAGATGTCCGCCACCGGGTCGTCGGTCAGGGGGACCCCGGCCAGCCACTCCGACAGGCGCAGGAAGCCGGCCCGCGCGACCTCGTCGACCAGCGCGGCCATGCCGCCGAAGTGCGTGTAGACCGCCATCGTCGAGACGCCGACCTCCGCCGCCAGCTTGCGGGCCTGCAGGGCTTCGGGTCCGTTCTCGTCGAGCAGCCGGATGGCGGCCTCGACGAGCCGGGCCTTGACGTCGGTCGCGCGCGGTTTGGGGCTCATGCTTGCCAGTATCCCATAACCCTGTTATATCTAGTTCCATAACCAAGTTATGGAGGGGTCCCATGGGCAACAGGTTCCTCGAAGGAAACTTCGCCCCGGTCAGCCGGGAGCACACGATCACCGAGCTCGCCGTCACCGGCCGGATCCCGGACTTCCTCGACGGCCGGTACCTGCGCAACGGCCCGAACCCGCTGTCCGAGGTGGACCCGGCGGCCTACCACTGGTTCATGGGCGACGGCATGGTCCACGGCGTGCGCCTGCGCGACGGGAAGGCCGAGTGGTACCGCAACCGGTGGGTCCGCAACCCCGCCGTCGCGGCGGCGCTCGACGGCGAGGACGCGAGCCGGTTCTGCGGGCTGGACGCGCTCGGCGCCAACACCAACGTCATCGGCCACGCGGGCAAGACCCTTGCCCTGGTCGAGGCGGGCGCGCCGATCTACGAGCTGACCGACGAGCTCGACACCGTCGGCCGCTGCGACTTCGACGGCACGCTTCCCGGCGGCTACACCGCCCACCCCAAGCGCGACCCGCGCACCGGCGAGCTGCACGCCGTCTCGTACTTCTTCGGCATAGGCAACAAGGTCCAGTACTCGGTGATCGACACGGCCGGCCGCGCCCGCCGCACGGTCGACGTCGAGGTCACCGGGTCGCCGATGATGCACGACTTCTCCCTGACCGAGAACCACGTCGTGTTCTACGACCTGCCCGTGACGTTCAACGCCGGGATGGCGGTCGCCGCCGGGGTGCCGACCGCGCTGCGCACCCCGGCGAAGCTGGTCGTGTCGGCCATGGTGGGCAAGGTCCGCGTGCCGGACCCGGTGACCGCGATGATGGCCCGCACGATCGGCGCGAACGGCGGCCTGCCCTACCGCTGGAACCCGAAGTACCCGGCGCGGATCGGCGTGATGCCGCGCGAGGGCGGCAACGCGGACGTCCGGTGGTTCGAGGTCGAGCCGTGCTACGTCTTCCACCCGCTCAACGCCTACGACGACGGTGACAGCGTCGTGCTCGAGGTCGTCCGCCACCCCCGGATGTTCGACACGGAGCTGCACGGCCCGGACGAGGGCGGCCCGACCCTGGACCGCTGGACGGTCGACCTGGCCGCGGGCAAGGTGCTGGAGGAGCGCCTCGACGACCGCGGCCAGGAGTTCCCGCGCGTCGACGAGCGCCTGGTCGGCCACCGCCACCGCTACGGCTACACGATGTCGGCCGACGCCGGCGCGCAGCCCGGCGGCTCGCTGTTCAAGCACGACTTCCACACGGGTACCCGGGAAGAGCGCGTGTTCGGCGCGGGCCGCCAGCCGGCCGAGTTCGTGTTCGTCCCCCGCCACGAGGAGGCCGCGGAGGACGACGGCGTCCTCATGGGCTTCGTCTTCGACCCGGCGACCCAGCGCAGCGACCTGACGATCCTGGACGCGGAAACGCTGGAGACGGTCGCGGCGATCCACCTGCCGGACCGCGTGCCCCACGGTTTCCACGGCAACTGGGTCGCCTCGGCCTCGTGAGTGGTAAGGCGGGTTAGAACCCTCCTTGCCACTCACGACCACCGGGGCCGGGCTAGGTGAGGATGCGGTGGTCGCCGGTGTAGAGGTTCATCGAGTCGCCGCGCAGGAAGCCGACCAGGGTCATGCCGTTCTCCTCGGCCAGCTCCACCGCCAGCGACGACGGCGCCGACACCGCGGCCAGCAGCCCGATGCCCGCCATCGCCGCCTTCTGCACCAGCTCGAACGACGCTCGCCCGGACACCAGGAGGCCGTGGCCCGGCGCCGGGATCCGGTCTTCGAGGACCGCCCAGCCCAGCACCTTGTCCACCGCGTTGTGCCGGCCGACGTCTTCTCGGACGACGTCCAGCGAGCCGTCCGGGCTGAACAGCGCCGCCGCGTGGAGGCCGCCGGTGCTGGCGAACACCTTCTGGCGGGCGCGCAGGGCGTCGGGCAGGCCCGCCAGGGTCGAACTCTTCACCGCGAACGCCGCCGAGGCGGGGGAGAACCGCGTGCGGAGCTTGACCGCGTCGAGCGCGGCCTTGCCGCAGACCCCGCACGACGACGTCGTGTAGAAGTTGCGCTCGACGCCGGTGTCCGGTGGCGGGACGCCGTCGGCGAGCGCGATGTCCAGCACGTTGTAGGTGTTGCGGCCCTGGTCGTCGACGCCGTCGCAGTAGCGGGCCACCGCCACGTCCGCGCGCCCGCCGATCACGCCCTCGGACAGCAGGAACCCGTGCGCGAGTTCGACGTCGTGCCCGGGCGTGCGCATGGTCACCGCCAGCGCCCGGCCGCCGACCCGCAGCTCCAGGGGCTCTTCGGCCGCCAGCGCGTCGGGGCGGCGCCGGTCCCCGGTCGCGGAGATCCGCCGCACCGGCCTGCGCACGGTCACCCTGCCCATCAGCACATCCTTCGCTGCCCGAAAGTTCGACACTCGTATGGTGCAACACCGGTGATTTAGTAATACATTCCCTTCATCATCCTCAGAATACGGAGGGAACCGATGGCTCTCGGCTTCCTGGACCGATCCCGGATCGTGGCACCGCCGAGCTGGACGCGCTGGCTGGTGCCGCCGGCGGCCCTGTCGGTACACCTGTCGATCGGGCAGGCCTACGCGTGGAGCGTCTTCAAGACCCCGCTCGAGAAGACCCTGCACCTCAACGGCACCCAGAGTTCCCTGCCGTTCCAGCTCGGCATCGTCATGCTGGGGCTGTCCGCCGCGTTCGGCGGCACCCTCGTCGAAAAGAACGGCCCGCGCTGGGCGATGTTCGTGTCGATGTGCTGCTTCGCCAGCGGGTTCCTCGTCTCCGCGCTCGGCGTGGCGACCGGGCAGTTCTGGCTGGTCGTCCTCGGGTACGGCGGAATCGGCGGCATTGGGCTCGGCATCGGCTACATCTCGCCGGTGTCGACGCTGATCAAGTGGTTCCCGGACCGCCCGGGCATGGCCACCGGCATCGCGATCATGGGCTTCGGCGGTGGCGCGCTGATCGCCTCGCCGTGGTCGTCGTCGATGCTGGGCACCGCGCCCACGGCGAGCACCATCGCGACGGCGTTCCTGATCCACGGCGTCGTCTACGCGGTGTTCATGTCGATGGGCTGGCTGCTCGTGCGGGTGCCGGCCGACGACTGGAAGCCGGCGGGCTGGGAGCCGAAGACCGACCACGGCAAGGCGATGATCAGCACGGCGAACGTCTCGGCCGCCAACGCGATCAAGACGCCGCAGTTCTGGTGCCTGTGGGTGGTGCTGTGCTTCAACGTGACCGCGGGCATCGGGATCCTGGAGAAGGCGTCCCCGATGATCGTCGACTTCTTCAAGAACACGTCCACCCCGGTCGGCACGGCCGCGGCGGCCGGGTTCGTCGCGCTGCTGTCGCTGTGCAACATGCTCGGCCGGTTCGTCTGGTCGTCCACTTCGGACCTGGTCGGGCGCAAGAACATCTACCGCACCTACCTCGGCGTCGGCGCGCTGCTGTACCTGGTGATCGCGCTGACGCAGAACTCGTCGAAGCTCGTGTTCATCCTGTGCGCGATGGTGATCCTTTCCTTCTACGGCGGCGGGTTCGCGACGGTCCCGGCGTACCTGAAGGACCTGTTCGGCACCTACCAGGTGGGCGCGATCCACGGCCGGCTGCTCACCGCGTGGTCGGTGGCCGGCGTGCTCGGCCCGCTGATCGTCAACCGCATCGCCGACGGCGAAAAGGCGGCGGGCAAGTCCGGCCCGGACCTGTACACGACGTCGTTCTACATCATGATCGGCCTGCTCGTGGTCGGCTTCGTGGCCAACGAGCTGGTGCGCCCGGTCAAGGAGAAGTTCCACGAGCCGGTCCCCGCGGCCGCGAGGAGTGAGGCGTGATGACCGAACCGACGGCGAAACCCCACCGGACACCGCTGATCGTGCTGGCCTGGGCGTGGGTGGTGCTCCCGTTCGGGTACGGGGTGTACCAGCTCTTCCTGAAGCTGGTCCAGCTGTTCGGATGAGCAGGGGAGTTCTCGTCACCGGCGCGTCCCGCGGTATCGGGCGCGCGGTGGCCACCGCGTTCGCGGCGCGGGGTGACCGGGTGGCCGTCCACTACGGACACCGCGCCGCGGACGCCGAGGAGACGCTGAAAGCGCTCCCCGGCGAGGGGCACGTGCTGATCGGCGGCGACCTCGCCGACCCCGAAGCCGCGCGGCGCATCGCCGACGCGGCCGAGGCCGGGCTCGGCGGGGTCGACGTGCTGGTCAACAACGCCGCCGTCGCGACGTCGGCCGAGACCGCGCACGCGATCGCCGAAGTGTCCTATGCGGACTGGCAGCGGATCTGGCGGCGCACCCTCGACGTCAACCTCGTCGCGGCCGCGAACCTCAGCTACTGCGTCGCCCGGCACCTCATCGGGCGCGGCGCGCCCGGCCGGATCGTCAACATCGGGTCGCGCGGTGCCTTCAAGGGCGAGCCGGACCACCCCGCATACGGCGCGAGCAAAGCCGCTCTGCACGCGTTCGGCCAGTCGCTGGCCGTTTCCCTCGCGCCCCACGGGATCGCCGTGACGTCGGTGGCGCCCGGGTTCACCGCCACCGAGCGCGTGGCCGCCCGCATCGACGACGCGGTGCGCGCGCAGAGCCCGTTCGGCCGGGTGGGCACGCCCGAGGAGGTCGCCGCGGCCGTCGTCTACCTGGCCTCGGCCGAAGCCGCCTGGGCCTCCGGCGCGATCCTCGATCTCAACGGGGCGTCACACCTTCGGATGTGACCCAACTCTCACTCGTGCAGCGGTGCCCGGCGCCCGGGCGTCCAGGGTGGCGTGCATGTGCTGGGGAAGATCGCCGTCGCCGGGCTGGCTCTCGTCGTGCTCGGCGGCACGGCGTACGGGTACGTCAACCTTCGCGCCCTCGACGGCGTGACGCGGGACAACGTGATCGACGAGGAGGGCGGCGGGGCGAAGCCGGGGGAGCAGCCTGCCGACGGCTCGCTCGACATCCTCCTCGTCGGCCGGGACGCCCGTTCCGACAACCAGGGCAACCCGCTCCCGCCGGAGATGCTGCGTGAGCTGCGGGCCGGCGCCAACGGCGACGACCTCACCGACACGCTGATCGTGCTGCGCATCCCGAACGGCACCAAGGAGGTGAAAGCGTTCTCCATCCCGCGCGACAGCTACGTCTCGATGGCGGGCGGGAAGGGCAAGATCAACGGCGCGTTCGGGCGCGCGAAGGCGGCGGAAGCGCGGCGGCTGCGCACCGCGGGCGAGACCGACAAGGCGAAGATCAACCAGGGTGCGCTCACCGCGGGCCGCCGGGCGACGCGGCAGGCGGTCGAGGACCTCACCGGGGTGAAGATCGACCACTTCGCCGAGGTCAACCTGCTCAGCTTCTACGAGATCAGCAAGGCCGTCGGCGGCGTCGACGTCTGCCTCAAGAAGGCCACCAAGGACGAGAACTCGGGCGCGAACTTCCAGGCCGGCCCCCAGCGCGTCTCGGGCGCGGACGCCCTCGCCTTCGTCCGGCAGCGCGACGGGCTCCCGGGCACCGACTTCGCCCGCGTCCGGCGCCAGCAGGTGTTCCTCGCCGGACTGGCCCGGCAGGTGCTCTCGGCGGGCACGCTGGCCGATCCGGGGAAGCTGTCGGACCTGATCGACGCGGTGAAGCGCTCGGTGGTGCTGGACGGCTCGTGGAACCTGCTCGACTTCGTCGGGCAGATGCGCGGGGTCAGCGGCGGCGGGATCCAGTTCGCGACGATCCCGGTCGTCAACATCGACTACCGGTACGACCCGGCGAACAACCCCCGCGCGACGGCGGTGCAGGTCGACCCGGCCGCGGTGAAGGCCTTCGCGGCGAGCCTGATCGGCGGCGCGCCGCCTGCCGCGCCCACCGCGCCGCCGGCCTCGGCGCCCGCCGCGGCGGTCACCGTCGACGTCTCCAACGCGGGCCCGAAGGAAGGGCTCGCCGGCCGCGTGGCGGGTGTCCTGCGGGAGAAGGGGTTCACCTCGCGCGCGACCGGCAACTCCGACACCCGGCGGACCTCGCTCGTCCGCTTCGGCCCCGCACTGGCCGAACGCGGCGCCGAGGTGGCGAAGCTGCTGGGCGGGCTGACGACGCAGCAGTCCGCGTCGGTGCCGGCCGGGCACATCGAGGTGGTGCTCGGGACGGTGTACGCCGGCCCCGGCGCGGCGGGCGGCGGTGGCACCGGTCCCGGGGGCGTTTCGGACGATCCCATCACTTCGAACGGCGTCGTCTGCGTGGACTGACCCGGCCGCGAATTGAACGACGGCGAAGTTCCGGATTTTCCGTCGAATCCCTGAAATGTGCGGGAATTTCCGCACGCATCCGCCCACTGGACCACAGTGGACCACCCGAGTCAGTGGTCTTGACGCTGACGCGCTGGTGAGGCAGGGTGCGATGACCGTCGGCGCGGACAGGACCGCGCTGCGGGAGAAAGTTCACCCTATCGGGTGGGCGATCTTGGAAAATCGATTTCAGGGAATACGGGAAGTCCGGAATTTATGCGCAGCAGCGTCGCCCGGGGTGGGTGGATCTTGCCCGTCCTCGCTTCAGCCGTTCTTTGTGCCGGGTGCCAGTCGGCGTCCGCTTCGGTGCACTATCCGGGCGCGATCGACGCCTGCCGGCTGCCCGGGCCGAACGCGCAGGCGCAGCTCGCGCCGGGAACCGTCGAGATCCCGGTTGACTCGGTGAAGGCCGCCGAAGCCAAGGTCATCCCGGAAGACCACGCCAGCGAGGGCAACGAGGTCACCACGTGCCGCAAGCTGTACGCGCGCGACCTCGGCGGCGGCAAGCCGAACCTGCAGGACTACCGGCTCGTCACGATCGCCGTCGTGCGGTTCACGCAGTCCGACGCGGACGAGGCCGCCGCCAAGGCCAGCCAGCTGATGACCGACGCGCTCGGCGACCACTCCGGGGTCCGGCTCGCCACCGGGGTCGGTGACGAGGCCGGCTTCTCCGAGCAGTGGGCCGCGGTGCGGACCGGGAACGTCGTGCTGGGCGTGGCCATCACCGACGGCGGCACCGAGGCCGCGCTGATCCAGCCCGCGACGCTGGACAACGTGCAGGCGGTGGTCACGGACATGACCGGCACCCTGCAGAAGGACTATCAGGGCTGAGGGTCCGCCACGACCGGTTCGAGCCGCACGACGATCGCCTTCGACACCGGCGTGTTCGACTTGTCCGCCACCGAGTCCAGCGGCACCAGCGCGTTCGCCTCCGGGAAGTAGGTCGCCGCGCAGCCGCGCGCGGTCGGGTACGCGACGATCCGGAACGCCGGCGCCCGGCGATCGCCGTCCCGCCACTCGGAGACCAGGTCGACCAGGGCACCGTCGGCCAGGCCGAGCGCCGCGAGGTCGTCCGGGTTGACCAGGACCACGCGCCGGGCGTTCTCGATCCCGCGGTAGCGGTCCGAGAGCCCGTAGATCGTGGTGTTGTACTGGTCGTGGCTGCGCATGGTCTGCAGCAGCAGCCGGCCTTCGGGCGCCTGCGGGTACTCCAGCTCCGAGACCGTGAAGTTGCCCTTGCCGTTGGCGGTCCCGGTGAACTCGCGGGAATCGCGCGGGGCGTGCGGCAGCACGAAGCCGTCCGGCTCGCGGACCCGGCGGTTGTAGTCCTGGCAGCCCGGCACGACCCGGGAAATGCGGTCGCGGATCAGGTCGTAGTCGGCCTCGAACGTTCGCCACGGCACGGCGTGGCCCGGGCCGAAGAGCTTCTCCGCGAGCCGGCAGACGATGGCGACCTCGGAGAGCAGGTGCTCGCTCGCCGGCTTCAGGCGCCCGCGCGAGGCGTGGACCTGCGACATCGAGTCCTCGACCGTGACGAACTGCTCACCGCTCGCCTGGACGTCGCGTTCGGTGCGGCCGAGCGTCGGCAGGACCAGCGCGGTGCGGCCGTGCACGACGTGCGACCGGTTCAGCTTGGTGGACACGTGCACGGTCAGCGAGCAGGAGCGCAGCGCCTTCTCGGTCAGCTCGGAGTCCGGCGTCGCCGAGGCGAAGTTGCCGCCGACGGCGAAGAACACCTTGCCGCGGCCGTCGCGCATGGCCCGGATCGCGTCGACGGTGTCGAAGCCGTGCTCGCGCGGGACCTCGATGCCGAATTCGGCCGCGAGTGCGTCCATGAAGGACTGCGGCATCTTCTCCCAGATGCCCATGGTCCGGTCGCCCTGGACGTTCGAGTGCCCGCGCACCGGGCACAGGCCCGCGCCGGGCTTGCCGATCATGCCGCGCATCAGCGCGAGGTTCGCGATCTCGGAGATCGTCGGCACCGCGTGCTTGTGCTGGGTGAGGCCCATCGCCCAGCAGTAGATGGTGCGCTCGGAGGAGGCGATCATCCGCGCGACGCGTTCGATCTGCGCTCGGGGGAGTCCGGTGGCGCGTTCGATCTCCGGCCAGTCGATCTCCCGGAGGTGCTTGGCGTAGTCGGCGAAGCCCTCGGTGACCCGGTCGACGAACTCGCGGTCGACGATCGCGCCGGGCGCTTCGGCGTCCCAGGCCAGCAGCAGGTGCCCGACGGCCTGGAAGAGCGCGAGGTCGCCGCCGAGGCGGACCTGGGCGAACTCGTCGGCCAGCGGCGTGCCCTTGCCGACGACGCCGCGGACGTTCTGCGGGTTCTTGAACCGCATCAGCCCCGCTTCGGGCAGCGGGTTGACGGCGACGATCTTCGCGCCGTTCCCCTTGGCTTCTTCCAGCGCCGAGAGCATCCGCGGGTGGTTGGTGCCCGGGTTCTGCCCCACGACGACGATCAGGTCGGCCTGGTGGATGTCGGCCAGGCTCACCGAGCCCTTGCCGACGCCGGTGGTGGCCGACAGCGCCGCGCCCGAGGACTCGTGGCACATGTTGGAGCAGTCGGGCAGGTTGTTCGTGCCGAAGGAGCGCACCAGCAGCTGGTAGAGGAACGCGGCCTCGTTGCTGGTGCGGCCGGAGGTGTAGAAGATCGCCTCGTTGGGGTCGGTCAGCGCCTTGAGCTCACCCGCGACCAGCTCGAACGCGGCGTCCCAGGAGATCGGCTCGTAGTGCGTCGCGCCTTCGCGCAGCACGAACGGCTCGGTGATCCGGCCCTGCTGGCCCAGCCAGTAGTCGGTCTTGGTTTCGAGGTCGGTGATCGGGTGCTTCGCGAAGAAGGCGCGGTCCACCCGCCGTTTCGTGGCTTCCTCGGCGACGGCCTTGGCGCCGTTCTCGCAGAACTCGGCCAGCTTGCGCTTCTCGCCGTCGACCTCGCGGGGTTCCGGCCACGCGCAGCCCGGGCAGTCGAAGCCTTCGCGCTGGTTCAGCAGCCGCAGCGCCTTGACGGTCCGGCCGGTGCCCATCTGCTCGACGCTCCGGGCGAGCGACACGGCGACCCCGGGGATCCCGGCCGCCCAGCCCTTCGGCTTGCCCACCTCGAGGCGGGTTTCGTCCACGTCCTGCGCCGGCGCTTCACGGGTCATGCGCCCATCGTGCGCCTCGATGATCGCCGACGGCCACCGGGGTCACGCGCGGGCGGCGCGCAGGCCCCGGTCGGCGACGGTGACCACCAGCAGCAGCCCGCTGATGACGACCAGCGCGAGGGCCAGCCGGTGCAGGCCGGCCGAGTCCGCGTGCGGGCCGTAGCAGAGCGCGATGAGCGTCGAGGCCACGATCGCCCCGAGGTACTGGGCGGTGCGGAACAGGCCGCTCGCGGTGCCCATCTGCTCGGCCGGGGCTTCGCGGTACAGCGTCGTCTGGTTCGCGACGCTGGTCAGCCCCTGCGCGAGGCCGAACAGCGCGGCCAGGGCGAGCAGGGCGCCGGTCCAGGTGCCGTCGTGGACGAGCAGCAGCAGTGCCGAGCCGCCCGCGAGGGCCACCGCGACGGTGACCAGCCGCGCCTTGATGCCGGACGCCCGCCCGGAGAACGCCGCGGCGCAGACGGCGGTGCCCGACATCGGCAGCAGCATCAGCCCGGCGGCCTCCTCGGACAGCTGCCGCGCGGTCTCCAGCCACTGGACGTACCCGAACATGATCGCGTAGATGGCCATGAAGCTCAGCGCCTGCCGCAGGTAGGTCCGCAGGATTGCGCCGTTGGCGGCGAGCATCCGCAAGTCGAGGAAGGGCGCGTCGCGCCGCAGTTCGACGAGGGCGAAGGCGGTCCCGAAGGCGGCGACCACGGCGAGCAGCCAGACCTCGGCGCCGGGGTCCATCAGGAAGAACAGCAGCGCGAGCAGCGTCGCGGAGAACAGCGCGATGCCGAGCACGTCGATCCGGGTGGCGGTGCGCTCGCCGCGGTCGTCCTTCGGTACCCACAGCAGGGCCAGGACCAGCGAGAGCCCGGCGAGCGGGATGTTCACCGCGAAGATCGCCGGCCAGCCGAAGAGCCCGATCAGCAGCCCGCCCAGCGTCGGGCCGATCACCATCACCGTCTGGGCGGACATCGACAGCACCGACAGCACCCGGGCGGGCACGCCCTGGCCGTGCGCTTCGGCGTGGTGGCGCAGCACGGCCATCGCGGCCGGGAACCCGGCGCACGTGCCCAGGCCCAGGACGACGCGCACGCCGGTCAGCCACCCGACGGAGATCGGGATCATGCCCGCGACCCCGGCGACGATGACCAGGCTCGCCCCGCCGAGCAGGACGCGGCGGGCGCCGTGGCGGTCGACCAGCAGGCCGACCACCGGCTGCCCGACGGCGGTGGCCAGGTAGAGGGCGGAGATCAGCCAGGCGGTCTGGCCGGGACCGGCTCCGAAGCTCTGCCCGATCGGCACGAGCGCGACGGCGATGAGCGTGGAGTTGATCGGGTTGAGCACCGCGCTGGCCACCAGCGGGGTGACCAGGCGGGCGCCGAATTTCGCGGGTGCGGTGACGGTGGCCGTGAGGAGCTCCTTCAGCGTTCGGCGACGCGCTGCAGCAGCGGCAGCGCGCGCGTGACGGCGTCGAGTTCGGCGGGGGACAGCTCGTCCAGCAGCGCCTGGGCCAGCCACTCGTCCCGGTGCTGCTGGATCCCGCGCACGGTGTCGCGCCCGGCGCCGGACAGGCTGATCACCACCCGCCGCCGGTCGGCCGGATCGGGCGTGCGGTCGAGGTAGCCGAGCTCGTCGAGGACGCCGAGGGTGGCGGCCATCGACTGCTGCCGCACGTGCTCGGCGGCGGCGAGCTCACCCTGCGTGGCGGGGCCTTCGCGGTGGAGCCGGTGGAGCACGGCGGACTGCGAGGGCGTCAGGATCCCGGCGTTGTCGACGTGACGCAGCCGCCGGTGCAGCTGCGCGACGACCCCGCGGATCCAGCCCGCGCTCTCGGCGACGTGCGGAGGTATTTCGCCCATGTACACAGTTTAACTGTGCAGTTCGAACTGTGTATCTGGTTGTGACGAAGATCCGGCCGGGCGGCGGGGGAGGGCTGCTCGCGGGCCTGCCTCAGGTCGGCCGGCGTTACCCGAAGTACACGAATTCGTTGACGCCGACGCCTTGGAGCTGGTGCACGACGACCGCCGCGGCGACCAGCACGACCACGAGGAGCAGGGCGAGCACGCCCGGCCAGCGGCTCGCCCCCGGCTGCCGGTAACCCCCCGTGCGGCGTTCCTGCTTGCGGCGCTTCTTGAGGTCCTTCTTCGCGCCCAGCCAGGCGTCCCGGGCGGCGTACTTCTGCCAATCCGGGTTCATCAGGTCCGGGTGCGTCTCGAGGCGCCGGTCGTCCGGATCCTGCGGCTGCTGAGGCTGTGTCATCCCGAGTGCCTTCCCCCTGGGTGACCCGCCGTGACGGGTTCGTAGACTTGTCCATTGTGACCGAGAACGCTCCGCAGCAGACCACCGACCTTCCGGGTGCCTGGGACCCGGCCGCCGAGGAAGCACCGATGTACGACCGCTGGGTAGCGGCGGGGTACTTCACGGCCGACGCCTCGTCGGGGAAGCCGCCGTTCTCGATCGTACTGCCGCCGCCGAACGTCACCGGTTCGCTGCACATGGGGCACGCCCTCAACCACACCCTGATGGACGCGATGAGCCGCCGCCGTCGCATGCAGGGCTACGAGGTGCTGTGGTTGCCGGGCATGGACCACGCGGGCATCGCGACGCAGAACGTCGTCGAGCGCCAGCTGGCCGGCGAGGGGCTTTCGCGCCACGACCTGGGCCGCGAGAAGTTCGTCGAGCGCGTCTGGGAGTGGAAGGCCGAGTACGGCGGCAAGATCCTCGGCCAGATGAAGCGCCTTGGCGACGGCGTCGACTGGTCGCGTGAGCGCTTCACCATGGACGAGAACCTCTCCAAGGCCGTCCAGACGGTGTTCAAGAACTTCTACGACGAGGGCCTGATCTACCGCGCCGAGCGGATCATCAACTGGTGCCCGCGCTGCCAGACGGCGCTGTCGGACATCGAGGTCGACCACAACGACGACGACGGCGAACTCGTCTCGATCCGCTACGGCGACGGCGACAACGCGATCGTCGTGGCCACCACCCGCGCCGAGACGATGCTGGGCGACACCGCGGTCGCCGTCCACCCGGACGACGAGCGGTATGCGCACCTGGTCGGCACCGAGGTCGAGCTGCCGCTGACCGGCCGCCGCATCCCGATCGTGGCCGACAAGCACGTCGACCCGGAGTTCGGCACGGGTGCGGTGAAGGTCACCCCGGCGCACGACCCGAACGACTTCGAGATCGGCCGCCGCCACGACCTGCCGATGCTGACGATCATGAACGAGCGCGCGGAGATCACCGCGCCGGGGCCGTTCGAGGGCCTCGACCGGTTCGAGGCGCGCCCGGCGATCGTCGCGGCGCTGCGGGAGCTCGGCCGGATCGTCGCCGAGAAGCGGCCGTACGTGCACGCGGTCGGGCACTGCTCGCGCTGCGACACGGTGGTCGAGCCGCGGCTGTCGCTGCAGTGGTGGGTCAAGGTCGAGCAGCTGGCCAAGCTGGCCGGCGACGCGGTCCGCGACGGCCGCACCAAGATCCACCCGCCGGAGCTGGGCAAGCGCTACTTCGACTGGGTCGACAACATGCACGACTGGACGATCTCGCGCCAGCTGTGGTGGGGCCACCGCATCCCGGTGTACTACGGCCCGGACGGCGAAGTCGTGTGCGTCGGCCCGGACGAGCAGCCGCCGTCGGGCGAGGGCTGGACGCAGGACCCGGACGTGCTGGACACGTGGTTCTCCTCCGGCCTGTGGCCGATGTCCACGCTCGGCTGGCCCTCCTCTTCGGAGGACTTGGCGAAGTTCTACCCGACGAGCGTGCTCTCGACCGGCTACGACATCCTCTTCTTCTGGGTCGTCCGGATGATGATGTTCGGCGTGCACCAGATGGACGGCAAGCAGCCGTTCGACCACGTCTACCTGCACGGGCTCATCCGCGACGCCCAGGGCAAGAAGATGTCGAAGTCGCGCGGCAACGTGATCGACCCGCTGGAGTGGATGGACGCCTACGGCGCGGACGCGACCCGGTTCACGCTGGCCCGTGGCGCCAACCCGGGCGCGGACATGGCACTGGCCGACGAGTGGGCGGCGGGTTCCCGCAACTTCTGCACGAAGCTGTGGAACGCGACGAAGTTCGCGATGATGAACGGCGCTTCGGTCGCCGCTCCGCTGCCTGCGTCTGCGGAACTGACCGAGTCGGACCGCTGGATCCTGGGGCGTCTCGCCGCGCTGGTGTCCGAAGTGGACGGCCTGTTCGAGGACTTCCAGTTCGCGAAGGTGGCGGGCGCGCTCTACCAGTTCACCTGGAACGAGCTGTGCGACTGGTACCTGGAGCTGGCGAAGGTCCAGCTGTACCAAGGGGATTCCGCGCGCGTCTCGGCCACCCGTGCCGTGCTCGGACACGTGCTGGACACGGTGCTGCGGCTGCTGCACCCGTTCATCCCGTTCATCACCGAGAAGCTCTGGACGGCGCTGACCGGCGGCGAGTCGCTGGTGGTGGCGTCCTGGCCGGTGCCGTTCGAGGGTTACGCGGACGCTTCGGCCGACGCCCGGATCGCGGACGTCCAGAAGCTGGTGACGGAGATCCGCCGGTTCCGCGCGGACCAGGGCCTGAAGCCGGGCCAGAAGGTGGCGGCCCGGCTGGCGGGCTACGCGGGCGGCCACGAAGAGGCGGTCCGCTCCCTGGTGCGCCTGACCCCGGCGTCGGACGGCTTCGCGGCGAGCGCCTCGCTGGAGGTGGCCCTGGCGGACGGCGTGGTGACGGTGGAGCTGGACCTGTCGGGCACGGTCGACGTGGCGGCCGAGCGCAAGCGCCTCCAGAAGGACCTCGCGGCGGCGGAGAAGGAGCTGTCGCAGACGGAGGCGAAGCTCGGCAACGAGGCTTTCATCGCGAAGGCCCCGGAGCAGGTCGTGGCGAAGATCAAGACCCGCAAGGAGACGGCGGCGGCGGACATCGACCGCATCACGGCTCGCTTGGCGGCGCTGCCGGCTTCCTGATGTGTGGAGGAAGCCCGGTGCTTCCTGAAGTTGTGGACGAAGCCCGGTGCTCCGGTTGCGGAGCGCCGGGCTTTGTCGTACCCCTCAGGTAGCGTGGAAAACGGGGGCTGCTCAGTCCGCTTCACGGCCGCGTAATTGATTTGAGACTGCCGCGATAGGTGGAAGCCGGTCTTTCCAGTCGGACATACTTGCCGCGGGCGAGACGAATACCGGTTGCCGGTCGCCCTGAACTGTCAGTTGCACCGAGCAGGAGAGCCGAGGATGTATAGCAATTCCGCGGTGTCGGCCGCGGCATCGCGTCCGCACATGGCCACCGCACGAGCCGTGCGGTGGCTGTACTTGACCGTGTTCACCAGTATTGTCGTGTTCACCTGGATCATCCAGCACGAGGGTGTCGCGTTCCTGGCGGCGTTGCCGGTGGCGAACGGTGAAGCCGTTGTCGCCGTGGCACTCGTGAACAGCCTGCTGGGGCAACGGTGGTGTGGCAATCCGGTCGGCCCGTGTTCGAAGCAGCTCGGTCGTCTCCGGCCGCCGCCGGCCTGAGGAGCACCGGATGATGGCGAAGCCGGGGCGTCCGGAGTTGAGCCTGGATGCCGGGTCCGGCCCCGAGGCCCGGTTCGGCGCTGCCCTGCGCCAGCTTCGGGAAAACGCGGGCAGTCCGACTTATCGAGAAATGGCGGCGCGTCCCGGGGTGCACTTCTCGGCATCCGTCCTGTCCACGGCGGCAAACGGCAAGAAGCTTCCTCGGTGGGACCACGTGCGCGCGTATGTCATCGCCTGCGAAGGCGAGGACTGCGCGGGCGCGATCAAATATTGGAAACGCCAGTGGCGGCGATACTTCGTTGAACTGAATGCCGATTGCGGAGAATCCGGCGCGCGGTCATGTGGCGAAGCTCCGGTGGCGGTGAACCAGGAGAAGGGCTGCCGTCGTCGGCTGCTCGCGACCGCCGGAACGGTGAGCGCCGCCGTCACCGCCGCCGTTGTCTTGGCAGCGGGGGAAGCCTCGCCACCCCCGGCCACGCAATTGAAGCTCGGTGTTCCGTGCGAGTCCGTCGGCGTGGGGAACACCGCCACGCCGGTCCGGGTCCCGCCCGGTTACCTGGACGGTCTGCACTACGAGACCGGGTATCGCTTCACCTTGCGAAGCGGCGGGGGCGTTCAAAAAGTGGCTTGTGTTGTCGACCACCCGATGGACTCCGAGTCTCTCCACCCCGTCTTGGGGATAGTCAAGGTGAGGGTCGGCTTGCCCGACGGGTCGGTGAGCGCGCCGGCCATCACCGTCCGGATCCCGGGCGGCCCCGGAACAATGGACGACATCGAATCGTTCGGCGGCCGCGGAAGCGGGCACCCCACGGAAGTCGTTCAGGTGTTCTCGGTTCCACCGGGCTCGTCCGCGGAGAGGGTTGTCGTCGAGTTCGAGACTCCTCCTGGTGCGGGGGAGATCGCCGTCGTGATCGCCGATCCCGACTTCAAGCTTCTCTGGGCAGTGGGTGGCTGGTAGCTGGCGCCTCGGTCGTCCTCGCCGCCTCGATCAAGGCCACCACCTCCGGTGTCACCCGCCGGTCGGCCGGGGTGGCCAGGTACGTCGGCATCCGGGGCGCCGGCCCGGTCAGCGGCCGGAACACCACGCCCGGCACGGGCAGCAGGTTCGCGTGCGCCCGGTAGAACACCGTCCAGTGCGGACGCCCGAAACCCAGTGTTCCCAACGTGTCCTGCGCCGTCGTGAACTCCTTGCCGAGCAGCGGCTCGAAGCCCGCCTCCCGGCAACACGAAACGATCAGGTCGTACAACGGCTGGTTCCGCGAAGGCGGGCTCAACCGCGCCGGCAGGGCAGCCAGTGCCGCGAACGGGACCACCTCCGACTCGGCCAGGGGGTGCGAGGCCGGCAGGGCCACCACCACCTCGTCCGTCCACAACAGACTGAAGTCGAGCCCCGGCGCGGGCCGGTCGCCGCGGACGATGGTCGCGTCCAGGGAACCGTCGCGGACGCGGTGCAGGCGCTGGGCCGTCGGCGCGTGCACCAGCTCCAGCTGCGTCTCCGGCGCCCGCCGGGTGAACTCGGCCAGCAGCACGTCCAGCCGGTCGCCCAGGCCTTCGCTCGTGCCGAGCCGCAGCAGCCGGACGTCACGGAAGTCCGCCACCGAGTCCACCGCCCGCTCGGCCGCCGCCAGGACCGCGCGAGCCGCGGGCAGGAACCGCTGCCCCGCCTCCGTCAACACCACCGAACGCGTCGTCCGCTCGAACAGCGACACGCCCAGTGCCCGCTCCAGCCGCCGGATCTGCTGGCTCACCGCGGGCTGGACGATGTGCAGGCGCTCGGCCGCGCGTCCGAAGTGGAGCTCTTCGGCGACCGTCACGAAGTACCTCAGCTGGCGCAGCTCCACGACCGCCCCCATTCATCAGGATTCGTGATCAGTGTACGAACGCGCTGCCCATCGAAAAGCGGGCCCCCGGACACCAAGCTCGGGTTCATGCCCTCCTTGGACGTCAACGGAATCCGCCTCCACTACGAAGACGCGGGCGCCGGCCCGGTCCTGCTGCTCCTGCACGGCTGGGGGACCAGCGGCCGCGTCTGGACGTCGTGCCTGCCCGATCTCGTGCGCGACCACCGCGTCGTCACCCTCGACTGGCGGGGGTGCGGCCGCTCGGACCACCCCGCCGAGGGGAACACCATCGACGGCGTCACGGCCGACCTCGTGACGGTGATCGAAACGCTGGGGATCAAGCCCACCGTGGTCGGGTCGAGCATCGGCGGCGTCTTCGCCACCGAACTGGCGCTGGCCCGGCCCGACCTCGTCGAACGCGTCGTCGCCGTCGGCAGCCCCGGGTACTGGCCCGCCACCGGCATGCTCGACAAGGTCCAGGACCTGCGGAAACGGCTCGTCGACGACCGGGTCGGCACCCTCGAGGGCTGGGTGCCGAACTGGTTCGCCCCCGGCGTCCCGCGCGGGCTCGTCGACTGGACGATCCGGCAGCTGCTCGACTCCGGCCCGTACATCGACGAGCTGTTCACCGAGTGCACCACCTACGATCCGCGGCCGCGCCTGAAGGATCTCCAGACCCCGATCACCTACCTGCACGGCGAGCTCGACGCCGAAATCCCGCTCGAAGTACCGCGCAGCTGCGCCGCGGAAACGCCCGGTGCCCGGGTGCACGTGTTCGCCGGGTGCGGGCACCTCCCGCACCAGGAAAACCCGCGCGCGTTCACCGCCGCCCTCCGCGAAATCGCCTGAAGGAGCAAAAATGCCCGAAGTGACCCTCGGCGACACCGTCGTCCACTACGACCGCACCGGCGACGGCCCCGCGCTGCTCCTGCTGCACGGCACGGCCGCGTCCCGCGAACAGTGGGGCCCGCTGACCGCGCAAGCCGGCGGGTTCACCGTCCTCGCCCCCGACTTCCCCGGCTCCGGCCTGACCCGTGACGGCGGCGGCCCGCTCACCGTCGAAGCCCTCGCCGCCCAGGCCGAAGCCGTCCTGGACCACGCGGGAGCGGAGAAGGCCCACGTCGTCGGGCATTCGCTCGGCGGGGTCGTGGCGGCCCACTTGGCCGGCACCCGCCCGGACCGCGTCCGGAGAGCGGTCCTGCACGCCGCCTGGCCGGCCACCGACGTGCGGCAGGACGCCGAGTTCCGGTACTGGCTGGACCTGCTCGAAACCGGGACCTTCGCCCGGATGCTCCCGCTGATGGCCTTCGGCCCGCGCTACTGGGAGCAGGCGACGACCGAGAGCAACGAACAGCTGGTCAAGACCCTGGAAACGATGATCCAGCCGGGCGCGGACCGCCAGATCGGGGCCGACCGCGCCGTCGACCTGCGGCCCGTGCTCGGCCGGATCACCGCACCGGTGCTGGTGCTCGGCAGCGCGCACGACCGGATCGTGACGCCGGCCCAGCAGCGCGAGCTGGCCGCCGCGATCCCGGACGCCCGCGCCGCCGAAATCGACGCGGGACACGGCGCTCCGGCCGAGCTGCCGGACGAGTTCGCCCGGCTCGTGCTGGACTTCCTCAGCGCAACGCCTTGAGCACCACGGCCGCCACGCCGGCCATCCCCGCCCGCAGCGGGTGGTAGGCGGCCGCGGCGAAGATGTTCTGGTCCTTGCCGTTGATCCACGCCGCCCCGCCGCGCGCGCAGGCGTCGTGGCCGCGCGACGGGCCGAACGTGTCGACGTACTGCGCGTCCCCGCTCGCCGCGGCGTCTTCGAGGGCTGCGTTGAGGTCACTCTCGACGCGGTTCAGCCAGGCGTAGTCGCCGTCGGCGAACGGCAGGACGTCCGGGCAGTACCCGCTCTCCGGGGCGATCCGCGGGTAGCCGACGACCAGCACCCGGGCACCGGGCGAACGCTGGCGGATCGCGGCCAGCACGGCGCCGATCCGCGGCTGGATCGCGGTGATCGCCGTCGACACCGTGTCGACGCCGTTGGTGGTGAAGTGCTGCTCGCACGGGTTGCCCGTCGGGTCGGCGGCCCGCAGCCCGGGGCACATCTTGGTCACGCTGCCGAACAGGCCGTAGTCGTTGGCGCCGAGGCCGAGGGTGACGAGGTCGGTGTCGATCCGGAGGGCGTCCAACTGCGGGGGGTTGGTGCCGTTGAACGGGACCTGCTGCGCCCGGGTCATCGACCCCGTGTCGGCGCCGCCGCAGCTGACGTCGGTGAACGTGCCGGGCTTGAGCGCGGCCGCCACGACCGACGGGTAGTTCGCCGTCGACCGCCCGCAGCCCAGCGGGTCGTACCGCTGGGTCGGGATGAACGGCCCCGAGGTGTAGGAGTCGCCGAGGGCGACGTAGTGGTGGATCCCCGCGGCCGACGCGGCGGCCGCGGTGGCCGCGAGCAGGATGGCTGCCGAGGAGACGGCGACGAGCAGCCGGGTGGTGCGCATGAGGGCCCCGTTCTCGCTGGTGGAAGTGCCGACACCAGATCTAGCGAGCCGGAGCCGCCGAAGGGGCGGACTTCACCCGTCAGTCGGGTCACCGTCACCGTGCTCACGGTAAGTGATCAAAGTGCGCCAGAAGAGCAACGGCCGGACCGTGCTGCCGGGCAACAGCCGGGCCGACTCGCGGCGCAGTTCGGCGATCGTCGGGAACCGGAACAGCGTCGGCACCGGCGGGCCGCCGTCGCTGCCGCCGTTGAGCCGTTCCGCGACGTGCACGACGAGCCGCGCCAGCGCGTTCAGCGGCACGGCGGCCGCCTCGCGCGCCCAGTCCTTCGGGCTGCTCGGCCGCGCCGGGGTCAGCACCACCAATACGCCGCCCGGCACCAGCGCGCGGCGCAGCTTGGCGACCGTTTCGAACGGCATGTGGTGCAGTGACGCCAGGCACGAGATGAAGTCGTAGTGCGCTTCGGGCAGGGGGTCGGTGGTGACGTCGGCCTGCCGGTAGACGATCTCGCCGGGCCCCGGCGAACCCAGCCCGGACGCCGCCTCGACCATCGCCGCCGAGAGGTCGACCGCCTCCACCGCCATGCCCGTCGCGGCGAGCCGCCGGGCGAACCGGCCGGTGCCGCACCCGACGTCCAGCGCGATGCCCGGCCCCGGCGGCAGCAGGTCCAGCAGCAGCGGGTGGTAGTGGTCGTTGTGGTTGAACGGCATGCGTCGAGAGTGCCACTCGTCACGCACGTAGACTCGGAAGGCAAGTGCGAAACCCCAGGCCGGAGGAGATTCAGTGCCGCAGGATGAGACAGGTCGCAGGCCGGACCTGTCGGATCTGGACAGCTTCGCGGGCGTCGACGAACTGGGGACGTCGGGCTACGAGGCGTCCGACGACCACGACCCGGAACTGGACGTCCGCGACACCGCGTTCGAAGCCGGCGGCGGCTCGCGCGGCGGGATCGGCGGGGTCGGCCAGCTCGGGGACAACCTCGCCACCGGCCCGGTGCCCGATCTGACCGTGCCCGAGGACACCGAGCTGCACGAGCTCGACGACCAGGGCGAGCAAGTCGAGTACGGCGACCCGAACGGGCCCGAGGCGCGGCGCGAGCTGATGGTCGTCGAGGCCGAGCTGAACCAGCGCTGGCCGGAGACGAAGATCGAGCCGTCGCTGACCCGGATCTCGGCGCTGACGCAGCTGCTGGGCGAGCCGAACCGCGGCTACCCGGTGCTGCACGTGGCCGGCACGAACGGCAAGGGCTCCACGGCCCGGATGATCGACGCGCTGCTGACCCGGATGGGCCTGCGCGTCGGCCGCTACACGAGCCCGCACCTGCAGCTGGTCACCGAGCGGATCGCCCTCGACGGACGGCCGATCTCCGCCGCGCGCTACGCGGAGCTGTGGAACGACATCGCGCCGTATGTGTCCATGGTGGACGGTGCGTCCGCGGACGGCGTCGAGATGAGCAAGTTCGAGATCCTGACCGGGATGGCGTTCGCCGCGTTCGCCGACGCCCCGGTGGAGGCCGCGGTGCTCGAAGCGGGGCTGGGCGGTGCCTGGGACGCCACGAACGTCGCCGACGCCGACGTCGCCGTCATCACGCCGATCGGCCTGGACCACGTCGAGTATCTGGGGCCCGACGCGGTGAGCGCGGCACGCGAGAAGGCGGGCATCATCAAGCCCGGCTCGGTCGCGATCATCGCCGAGCAGGACCCCGAAGTGCTGAAGGTGCTACTGGAGCGCGCGGTCGAGGTCGACGCCGCGGTGGCCCGCGCGGGCAGCGAGTTCGGCGTGCTCGAGAAGGAGGTCGCCGTCGGCGGGCAGCTGCTGAAGCTGCAGGGCCTCGGCGGCGTGTACGACGAGATCTTCCTCCCGCTGCACGGCGCCCACCAGGCCGCGAACGCCGCATTGGCGCTGGCCGCGGTCGAGGCGTTCTTCGGCGCGGGCAAGGACAAGCAGCTGGTCGTGGAGGCGGTGCGCGAGGCGTTCGCCGAGGTCGAGACCCCGGGACGGCTCGAGCGCGTCCGGTCGGCCCCGACGGTCCTGCTCGACGCGGCGCACAACCCGCACGGCGCCCGCGCGCTCGCGAAGACGGTGTCGGAGGAGTTCGCCTTCCGCCGCCTGGTCGCGGTGGTCGGCGTGATGGCCGAGAAGGACGCCCACGGCATCCTCGACGCCCTCGAGCCGGTGGTGTCCGACATCGTCGTGACGCGCAACTCCTCGCCGCGCTCGATGCCGCTGGAAGAGCTGAACGAGCTGGCGATCTCGGTGTTCGGCGAAGACCGCGTCGTCGCCGAGACGGACCTGGAGACGGCGATCGAGACGGCGATCGCGCTGGTGGAGACCAACGACGACCCCGAGGAGCCGCTCTCCGGCGGCGGCGTGCTGGTCACGGGCTCGGTGGTCACGGCGGGCGAGGCGCGCACGCTGTTCGGGAAGGAGCCGGCGTGACGTCCCAGGAGACGCCCAAGCCCAAGGACCCCATGAAGGGCTTCCGCGGCGTGATGTCCGGAACGCTGATCATGGAGGCGATCACGGTCGCCCTCGCCCTGCCGGTGGTCAACAAGCTGGGCGGCGGGATCTCGACGGGCACCGGCTGGACGGTCATCGCGGTGGCGGTCCTACTGGTGGTGACGTGCGGGTTCGTCAAGCGTCCGTGGGCGGTGCCGGTGATCCTGGCGCTGCAGGTGGTGCTGATCGCGCTCGTGTTCTGGCTGCCGGCGATCGCCGTGCTCGGCGTGATCTTCCTGGCGGTGTGGCTGTGGCTGCTGTGGCTGCGCCGCGATGTGGCGCGGCGGATGGCCGCGGGGACGTTGGCGAGCCAGCAGCCCCAGCCGTGACCCTCACGGGTGCTGGCAGGCCCGCACCTCGGTGACGAGCGCGTCGAGCGCGTCGAGGGCAGCCACCGGCACATCCAGGCGGTAGATCCGGTGCGGACCCGACCGGCTCACGGCCAGCAGGCGGGCGTCGAGCAGGACCCGCAGGTGCCGGGACACCGTGGACTGCGGCAACTGCAGTGCCTCCTGGACTTCACCGACGGTCGCGGAGCCGCCGCGGTCCAGGAACACCCCGACGATCTGCACCCGGGTCGCTTCGCCGAGCGCGCGCAACACGGGCAGGGCGGTGGTGAGCGCGTCCTGGATCACGCGGGCACCCGCCCCAGCAGCGCATCGAGCTCATCGGTCGGCAGCCCGTGCCGCCGGCCCAGGTCCACCCAGTCCCGCAGCATCCGGACCGTCTGCTCACCGTGCCCGCCGAAATGACTGCGGAGGTAGTGCGGCACGTCGAACGGCGCCAGCCGGGGAAGCACCGTCAGCGCCGCGCGCACGGCGTGCCGGCTCACCGGACGCGGCCGAGGGCCACCGAACCCTGCCGCGACCGCGTCGCGTGCCTGCGTCGCGGCCGCGGCGAGTTGCGGTGAGGAGTGCCGGGCGGTCGCGAGGTCGAAGTCCGCGGCGTGCAGCCCGGCCACGACGGGCATCGTCGCCGCCGCGGACACCAGGGGAGCCGCGAGCGGGGCCGTCGGCTGCGGGCGCGCGAACAACGATCGCAGAACGTCCGACGCCGGACCGGCGACCGTGAACCGCGCCTGCGGCCACCACCACGTCGGATCGGCGCCACCGGCGAAGAACCCGGGCACCACCAGGCCCCACGGCCGGTCGCCCGCCAGTTCGCGAAGCAGTTCGACCTCCGAGGGCACCTGCGTGACCGCCGCGACGACCGCCGGCCGCGCGAGCAGCCCGGCGACGCCCGGCGACGCGGGCGAGGCCGTGCTGATCACCACGTCCCACCCCTCGCCGGCGGTCGTCAGCGCGACGGTCCGCCGCGCGGTGCGGTGCCGGCGGGTCTCGACGAGCAAGGAGTCCGCTGTCTGCTCGCGTACGGCGAACCCGACCTGGTGACGCTCGGCCAACGACGTCGCCAATACCCGGGCCACCGGGCCCTTGCCCACCACGAGCACACGCATGCCGGCAGCGTATCCGCATATCCGGATATAGTGCTAGCCGACGAGATAGTCGCCGTGTTCGATGTCGTCGAGCAGGCTCGGCTGCCGGGGTGACCAGCCGAGCAGGTCCCGCGTGAGAGCGCTGCTGACGGGCGCATCGAAGCCGTAGACCGTGGCCATGAACGGGCTCACGTAGTGGCCGGCGGCCTCGTCCGGGGTCAGCGAGACGACCGGCAGGCCCAGTCCGCGCCCGATCGTCTCGGCGATCCTCCGGAACGGGACGTTTTCCGCGGCCCCGTGCAGCACACTGCCGGCCGGCGCGGCCTCCAAGGCCAGGCGGAAGAGCGCCGCCGCGTCGAGCCGGTGCACCGCGGGCCAGCGGTTGCCGCCGTCGCCGACGTAGGCGGACTGGCCGGTCTTGCGGGCGGTGTCGACGAGCATGCCGATGAAGCCGTAGTCCCCGGGGCCGTGGACGGTCGGCGCGAGCCGGACCACGCTCGCGCGCACGCCGTTCCCGGCGAAGCCGAGGCAGGCCCGTTCGCCGGCGATCCGGAACGCGGCGAGCCCGGACGAGTCGGGTTCGTCGCGCTCGGTGCTTTCGCGGCCGGCCGGCATGACCAGCGTGCCGGACGTGCTCACGAGCGGCTTGCCCGTGTGCTCCAGCGCGCTGCCGAGGGCTTCGATGGCGGCCGTGTCGCGCCGCATCATGTCGTCCGGATCGGCGAAATCGCCGCCGAAGGCCATGTGCAGGACGCCGTCGGCGGCTTCGGCCCCCGTGCGGAGGCTGTCGAGATCGTCGAGTGAGCCGGGGTGCGGGGTGGCGCCGAGCGAGGCCAGCCGGGCGGCCGCCGCGTCCGAGCGCGCCAGGCCGGTGACGGTGTGGCCGGCCGCGATCAGCTCGGCGACGACGGTGGGTCCGGTCAGGCCGGAACCGCCGGTGACGAAGACGTGCATGTGTTCTCTCCGACGTAGTGACAGTGACTGACGCTACGAACCCTACCTTGTAATGTCAGTGACTGTCACTACGGGTAGGGTGACGGAGTGCCACGCAGCGGAGAAGAAGCGCGCCGCCGCCTCCAGCAGGCGGCCTTGGAGCTGTACCAGGAGCGGGGTTTCGACCGGACGACCACGGCCGAGATCGCCGCCCGGGCCGGCGTCACGGAGCGCACGTTCTTCCGGCACTTCCCGGACAAGCGCGAAGTGCTGTTCGACGGCGAAGCCGCCCTGCGCGCCGATCTGATCCGGTCGGTGGCCGACGCGCCCGAAGGACTGCCCCCGCTGGAAGTCCTGCTCCGAGCCTTCCGGAAGGCCGCGGCGATCCTGGAGGGCAACCGGTCGTTCGCCGAACCGCGGCTGGCGGTCATCGCCGCAACGCCGGCGCTGCGGGAACGCGATCTGGCCAAGGCCGCGGCGATGGCGGATGCCCTGGCGGCGGCTTTGCGCGAGCGGGGGGTGAGTGAGCGGGCCGCCTCCTTGGCGGCGCACGTCGGCTGGGTCACCTTCCACCACGCGGCGGGGGCGTGGATCCAGGAGTCCGTGCGCGGCCTGGACGAGCACCTGGCCGAGGCTTTCGCCGATCTGCGTGCGCTGGCGGCGGAGGCGGGCGGCTGAGCCCGCCCCCGCCGGGACGTCAGCGCAGCACCACCACCCGCAGGGCGGGGGAGCGCAGGATGTCGGCCTCGCAGAACCGGCCCTTCACCCACTCACCACGGCTGTAAAGCCGCGTCTGATCACTGAAGTACGGCGACGCCGGATTGGCCGACTGCGAATACGTCAGCAACGTCGAGGAATCCGGGCACCCGCGCCCGCCGAACCCGACCACCTGGATGAAGCTGGAGCCGTGCGCGACTTCGGTGTTGCCGCGGGCCGGATCCCACACCGGTGTCATCACGTTCAGCACGCCGAGGAAACCCTGGGCGCCGTGGATCGGGATGCGCTCGCCGTTGCGCTTGACGGCTTGGCCGTCGCGCAGCCGGGCGTCCGGGGCGAGACCCGCCGCGCGCAGCTCCCCGAGGGCGTCCCCGAACGCCTTCTGGACGTCCGCATTTCCCACGTTGAGCGTGTTCGGCGTGGTCAGCGGGGCCTTCGGGTCGAACGGCACGGAGAACCGGTCGACGTTGGCCAGCCGGGCGGCGAACCGTTGGAACAGCAGGGAACCACGGCTGTCGAGCGAGTACGTGTGGTCCCAGCTCGCCAGTGCCGTGCACGCCGGGCCGACCGGGACCGGGCCGGACGACGACGGGGCCTGACCGTCCGGGAACGACGCGCACAGCTTCGCCAGGTCCGCCGCCGCCAGGTCGGCGAACAGGCTGTGGTCGGCGAAGAGCATCTTCTTCATCGAGTCCGTGGTGAACTCGCCCGCCTCGGCCGTCAGCAGCGCTTCCCGGGTGCGCGGGGAACGCTCGGTGTCCTGGTCGCTGACGATCCGCGGAAATCCGGTGAGCGGCGCGCGGGCGTTCGCGAGCCAGGCGCTGTCGTTGGCGTTCAGCTCGTAGTCCCGGCGCTGCTGCTGCGGCAGCCGGGCCGGCGCGAAGAGCCCCGGCTCGAGCGCGCCCGGGTCCGAACCCCACTGACAGGACGACCGCGAACCGTCCAAAATGGCCAGTCCATCGGCGTCGAAGGTCTGCCGGCCGGTCGGTGTGCTGCAGGTACGGGCCAGCTCGTCGGTGACGTGCGGAACGACCTGGATGTCGGCGTAGAGCGCGTTGCCCGCCCGGTCGGTGGCGATCGTGTTCACCCACGGCACACCCTGGGTGCGGCTGAGCGCGCGCACGACGTCGGCCGTGCTGCGGGCCTGGTCGAGCTCGAACCACGTGTTCAGCCCGCGCAGGTTGGCCGCATTGGCGTCTCGCAGCGCGTACGCCGACTTCGCCGTCCACGGCACCGGGAACCCGCCGACGTCGTTCAGCACCGGGCCGTACCGCGTCGACCAGAAGGTCTGCCGGGCCGGCTTCAGCGAGCCGTCGGCTTGCCGCACCTGGACGGTGACCTCGCGGGAGGTCATCTTCTCCGGCTTGCCGTCGACCACGTACGTCGTCGGATCACCGGCCGCCAGCGGCACTTCGAACAGGCCGAACGTGACCGGGGTGGACACCGTGTGCGTCCAGGCCGCGTCCGCGGTGTGCCCGATCATGACGAACGGCATGCCGAGCAGGCTCGCCCCGGCCACGTCGACCCGGCCGGGAATGGTCAGCTGGCTCTGCCAGAACCGCCGTCCGTCGTGCCACGGGTAGTGCGGGTTGCCGAGCAGCACGCTGCCGCGCCCCGCCGCGGTCCCGTCCGCGCCGACGGCGATCCCGTTGCTGCCCAGCCCGCCCTTGCCGAGCCCGTCGCGCAGGCTCGCCGACAGCTGCGCGGGCGTGCCGGTGGCCGGCGACGGCGCGCCGGACGGCGGCGCCGCGAACAGCCCTTCGGTGACGAAGCCCAGGCCTCCGGTGACGGCGATGGAGTAGAAGTGCCGGTAGAAGTCCTGCTCGGTGATCGGCCGGACCCACTCCGCGCCGCGGCAGGCCGGATCGGTGATCCCGGACCGGCCGGTGCGGGCCAGGAAGGCGTTGAACCCCTTGACGTAGCCCGAAACGACCTGCCGGACCTCGGGCCGCGGTCCCTGTGGCGCGGGCTGGGACACCAGCCTTTCGACCACGCCGGAATCGTTGAGCTGCTGGAAGAACAGGTCGCTGTGCAGGTTGTTCTTCGCCTCGGACAGCGACGGGTAGCCTTCGCCGTCCGGGCCGAAGTACCGCGACCGCTGCGCGCTCACCGTGACGTAGATCTTCGCAAGCTCGCAGACGTTGTCGGTCGCCGCCGCGTAGCCGTACCCGTAGCCGAGTCCCGCGAAGTCCTTCGCGACGATGTGCGGGATGCCGTGTTCGGTGTAGCGCAGCACGGCTTTCGCGCTGTCCTCACCCGCGTTCGCGACCCCCGCGCCGAGTGTGGTGACCGAAAGCGCGGCCGCGGCAACGGCGAGCGCCTTCCTGAAGAGTGCCATTCGTACCCCCTTGTCGTGATCACCAAGCTACCGACGGCGACCGGCTCCCGGTATGGGGGAAAACCCCAATATCCGTTCACCCGGGCGCAAGCAGGTGTTGGCCGCGGCGGGATAGAAACCGCGCATGACCGAACACTCCCGCCGCACCCTGCTCAAGGCCGGGCTGACCGGCGCCTCCGCGGTCGCCGCCGGCGTCGTCGTGCCGTCCACGGCCTTCGCCGCGGTCCCGCTCGTCCGCCGCGACCGGCCGGTGCTCACCCACGGCGTCCAGTCCGGCGACGTCACCCCGGGCTCGGCGATCGTCTGGTCCCGCGCGGACCGGCCCTCGCGCCTGGTCGTCGAGATCGCGCGGGACCCGTCGTTCCGGCACGCCCGCCGCGTGCCCGGCCCGCTCGTCGGCCCGGACAGCGGCGGCACCGGCCGCGTGCGCATTCCGGCGCTGGCGCCCGGCACCGAGTACCACTACCGCGTCACCGCCGAAGCCCTCGACGGCCGCGCCACGAGCGAGCCGCTGACCGGCCGGTTCGCCACCGCACCGGTGGGCCGCCGCGACGCGCGCATCCTGTGGTCGGGCGACGTCGTCGGCCAGAACTGGGGCATCAACCCGGCACTGGGCGGGATGACGATCTTCTCCGCGATGGCGGCTCGCTGCCCGGACCTGTTCCTGCACAGCGGCGACACGGTGTACTCCGACGGCCCGCTCACCGAGACCGTCACCCTCCCCGGCGGCCGGACCTGGCGCAACGTCGTCACACCCGAGAAGTCGAAGGTGGCCGAGACACTGGACGAATTCCGCGGCCAGCACGCCTACAACCGGCTCGACGACAACTTCAAGCGCTTCGCCGCACAGGTGCCCGCCTGCGTCCAGTGGGACGACCACGAGGTCTTGAACAACTGGTACCCGGGCAAGATCCTCGACAACCCGGCCTACACCGAGAAGCGCGTCGACGTCCTCGCGCCGCGGGCGTACCAGGCGTTCCACGAGTGGCACCCGATCGACTCGCGCCGGGCCGTCGACGGCCGCGTCTACCGCAGCTTCACCTACGGCTCCCGCGTCGAGATCTTCGTGCTGGACATGAGGACCTACCGCAACGCCAATACGGCGGACCGGACGAAGCCGGGCTACATCCTCGGCGACGCCCAGGCCCGCTGGCTGGCCGACGCGCTCGGGCGCAGCACGGCGACGTGGAAGATCGTCCAGGCCGACATGCCGCTGGGGCTGGTCGTCCCGGACGGCGCCGACATCGAAGCCGTCGCGAACAACCTGCCGGGCGCCCCCGGCGGGCGGGAGACCGAACTCGCGTGGGTGCTGCGGGAGATCCAGCGCCGCCGCGTCCGCAACGTCGTCTGGCTGACCGCCGACGTGCACTACACCGCCGCGCACCACTATTCGCCCGACCGGGCGGCCTTCCAGGACTTCGACCCCTTCTGGGAGTTCGTGTCCGGCCCGCTGAACGCCGGCGCGTTCGGGCCGAACACCCTGGACCCGACGTTCGGCCCGCAGGCGGTGTTCGTGCACGCGCCGCCGACGGCGAACACGGCCCCGATCGACGGCTTCCAGCACTTCGGCGAGCTGAACGTCGACGGCGCGAGCGGCGATCTCACGGTGGACCTGCGGGACGCGACCGGGGCGTCGCTGTGGTCGAAGACACTGCACCCGCAAGGCCGCTGAGCGGGGTCGGCTAGGCTCGCGCGCACCGAAAACAGTACTAAGGAGAAAAACCGTCGTGACTGAACGCACGCTGGTCCTGGTCAAGCCCGATGGCGTCGCGCGCGGCCTCGTCGGCGAAGTCGTCTCGCGGATCGAGCGCAAGGGCCTCAAACTCGCCGCGCTCGAACTGCGGACCGTTCCGCAGGCGCTGGCCGAGGAGCACTATGCCGAGCACAAGGAGCGTCCGTTCTTCGGCGACCTGCTCGAGTTCATCACCTCGGGCCCGCTGGTCGCGCTCGCCGTCGAGGGCCCGCGCGCCATCGCCGCGTTCCGCCAGCTGGCCGGCGGCACGGACCCGGTCGAGAAGGCCACCCCGGGCACCATCCGCGGTGACTTCGCGCTGGAGACCCAGTACAACCTGGTCCACGGCTCGGACTCGCCGGAGTCGGCCGAGCGCGAGCTGAAGCTCTGGTTCCCCGACCTGTGATGCTGTGGTCCGGGGTCACTGAGTGGCCCCGGACCCCTGGGGAGATTTCATGACGACGATGCCGTTCCCGGCCCGCGAGTACCTGCCCGTGCTGCGCGAGCTCACCAGTGCGTTCGCCGAGCGGCTGCGCACCGGCGACCCGGCCGCGCCGGTGCCGGACTGCGCCGGCTGGACGCTCGCCGACCTCGGCACCCACCTCGGGAACGTGCACCGGTGGGCCGCCACCGTCGTCACCACCGGCGAAGTCCAGCCGCAGGACTTCGCGCAGCTGCCGGGCGCCGAACTGCCGTCTTGGTACGCCGAAGGGGCCCAGCTCCTGCTCGGCGCGCTCGAGGCCACCGACCCCGCAGACCGGTGCTGGCACTTCGGCGGCACCGAGAAGACCAAGGCGTTCTGGTTCCGCCGCCAGGTCCACGAAACCGCGGTCCACCTCGCCGACTCGGGCAGTGACCACGTGCTCGACCCGGCCGTGGCCGCGGACGGCGTCGACGAGGTCCTCGGCGCGATGCTGCCGCGCGTGACGCGCTGGCACGCCGTGCCGCAGTTGCCCGGGCCGGTCACCCTGCGCGCCACCGACACCGGTGACGTCTGGACCGTGCACCCCGGCGAGCCGCCCACCCTCGGGCCTGCTGCCGACGGCGCGGAGGTCGAGGCGCCCGCGCGCGATCTCTTGCTGCGCCTGTGGAAGCGCACCGGGCCGGATCCGCGCGTCACCGGCGAAGCCGCGAAGGCGCTGCTCGCCGCACCTCTTACCCCGTGATGGTGTTCTAGACCATTCAGGCGGCGTTCACCGGGAAGTCTTCCCCCGGCCGTTCCGCTGCGCTGTGCTGGCCTGGCTCACTCTCACTCGATACTGGGGTACCTGGTGAAGAAGTCACGCATAGCGCTGCCGCTCGTCGCCCTGTTCGCGACCGCGTTCGCCGTTCCCGCCGATCCCTTGAAAGCGCCGCTCGGCACGCCGCCGGTCGAAGCCGCGCCCGCCGGGTCGTCGGCGCACGAAGGTCCGGCGTTCGCCGCCGCGAACCTTGACGACGGCCTGATCACCGGCAGCGCGACCACCGAGGTCGCGCCCGGGCTGAACCTCACCCAGTTCGACCGGTTCGACCCGGCCGGCTGGATCCGCGGCGACACCCTCGCCGTCGACCTGGGCAGCAAGGTGCTGAAGCCGACGTACCTGAGTCCAGGGACGGTTTCCGCCCGCACGCCGCTGTCGCAGCAGGTCGCGCGGGCGGGCGCGGTGGCCGGCGTCAACGGCGACTTCTTCGACATCAGCGCCACCGGCGCGCCGATCGGCGTCGGTATCGATCGCGGGCAGCTCCAGACCGCCCCGGCCGCCGGGCACAACTTCACCGCGTCGATCACCGACGAAGGCAAGGCCCGGCTCGCGTCGATCTTCCTGGAAGCCACCGTGACGCTGCCCGGCGGCGCCGTGCAGGCGACCAACTTCAACAGCCCGGTCCTCGGCACCGACGCGATCGGCGTCTACACGCCGTTGTGGGGCGCCTCGAGCCGCCGGACGTCGGTGGCGGGTGCGTCCCGGGTGCGCGAGGCCGAGCTGCGCGACGGCGTCGTGACCGCCGTGCGCGAGCAGCCGGCCGACGGTCCCGTCGCGGCGGGCACCACACTGCTGCTGGCTCGCGAAGCCGGGGCGGACGCGCTCGCCGCGCTGCGGCCGGGCGACGCCGTCGGCGTCACCTACGCGCCGCGCTCGGACGCCGGGAAGATCGCGGTCGCGGTGGGCGGCAACGAGGTCCTCCTCCGCGACGGCGTCGTGCAGCCGGTCGACGACGTGGCCATGCACCCGCGGACCGCGGTCGGCTTCTCCGCCGACGGCCGGAGACTGTGGCTGGCCACCGTGGACGGACGGCAGGCCGACAGCCGCGGGATGACCGAGCTCGAGCTCGCGCGGCACATGAAGAGCCTCGGTGCCGACGACGCCATCAACCTCGACGGCGGCGGATCATCGACGCTCCTGGCGCGCAACGAGGGCGAAGCCGCGCCGAGCGTCCGGAACTCACCGTCCGACGGCGGGGAACGCCTGGTGCCCAACGGAATCGGCTTCGCGACCGTGCCGGGCAGCGGCAAGCTCACCGGCTTCGCGCCGGCACCGGCCGTGGCGGCGGACGGCGCGGACCGCGTGCTGTCGGGCCTGACCCGGCACCTGGTCGCCGACGGTCACGACGAGACCGGCGCCGCGGTGGCCGCCGATCCGCGCTGGAGCACCTCGGATCCGCGGCGGGCGACCGTGACGCGCGGTGTCGTCACGGGGCACCACCCGGGCGGCGTCGACATCGTCGCGCGCTCCGGCCGGGCGTCCGGGAAGACCGCGCTTTCCGTGCTGGGCCGGCCGGTCCGGCTCGGCACGAGCACCGAGCAGGTCGCGCTGTCGGGCGCGGGCGCGCGCAGCACGTTCAAGGTCTACGGCTACGACGCCGACGGCTACGGCACCTGGCTGGAACCCGACGACGTCAAGCTCGACTACGACCACTCGGTCGTGCGAGTCGAACCCTCCGGCGACGGCTATGCGGTGACCGCGCTGACCGCGTCCGGCGCTTCGGCGATCACCGCTTCGGCGGCCGGCCTGACCACGCACCTGGCCGCGTCGGTCGGCACCGTGGCGAAGGTGGCGTCGCCGCTGGACGGCCCGGCGGGCTGGACGGCCACGGTGTTCCCGGCGGTCGTCGGCGCGGCGCTCTCCGCGGCGCCCGGCCACGACGGCGGCGCCGGGCTGGCGCTGGACTACCGGCTGACCGGCACGACCGCGACGCGCGCCGCGTACGTGACGCCTTCTTCGCCGCTTCCGGTTCCTCCGGGAACGCAGAAGATCGGGCTGTGGGTGAACGGCGACGGCCAGGGTGCCTGGCTGCGGGCGGAATTGCGCGACGCCGCGAACGTGGCGTCCATTGTGGACCTTTCGCTGAGCGTGGACTGGACGGGCTGGAAGTACGTCACCGCCACGATCCCGGCCGGGTTGCCCGCGGGACAGCGCCTGGGGCGCTTCTACGCCGTCGAGAACGTGCCGGACCAGCAGTACGAAGGCCGGCTGGTGTTCGACGACCTGACCTTCGAGGTGGCGCCGACGACGACCGTGCCCGCCGACCCCGCCCCGCACGACCCGGCGCTGGTCACCGACGGCGTCCTGGACGGCGGCCTGCGGGTCGCGGTGGTCAGCGACGCCCAGTTCACCGCGGACGACCCGGCGGGGCCGCTGGTCGCCCAGGCGCGGCGGGCGCTGCGCGAAGCCGTCGCGGCGAAACCGGACCTCGTGCTGATCAACGGCGACTTCGTCGACCGCGGCACGGCACCCGACTTCGTGCTGGCCCGGCGGGTGATCACCGAAGAGCTCGATGGCAAGGTGCCCTGGTACTACGTGCCGGGCAACCACGAGGCGGAAGGCGGCAACGGCCTCGCGAACTTCCAGGCCGCCTTCGGGGTGACGCACCGGGTCGTCGACGTCCGCGGCATCCGGCTGGTGCTGCTGGATTCCTCGCGCGGTTCGCTGCGGGCCGGTGGGTTCGACCAGGTCCGGCTGCTGCGGTCGGCACTCGACTCCGCGGCGGCCGACCGGTCGGTCCGCGGGGTCGTCGTCGCCATGCACCACCCGGTGCAGGACCCGAGCCCGACCGGGAACTCGCAGCTCGGCGACCGGAAGGAAGCGGCCCTGCTGACCCGGTGGCTGACCGGGTTCGAGCAGTCCTCCGGCAAGCCCGCCGCGGCGGTGGCGTCGCACGCCGGGGTGTTCTCGCTGTCACGGGTCGACGGGGTGCCGTACCTGGTCAACGGCAACTCGGGCAAGGCACCCGCGGCGGCGCCCGGCGACGGCGGGTTCGTCGGCTGGACGCTGCTGCGGGTGGACCCGGCCGACCGCGCCCAGCCGGTGCGGTTCGAGACCCGGCCGAACGTCGACGCGCTGTCGCTGACCGGGCCGTCGTCGCTGGCCCGCGGCGAACGCGCGGTCGTCCGGGCTTCGGTGCGGCAGGGGACGCGGGAGGTGCCGGTGGCCTACCCGGTGAGCGCGGACTGGCAGGTCGGCCGGGGCGTTGTTTCGTTCGACCCGGCGTCGGGCGTGCTGACGGCTTTGCGACCGGGTGTCGCACGGCTGTCGGTGCAGGTCAACGGGGTGACAGCGGCGCTGGTGGTGACCGTCCGCGGCTAATCCGCTCAGTTTTTGTCGGTGGTGGGTCCTATGGTGCGAAGCGTGGACGATGCGGAGGACCGGGAACCGGCACTGGTGCAGGCGAAGGCACTGGTGAAGCGCTTCGGCGCGTTCGAAGCCGTGCGCGGGATCGATGTCGAGGTGCGGCGCGGGGAGGCGTTCGGATTCCTCGGCCCGAACGGCGCGGGCAAGTCCTCGACCATGCGGATGATCGCCTGCGTCTCGCCCCGCACCGACGGCGAACTGCGCGTGCTGGGGCTGGATCCGGAGGCCGCCGGGCCGCGTATCCGCGCGCGCCTCGGCGTGGTGCCGCAGCAGGACAACCTGGACGTCGAGCTGACCGTCCGCGAGAACCTGGTCGTCTACGCCCGCTACTTCGGCCTGTCACGCGCCGCCGCGCGGCGCAAGGCCGAGGAGCTGCTGGAGTTCGCCCAGCTCACCGACCGAGCCGGCGACAAGGTCGACCCGCTGTCGGGCGGCATGAAACGGCGGCTGACCATCGCCCGCTCGCTGGTCAACGACCCGGAATTGCTCCTGCTCGACGAGCCGACCACGGGCCTCGACCCGCAGGCGAGGCACCTGCTGTGGGACCGGCTGTTCCGGCTCAAGGCCCAGGGCACGACGCTGATCGTCACGACCCACTACATGGACGAAGCCGAGCAGCTGTGCGACAGGCTGGTGGTGATGGACCACGGCCGCATCGCGGCGGAGGGCTCGCCGGCGGAGCTGATCCGGCGGTATTCGACGCGCGAGGTGGTCGAGCTGCGGTTCGCGCCGGGGGAGCAGGTCGGGGCGGCCCAGCAGGTGGAGGGGCTGGCGGAGCGCGTGGAGATCCTCCCGGACCGCGTCCTGCTCTACAGCGACGATGGGGAGGACGCGCTGGAGCACGCGCACTCCCGCGGGGTCCGGCCGCTGTCGAGCCTGGTGCGCCGCAGCTCGCTGGAGGACGTCTTCCTCCGGCTCACCGGCCGCACGCTGGTCGACTGACTCGGGATGGGGGAGAACCATGCTCGCGGAAAGCGTTCGCCGATGACCCTCGTCAACGGCCGTCTCCCGTGGCTCGGGGCGTGGGAGAGGAGGCGACCGTGACCACCGTCGAATCGACCGGCCGGGTGGTCGGCAAGTGGCAGGGCGCCTGGCTGCAGGTCGAAGGGCGCTGGACTTGGTACCGCCGCCACTGGGTGTCCACTTTGTACTCCACCGGCCTGCAACCGGTGCTGTTCCTCGCCGCGATGGGGCTCGGCTTCGGCTCCCAGGTGCGGCCCGGCACGGTCACCGGCGGCCTGTCCTACCTCCAGTACATCGCCCCCGCGCTGCTGGCCGCCGGGGCCGCGCAGCAGGCGGTCGGCGAGTCGAGCTACCCCGTCCTGTCCGGCTTCAAGTGGCAGAAGGACTACCTGGCCGTCACGGCGACGCCGGTCTCGCCGGGCCAGGTGTTCGGCGGGCACCTGATCTGGTCGGCGCTGCGCCTGACGCTGGCGGGCGCGATCTACGCGTTCGTCGCGCTGTTCTTCGGCGCGTGGACCGGGCCGGGCGTGCTGCTGGTCGTCCTGGCCGGCACCGTCACCGGCCTCGCCTGCACCACGCCGATGGCCGCGTTCGCGGCGAGCACCTTCGACGAGGGCCAGCGGTTCGGGCTGATCTTCCGGTTCGTCGTGATGCCGATGACGTTGTTCTCCGGCACGTTCTTCCCGATCTCCCAGCTGCCGGCGGCGATCCGCTGGCTGGCCTGGCTGTCCCCGCTGTGGCACGGCACGCAGCTGGCCCGCGGGGTGAGCGTCGGCGGCATCGGCGGCTGGGCGATGCTCGGCCACTTCGCGGTGCTGGCGGCGTTGTTCGCGGCCGGGTGGGCGCTCGCGCACCGGGCCTTCTACCGGAGGCTGGTGGTCTGAGATGACGACCGTCGAGGCCCGCGCCGGGCTCCTGCTGCGCGTCCTCCCGCCGGCGTTGTACGCGGGCCGCGCCCGCATGCTCGTCGAACGCTCGGTCATGGTGTCCCGCGCCAACTGGCTGCTGTTCCTGGCCGGTGCCACCGAGCCGTTCCTCTACCTGCTGGCGTTCCAGGTCGGGTTCGGCAAGCTGGTCACCGAGGTGGCCGGCCCGGACGGGCGCCCGATGAGCTACGTGGCGTTCGTGGCGCCGGCGCTGCTGGCGACGTCGGCGATGAACGGCGCCGTGTTCGAATCGACCTACAACCTGTTCTTCAAGCTCCGCTACGCCAAGTTGTACGACGCGATGCTGGCGACCCCGATCGGCCCGCTGGACGTGGCACTGGGCGAGATCGGCTGGGCGATCACCCGCGGCGGCATCTACGCGGTCGCGTTCCTCGCGATCGCGGCGGCGATGGGCCTGCTGAGCTCGTGGTGGGCGCTGCTGATGGTCCCGGCGGCGTTGCTGGTGGGCCTGGCGTTCTCGGCGATCGGCATGGCCCTGGTGACGTTCCTGCGTTCGACGGCCCAGTTCGACTACATCCAGTTGATCCTGACCCCGATGTTCCTCTTCGCGACGACCTTCTACCCGCTGTCGGTGTACCCGGAAGCGCTGCAGTGGGTGGTCCGCTGCCTCCCGCTCTACCACGCGATCGAGCTGATGCGCGGCCTCGCGACCGGCCTGCTCTCGGGCGGCATGCTGATCAACCTCGCGTACCTGGTCCTGCTGGGCGCGCTCGGCCTCTGGGCCTCGACACGCCGGATCGCGAAGCTCCTCCTGACCTGACGAGATGCCCCGCCAATCACGCGAGATGCCCGCCCAATCACGCGAGATGCCCGCCCAATCACGCGAGTTCCGCCTCCGATCACGCGAGATCCGGTCCCGATCACGCAAGATCCGGCTTCGCGCACGGGCCGGATCGGACAGGGGACCGGCAGACCGTAACCAGGGCCGGCGGTCACCTGGCCTGGTCGGGCTCCCCACCCGGCCGGGCTGCGGGCGCCGGGACGTGCACCATCCCGTGCCCGTAGAACCCGTTGTACCCCTCATACCCGGCGCAGTAGGCGTCCTGGAGCCCGTCTCCGGTCAGGTCGTAGTCGGCCGGGCACGGCATCGGCGTCGCCTGCGCCTCGAGCGTCCGCCGCAGCTGCCGCGGCCGGGCCTCGGGCGCGGCGGACGCCAGCAGCGCCAGCACCCCGGTGACGTGCGGCGCCGCCATCGACGTCCCGCACAGCGGCGCGTACCCGCCCGGCACCGTCGACAGCACGCACTCGCCGGTCTCCCCGCCCGGCGCCGTGACGTCGATCACGCCGAGGCCGTACGAGCTGTACCCCGCCTTCACCCGGTCCGGGCCGACGGCCGACACCGCGACGACGTCCCGCAGCCCGGCCGGCAGGGCTTCGCACCCGCTGCTCGCCCCGCGCGCCCCCGAACGCGCCGACGGCGTCAGGTCCACGGCCTCGTTCGTCGCCGCCGCGACGTTCACCGTGCCCGCCGACGTGCTGTACTCGACCGCGCGGGCCAGCACCTCGTGCACCACCCCGCGGTCGCTGCCGCGGATGCACGACAGCGTCCACGGGTTGACGAAGAAACTGCTGTTCGTGACCCGCATGTGCCGGGAGGCCGCCCACATCAGCCCGCACACCGCGGCTTCCGGGTCGGCGTAGCCGCGGTCGTCGATCACCTTCACCGACGCCACCCGCACCCCGGGTGCCACTCCCGTCACACCGCGCCCGTCGTCGGCCGCCGCGATGATCCCCGCCACGTGCGTGCCGTGCACCGACGTCGTCGGCACCCACGCCGACGGCGACCGGTCGGGGGCACCGGTCAGGCAGCCGGCGGAGTCGTCGCGGTCGACGGCGTCGCTCAGGTCGGGGTGGTCTGGGTCGATGCCGGAGTCGAGCACGCCGACGACGACGTCCCGGCTGCCGGCGACCCCGGTCGTCCCGGCCGGGGCGTCGATCATCCGCATGTCCCACTGCCGTCCGCTCAGGTCGGCCGTGGGCACCTTCGCGGGGTCGGTCGCCGGCAGCGCGGCCCGCGCGGGCTGCGGCTTGACCTCGGCGACGCGCTGCGCGGCCAGCCGCTCGGCCTGCGCGCTGAAGGCCCGGTCGAGCCCGATCCGCGCGCCGAAGCCCGGGTCGCCCGAGGTCGCGACCGCGACGGCGATCTGGGGGTAGTAGACGGTGGTGGCGCCGCAGGCACCGTCGATCTCCGCGTGGGCCGCGGCCTCGGGGGTGCCGCGGTCGAAGGTGACGACGTAACGCAGGGCCCGGCCGTGGGCGCAGCCGGACTCGCCGGCCGCCGCCGGACCGGCGGTGACGCATCCCGAAAGCACCAGGACGGTGCACACGGCCGCTCGCAGCGGCCGCGCCAGCAGGGACACCGGACCTCCCACCGGATGCAGGAACCGCGGGTGCCGGCGCGCGAGATCCCGGTCACCCCGAGCCGCACCGTAGCCACCGCGTGCCCGGCGGACAAGCGCTGCGGCGAAGTTCCCCCGGCCGTGGGGCAGGTGGGGGCGGTACGGCACGCCCGGGTGCCTGCGGGAGGTACCGAGTACACCGGAGTGGTCACCCGGTGTGGGATACTCGGGGTGGCCGCTGGGCCGTGGGGCGCACGTGAGAGGTGCTGCCTGCGGCGTTGTGGCCCGGTGATGTGCGTGAACTCCCGTGGCGCGCGTCGCCGCCCGAGAACCGGGCGGCTGGACGACGTGGCGGGCGGCCCGGGGGCCGCAAGTGCCTCGCACGCCGCCGAGCAGACCTTTGACCGGGTTGCGCCCCATCGGCAGCGGTGGTGCGGCGCCCGGTTGCCGGGCAAGGATTCCCGCCGCTGGTGACCACCACGGCGGCAACGATCAGAAAGGGGCCCCTGCGCGGCCGCGTCCCTGCCGGTGCGAACCGGCAGACGCGCCCGGGGGCGAAAGGTGTCCTATGTCGAACGCGGAAACACCCGCCGAGCACACCGGCGGGAATCCCGCCGCACCCACGGGCGGCCCGCTGGCCGACCTGCCGCCCCGGATTCGGGTGCACGCGCTGGCCAAGCTGCTCCAGTCGCACAGCCGGGACGTCCTCGCGAAGCTCGCCGAGCTGGGCGAAAGCGTGCGCAGCGCGCAGTCGAGCGTGACCAGGGACGTGGCGCTCAAGGTGGCCGAGGCCTTCGCGCCCGGTGAGACCGAAGACACGGTCGCCGAGTCCCCCGAGTCCGCCGCGCCGGCCCAGCCCGAGCAGACCCGCCCGCCGGTGCCCGAGGTTCCGGTGCCCGAGGTGCCGGTCGCCGAGGCCGAGAAGCCGCGGCCGCGGCAGAAGGCCCGCGCCCACCTGCCGGTGTTCGCCGCGCCGTCCCCGGTCTTCCTGCCGCCGGAGCCGGCCGAGCCCGCCGCCAAGCCGGTCCGCAAGCCGGCCGACCCGTTCGCGGAGCCGCCGGCGCGCCCCGAACGCGAGGTTGCCGAGGAAGAGGCCGAGGACACCACGCCGTCGGCCGACTCCGGGGCGGACGAGGACGAGGACGGCGGCAGCCGCCGTCGCCGCCGCCGGGGCCGTCGCGGCCGTGGCCGGGGCAAGGGTGCCGAGGGCGGCGACGAGACCGCCGAAACCGAGGACGACCAGGCCGAGGAGCAGCCGCGCCGCAAGAGCCGCAACGGCGACGAAAAGCCCGAAGCGGACACCGAAGAGGCCGAGGACGCCGAGTCGTCCGTGTCTTCGGATGCCGAGAGCGACGCCGACGAGGGGGAAGGCGGCAGCCGCCGTCGCCGCCGCCGTCGTCGCCGCAAGGGCTCGGACGGCGACGAGGCCGAGACCACTGACGACCCGCCCAACACCGTCACGCACGTCCGTCAGGCGAAGGCCGAGCAGCCCGAGCGCCCGGCGCGCGACGAGGTGCGCAGCGTCCGCGGGTCGACCCGGCTGGAGGCCAAGCGCCAGCGCCGCCGTGACGGCCGCGAGGCGGGCCGCCGCCGCGCCCCGATCCTGTCCGAGGCCGAGTTCCTGGCCCGGCGCGAGTCGGTCGAGCGCACGATGGTCGTCGCCGAGCACGGCGACTCCACCCAGATCGCGGTGCTGGAGGACGGCGTCCTCGTCGAGCACTTCGTGACGCAGTCGGGCTCCGGCTCGATCGTCGGCAACGTCTACCTCGGCCGCGTCCAGAACGTGCTGCCGAGCATGGAGGCCGCGTTCATCGACATCGGCCGCGGCCGCAACGCCGTGCTGTACGCCGGCGAGGTCGATTGGGACGCCGCCGGCCTGGAGGGCAAGGCCCGCAAGATCGAGCAGGCGCTGTCCACCGGCGACTCCGTGCTGGTCCAGGTGACCAAGGACCCGGTCGGGCACAAGGGCGCCCGGCTGACCACGCAGATCTCGCTGCCCGGTCGCTTCCTCGTCTACGTGCCCGCGGGCGGCGCCACCGGCATCTCCCGCAAGCTGCCGGAGAACGAGCGCCGCCGGCTCAAGGACATCCTCAAGCGGATCGTCCCGGAGGACGCGGGCGTCATCATCCGCACCGCCTCCGAGGGCATCGGCGAGGAGGAGCTGGGCCGCGACGTCGACCGCCTGAAGGCCCAGTGGGACGTCATCAAGGAGAAGGCCGCCGCCGGTTCCGGCAAGAAGGGCGGCGCGCCGACCATGCTCTACGAAGAGCCGGACCTGCTGGTCAAGGTCGTGCGTGACCTCTTCACCGAGGACTTCACCAAGCTGGAGATCCAGGGCAACCGGTCCTGGGAGACGATCAACGGCTACGTCAGCCACGTCGCCCCGGAGCTCACCGAGCGCCTCAAGCGCTACACCGGCACCGGCGACGCGTTCGCCGACCACCGGATCGACGAGCAGATCACCAAGGCCCTCGACCGGAAGGTCTGGCTCCCTTCGGGTGGCTACCTGGTCATCGACCGCACCGAGGCGATGACGGTGATCGACGTCAACACCGGTAAGTTCACCGGTTCGGGTGGCAACCTCGAGGAGACGGTGACCCGCAACAACCTGGAGTCGGCGGAGGAGATCGTCCGCCAGCTCCGGCTGCGGGACATCGGCGGCATCATCGTCATCGACTTCATCGACATGGTGCTCGAGTCCAACCGCGAGCTGGTGCTGCGCCGCCTCACCGAGTGCCTCGGTCGCGACCGCACGCGCCACCAGGTCGCCGAGGTCACCTCGCTCGGCCTGGTCCAGATGACCCGCAAGAAGATCGGCACCGGCCTGCTGGAGGCGTTCTCGACGCCGTGTGAGCACTGCAAGGGCCGGGGCGTGCTCGTCTCCACCGAGATCCAGCGCACGAGCGGCGGCTCGGCGCCGTCCCACGGCGGGAACGGCAACGGCGGCGGCAACAGTGGCGGCGGGGAGAAGAGCTCCCGCCGGTCGCGGGGCCGCGGCAAGGGCGAGGAGGCCGCCAAGGAGCAGGCCGAAGCCGCCAAGGCCGAGGTGCACGCGGTTCCGCCGCCGGAGCGGCGAGAGTCGATCGCGTCCGCGGTGGCGGCGGTGGCCAACGCCTCGAAGGCCGCCAAGGAGCACGACCAGGGCGCGCTGAACGGCAACGGACTCGCCCCGGAGCCGGCCAGGGAGGTCGCGGACGTCCCGGCGACCACGGAGGCCGACGAGACGCCGGTGGCGGCCGAGCCGCCCGCCGAGCCCGCCCAGGAGGTCGCCGGCACCCCGGTGACCACCGAGGCGGACGAGGTGCCGGTGCCGCAGGACGAGGAGCCCGAGGTCGAGCGGTCTTCGGCGCCGGAGCCGGCCGAGGAGCCGGTCACCGACGCCGAGGTCAGCGTGCCCGAACCGGCGGTGCGCTCCACCCGGCGCCGTCCGCGCCGGGCGGCGTCGCGGCCGGCGGGCCCGCCGGTGCACGCCTCCGACCAGAGCAAGTGAACGACTAGGGGGACCCCGGTGGTAACGCACCGGGGCACCCCACGTAACCTGTAGTACGGCCTGCCACCAGAGCAGGTCGCCTGCGCGAGTCCAGGACCGCCGTTCCACAAGGTGGGCCGATCGCGCGGAGCCCCCACCCATTGTCGAGTAATGCAGGAGACTTCCGTGTCGGCGTACGCGATCGTCAAGACCGGCGGCAAGCAGTACAAGGTGGCCGTCGGCGACGTCGTCGAGGTCGAGAAGCTCGAGGGCGAGCCGGGCACCGAGCACATCCTCCCCGCCGTTTTGTACGTCGACGGTGGCGATGTCACCACGGACGCCGACGCGCTGGCGAAGGTCTCGGTCACCGGCAAGGTCGTCGAGCAGACCAAGGGTCCGAAGATCCGGATCCACAAGTTCAAGAACAAGACGGGCTACCACAAGCGCCAGGGTCACCGGCAGAAGCTGACCCGCGTCGAGGTCACCGCCATCTCCCTGTAAGGGTTTCTCCGGATCTTCGTTTTGTAGAAAGAGGGCTGAGCTATGGCTCACAAGAAGGGTGCGTCCAGCTCCCGCAACGGTCGTGACTCGAACGCGCAGCGCCTCGGCGTGAAGCGCTTCGGCGGCCAGGAAGTCAACGCGGGCGAGATCCTCATCCGCCAGCGCGGCACCAAGTTCCACCCCGGCGTGAACGTCGGCCGTGGCGGCGACGACACGCTGTTCGCCCTGGCCGCCGGTGCGGTCCAGTTCGGCGAGAAGCGTGGCCGCAAGACGGTCAACATCGTGCCGGTCGAAGCCTGAGTCCCGGCTTCGATCTAGACCTCTGACGAGGGGTGGGGCCGGAATATCCGGTGCCACCCCTCGTTTGTTTTGTGTGTTCCCCGTTCGCGAGTGAAAGAGGCAAGTCATGGCGTCCCGGTTCGTGGACCGCGCGGTCATCCACCTGACCGCCGGTGACGGGGGCAACGGCTGTGCCTCGGTGCACCGCGAGAAGTTCAAGCCCCTCGGCGGCCCGGACGGCGGCAACGGCGGCAACGGCGGCGACGTCCTGCTGGTCGTCGACCCGAACGTGCACACCCTGCTCGACTTCCACTTCCGCCCGCACGCCAAGGCCGGCAACGGCAAGATGGGCCAGGGCAGCAACCGGGCCGGCGCGGCGGGGGAGTCGCTGGTGATGAAGGTGCCGTCCGGCACCGTCGTGTTCACCGAAGACGGCGAGATGGTCGCCGACCTGATCGGCCCGGGCACCACCTTCGTCGCCGCCCAGGGCGGCCGCGGTGGCCTCGGCAACGCGGCGTTGTCGTCGAAGGCCCGCAAGGCCCCGGGGTTCGCGCTGCTGGGCGAGCCGGGGGAGGCCCGCAGCCTGACGCTGGAGCTGCGCTCGGTCGCCGACGTCGGCCTGCTCGGGTTTCCGTCCGCCGGCAAGTCGTCGCTGATCTCGGTGCTGTCCGCGGCCAAGCCGAAGATCGCCGACTACCCGTTCACCACGCTGGTCCCGAACCTCGGCGTGATCACCGGCGGCGACACGGTGTTCACGATGGCCGACGTGCCCGGCCTGATCCCCGGCGCGTCCGAGGGCAAGGGCCTGGGCCTGGACTTCCTCCGCCACATCGAACGCTGCGCGGTGCTGGTGCACGTCGTCGACTGCGCGACGCTGGAGCCGGGCCGCGACCCGCTGTCCGATGTGGACGCGCTGGAGGCGGAGCTCGCGAAGTACACGCCGAGCCTGGGCGGGAAGCTCGAAGAACGCCCGCGTGTCGTCGTTCTCAACAAGATCGACGTCCCGGAGGCGGCCGAGCTCGCCGAGTTCGTCCGCCCCGACTTCGAAGCCCGCGGCCTTCAGGTGTTCGAGGTTTCGACGGCGTCGCGCAAGGGGCTGCGGGAGCTGACGTTCGCGCTGGCCGCGATCGTCGACAAGTACCGCGAGGCGCAGCCGGTGCTGGAGCCGGAGAAGATCGTCCTGCGGCCGCTGGCCGTCGACGACTCCGGCTTCACCGTCGAGGTCGACCCGGAGGAAGAAGGCGCGTTCATCGTGCGCGGCGCGCGTCCGGAACGGTGGATCCGGCAGACCGACTTCGGCAACGACGAGGCCGTCGGCTACCTCGCCGACCGTCTCAACCGCCTCGGCGTCGAGGACGAGCTGGCGAAGCTCGGCGCGAGGCCGGGCAGCCCGGTCACGATCGGCGACGTCCAGTTCGAGTGGGAGCCGTCGACGCCTTCGGTGGCGATGCACCTGTCCGGGCGCGGCACCGACGTCCGGCTGGAGCGCAGCGACCGGGTCGGCGCGGCCGAGCGCAAGGAAGCCCGCCGGGTCCGGCGTGAGGGTTCGGACGAGCTCGAGGACGACTTGGACGTCGACGAGTGAGCGGCACTCGCGAGGCGATCGCTTCTGCTCGCCGGCTGGTCGTCAAGGTCGGTTCGTCGGCCCTGACCACGGCGGGCAGCGGGCTCGACGTGGGCCGCCTGGACGCGCTGGTCGACGCGATCGCCGAGCGCGTCGCCCGGGAGACCCAGATCGTCCTGGTGTCCTCGGGGGCGATCGGGGCCGGGCTGGCCCCGTTGTCGCTGGGCAAACGCCCGCGTGACCTGGCCACGCAGCAGGCGGCGGCGAGCGTCGGGCAGCTGGCGCTGGCGCACGCGTACGCCGAGTCGTTCGGGCGGTACTCGCTGACGGTCGGGCAGGTGCTGCTGACGTCGGACGACGTCGTCCGACGGTCGCACTACCGCAACGCGCAGCGGACGTTTTCCCGGCTGCTGGCGCTGGGCGCGGTCCCGGTGGTCAACGAGAACGACACGGTGGCCACCGAGGAAATCCGCTTCGGCGACAACGACCGCCTGGCTGCCCTGGTGGCCCACCTGATCGGCGCCGACGCGCTCGTTCTTCTGTCCGATGTGGACGGCCTGTACGACGGCGACCCCCGCGGCGGCGCGACCCGCAAGCTGACCGAGGTCCTCTCGGAATCCGATGTGGACGGTATCTCGGTCGGCATGTCCAGCTCCGGCCTGGGAACCGGCGGCATGGTGTCCAAGCTCGCGGCCGCCCGCACAGCGGCGGGAGCGGGTATTCCGGTCCTGCTGGCGGCGGCCTCGGAAGCCTCGGCGGCGTTGACCTCGGCTTCCCCGGGAACGGCGTTCGCCCCGGCGGACACGCGCCTGTCGGCCCGCCGGTTCTGGCTGGGCTACGCGGCGGACACCACGGGCAAGCTCCGCCTCGACGACGGTGCCGTGACCGCGGTGGTCCGCCGCCGCAGATCCCTCCTGGCGGCGGGCATCACCGGCGTGGACGGCGACTTCCAGGCCGGCGACGTGGTCGACCTGGTCGACACCAAGGACCGCCCGGTGGCCCGCGGAGTGGTCGCTTTCGACGCGACGGAGCTCCCGGACCTGATCGGCCGCTCGACCCCCGAACTCCCGGCCGAGCAGCGCCGCGAGGTCGTCCACGCCGACGACCTCGTCCCCCTCCGCCGCTGACCCACCCCAGGTGGGCACTTTCACGTGAAAGTGCCCGCCTGTCCTCAGCCCAGCGAGACCAGGCGGGCCCCGCCGTCGGTTTCCAGGACCGTCCCCGTCAAATTCGGGTTTGTGGCCGCCAGCGTCACCACCTCCGCGACATCGTCCGCCGTCGCGACGCGGCGGACCGGGATCGCCGCCGCCGTCTGCGCGAAGAATCCCTCCCGCATTTCCGGCGGGAACCCGCTCCACCACGCCGTGTCGACCACTCCCGGCGACACGGCGTTCACCCGCCTCGGCGCCAGCTCGACCGCCAACGGCTTGACCAGCCCCTCGATCGCCGCGTTCAGCGCGCCGATCCCGGCCGTGCCGGCCATCGCCGCCCGGGCCGTGATCGCGCTGAGCAGGGTGATCGACCCGGCCGCCGCCAGGTGCGGCAGCACGGCCTGGATCGTCGTCAGGTGGGCCCAGAACTTCGCGTCGAACGCCCGCCGCAGCATGGCGAGGTCCAGCGTCTCGACCGGCCCCATGCCTTCCGCGCCGGACAGGCTCACGACCAGCACGTCGACCGTTCCCAGCGACGACGCCAGCGCGCCCATCGCCGTGGCGTCGCCGCCGTCGGCCTGGTGTCCGGTCAGCGATGGGTCGCTCGCGGCCACCTCATCGAGGCGCTCCTTGCCCCGTCCGGTGACGTGGACGTCGTATCCCCGCTGCTGCAGCCGTCGCGCGGTCGCCAGGCCGATGCCCGAAGTGCCGCCGGCCACGAGAGCGATGCTCATGCTTGTTCCCCATTTCGAACCGGTACGTCTCGTTTCGAAATTGACGCTACCATCGGATCCCATGACCGACCAGTCCCGCCCCGGCCGCAAGCGCAGTGAGCAGAGCCGGCTGGCGATCCTCGCCGCGACCCTCGAACTGGTCGCGGAGGCCGGCTACGGCGCACTGACCATCGAAGGCATCGCCGCCCGTTCGGGCGTCGGCAAGCAGACGATCTACCGCTGGTGGCCGTCGAAGGCCGACGTCCTGCTCGACGCGCTCGCGACGAAGGCGGACCTGCAGATCCCCGTCCCCGACCAGGGCTCCTTCCGCGCCGACCTGGCCCGGTTCCTGGGCAGCACTTTCGAGCTGGGCGGGAAGTCCCCGGTCGCGGACACGCTCCGGGCGCTGATGGCCCAGGCGCAGATCGACCCGGAGTTCGGCAAACGCTTCCGCGAGGACTTCCTGTTCCGTCGCCGCGACGCGCTCGCCACGCTCGTCGACCGCGCCGGCGAGCGTGGCGAACTCCCGGACGGCGTGCGCCCCGGCACGGTGCTCGACGTCGTGTTCGGGACGCTCTGGTACCGGCTCCTCGCGACGCGCGAACCGGTCGACCGCAGTCTGGCGGACGAACTGGTGGCGCTCCTCGCCGCCCGCTAAAGCCGTTCGGGCGCTTCGATGCCGAGCAGTTCGAGCCCGAGAACGAGTGCCTGTGACGTCAGCGCCGTCAACCTCAGCCGCGACGCCCGCAACTCCGGCGAAGACGCCTTCAGCACGGGACATTCCTCGAAGAACCGCGAGAAGGCGACGGCGGTTTCGTACAGGTAAGTACAGAGCTTGTGCGGCGCGTACGCGCTTGTCGCCGCCTTCAATGCTTCGCCGAACCTGAGCAGCTTCAGGGCCAACGCCCGTTCCGCCGGCGCTTCAAGCAGAACGTCGGTGCCTTCGGGCAGTCCGCCCGCCTTCCGCAGGATCGACTGCGTCCGCGCGTGCGCGTACTGGAGGTACACCGAGGTGTTGCCCTCCTTGGCGAGCATCCGGTCCCAGGCGAAGACGTAGTCCCGCTCCCGGTCACCGGACAGGTCCGCGTACTTGACCGCGCCGATGCCGAGCGCCCGGGCGACTTCGGCTTGCCCCGCCGCGTCGAGCTCACTGCGTTCGGCGACGACCGCGGCGGCCTGCGTCACGGCTTCGGTGAGCAGGTCCACCAGCTTGACGGTTTCGCCGGCCCGGGTCCGCACGGCCTTGCCGTCCGCGCCCAGCACCGTGCCGAAGCCGACGTGCTCGGCGTGCCCGGTCAGCCAGCCCGCGGCGCGGCAGGCGGCGAACACCATCGCGAAGTGCTGGGCCTGCGGCGTTCCGACGACGTAGAGCAGGTCGGTGGCGCCGCGTTCAGCGGTCCAGTACCGGACGGTCGCCAGGTCCGTGGCGGCGTACCCGTAACCGCCGTCGCGCTTGCGGACTATCAGCGGCAGCCGGTCGCCGTCGCGGTTGCGGAATCCTTCGGGGAACACGCAGATCGCGCCGTCGCTGACTTCGGTCAGACCGGCTGCCTCGAGGTCGGCGACAACTGCGGCGAGGTAGGGGTTGTAGAAGCTTTCGCCGTAGATGTCCTTGTTAGTCAAGGAGATCCCGAGCAGGTCGTAGACCTCGTTGAAGTGCCGGGTCGACTCGTCGACGAGCTCCTGCCAGACGGCGAGGGTGTGTTCGTCGCCGCTCTGCAGCTTGACGACACGAGTCCGCGCCCGAGTCGCGAACTCTTCGTCGCTGTCGAACTTCCTGCGTGCTTCGCGGTAGAAGGCGTCGAGGTCGGCGATGGCACGTTGCCCGGCGGAGACGTCGAGGAGGTGCTCGATGAGCATGCCGAACGGCGTGCCCCAGTCGCCGAGGTGGTTGTGCGGCAGCACTTCGTGGCCGGCGAACCGCAGCAGGCGGGCGAGTGCGTCGCCGATCACGGACGAGCGCAGGTGCCCGACGTGCATTTCCTTGGCCACGTTCGGGCTGCTGTAGTCGAGCGCGATCCGCCGGGGTGCGGGAGTTTCCGGCACACCGAGGCGAGGATCACCGAGCAGTGCGCCGGTGCGCTCTTCGAGCCAATCCCGGCGCACCACGAAGTTCAGGAAGCCCGGCCCGGCGACTTCCGGCGGATCGGCGATCCCGTCGAGCTCCAGCGCTCCGGCGATGAGCGCGGCGACCTCGCGCGGCGGACGGCCGAGCTGCTTGCCCAGGCTCATCGCGAGGTTGGCCTGGAAGTCGACGCCTTCCCGCGGGGACGCCTGGACCAGCGCCTGTTCCGGGGTCAGTTCGACGTCCAGTGCCTGACCGGCGGCGGCCACCACGCGGCGCGCCAGTTCCTCGGTAACGTCGGCGGTCTGCTGCACGGTGTCCCTCCTTCGGCTCGGTCACGAAAGCCCGCAGCGTAGCGAGCGTGACCGGCCGATGACGAAGGGTTTACCGCCTGCCTCCTCCCCTCAGGCCGTGCTGGCCAACGCGAACGGCAGTACCGCGGGCGCCCCGGCCCGCCGCAGCAGCCGCGCGGCCAGCGTCATCGTCCAGCCGGTGTCGATGACGTCGTCCACCAGCAGGATCGGCCCGCCCGGCAGCGTCTGCGCGAGGTCCGCGGGCACGCTCATCCGCCGCCACAGGTCGGCCAGCCGTTGCGCGCTGTTCGCCTGACGCGGCGGCGGCCCCTCGGCGTCGAGCGCGCCGAGGAAGTCGAGCCTGCCGATTTCGGCCAGCCGCGTCGCCAGGCTGTACACCAGTTGCGGCCGCGTCGACGACGGCACCGCGACGACGGCGACCGGCCGTTGCGCCCACTGCCAGCCGGCGAGCACCTGCACGCACGCCTTGAACACCGAGTCCGGTACCTCGGCGTCCTGCGCCTGGGGGCCGACGAGCTCCCGCAGCCGGTTGCCCCAGCCGACGTCGGTGAGCCGCCCGAGCACCTGGCCCGGCTCGGCCTGGTCGTCGGCGGAGATCCGGCCGGAAACCGGAACGTCCAAAGAGGACATCCCGGTCGGCCACTGCTTCCGCGGGGCGACCTCGACACCCGGCCGCTGGAGCCGCTCGCGGGTTGCTTCGGCGACGTCGTCGGCCACCGTCGTGTCCCAGTGCTGCCCGGTGCAGTTGTCACACCGCCCGCACGGCGCCGCCTCGGGGTCGTCGAGCTGCCGCCGCAGGTACTCCATCCGGCAGCCGCCGGTGGCGAGGTAGCCGAGCATCGCCTCCTGCTCCCGGTCGCGCGCCTCCGCGACCCGCCGGTACCGCCCGCGGTCGTACTGCCACTCCTCGCCCGTGCTCGTCCAGCCGCCCTTCACGCGGCGGACGGCGCCGTCGACGTCCAGCACCTTGAGCACCATTTCCAGCCGTGACCGGGACAGCTCGACCGACGGCTCCAGCGCGGCCGTCGACAGTGGACGGTCGGCGTACGCGAGGGTGTTCAGCACCTGCGTCACCCGCAGCTCGTCGGGGAAGGCCAGCGACCCGAAGTACGCCCAGATCGCCTTGTCCTCCTCACCGGGCAGCAGCACGACCTCGGCGCGTTCCACGCCACGCCCGGCGCGGCCGACCTGCTGGTAGTAGGCGATCGGGGACGACGGCGCGCCGAGGTGCACGACGAACCCCAGATCCGGCTTGTCGAACCCCATGCCCAGCGCGGACGTCGCGACCAGGGCCTTGACGCGGTTGGCGAGCAGGTCGTCTTCGGCCGCCTGCCGATCGGCCGGGTCGGTCTTGCCGGTGTAGGCCGCCACCGGGTACCCGCGGTCCTTCAGCAGTGAAGCGACGTCGTGCGCCGCCGCCACGGTCAGCGTGTAGATGATCCCGGAGCCCGGCAGCTCGGCCAGGTGCTCGGCGAGCCAGGCCAGCCGCGCCTGGGACGTCGGCAGCCGGCACACCGACAGCCGCAGGCTTTCCCGGTCGAGGCTGCCGCGCAGCACCAGCGTGTCCGCGCCGGTGCCGAGGCCCAGCTGCTCGGCGACGTCGGTGACCACGCGGTCGTTCGCGGTCGCCGTCGTCGCCAGCACCGGCACGCCCTCCGGCAGATCACCCAGCAGGGTGCGCAGCCGCCGGTAGTCCGGCCGGAAGTCGTGGCCCCAGTCCGAAATGCAGTGCGCCTCGTCGACCACCAGCAGGCCGGTGCTCGCGGTCAGCTTCGGCAGCACGTTGTCGCGGAAGTCCGGGTTGTTCAGCCGTTCGGGGCTGACCAGCAGGACGTCCACCTCGCCGGCCGCGACCGACGCCTGGACCTGGTCCCACTCCTGCGCGTTCGCGGAGTTCATCGTCGCCGCGTGGATCCCGGCGCGCGCCGCCGCGGAGATCTGGTTGCGCATCAGCGCCAGCAGGGGCGAGACGATGACCGTCGGCCCGCTGCCCTGCTCCCGCAGCAACGCCGTGGCCAGGAAGTACACCGCCGACTTGCCCCACCCGGTGCGCTGCACGACCAGCGCGCGGCGCCGCTGCGCGACCAAGGCCTCGATGGCGGTCCATTGGTCTTCGCGCAGCTTCGCCGAGTCGCCGGCCAGTGCCCGGAGGAGGGTCTCGGCGCGGTCGCGGAGTGGTGAGGTGGTGCTGGTCGTGTCCACGTCCCCACGTCTACCCCATCCCACCGACAGATCGGGAATCGGCGGCGTCGCGAACGGAGCGTTCGCGACGCATACGGGCCGTATTGTGATCCAAATCACAGGTTGCGGCCCGGTCGGGCGAGGTGGCGAAGAGCACCGGGCTTCCCGGCGCTGCGCCTTATAGGCTCTGCGGTCATGTCACCACGGCGGATCGGGGTCATGGGCGGCACCTTCGACCCCGTGCACCACGGCCACCTCGTCGCGGCCAGCGAGGTCCAGTCCCGATTCGAGCTCGACGAGGTGATCTTCGTCCCCACCGGGCAGCCGTGGCAGAAGACCGCCCGCGAGGTGACCAAGGCCGAGGACCGCTACCTGATGACGGTGATCGCGACCGCGTCCAACCCGGTCTTCTCGGTCAGCCGCGTGGACATCGACCGCGGCGGCCCGACCTACACCGTCGACACCCTGCGCGACCTGCACGCCCAGTACCCCGACGACGAGCTCTTCTTCATCACCGGCGCCGACGCCCTCGAACAGATCCTGACCTGGCACAAGGCCGACGAGCTGTTCGACTTCGCGCACTTCATCGGCGTCACGCGGCCCGGTTACCGGCTCAACTCCCACCACCTGCCCAGCGGCAAGGTGAGCCTCGTCGAGGTCACCGCGATGGCCATTTCGTCCACCGGCTGCCGCGATCGGGTCGAACGCGGGGAGCCGGTCTGGTACCTCGTCCCCGACGGCGTCGTCCGCTACATCGCCAAGAACGACCTGTACCGGAAGAGCGACTGAACCACTGTCGGTGCCTGCGGGTACCCTTCTCGGGCGAACCCGATCCGAAAAGGAGCACTGTGGCAGCCACGTCCGAGGCTCGAGAGCTGGCCGTAGCGGCCGCCCACGCGGCGGCGGACAAGAAGGCCAGCGACGTCGTCGTGCTGGACGTGTCCGAACAGCTCGTCATCACCGACGCCTTCGTCATCGCCTCCGCGTCCAACGAGCGCCTCGTCGGCGCGATCGTCGACAACGTCGAGGAAAAACTGCGGGAGAGCGGCCACAAGCCGGTCCGCCGCGAAGGCGCCCGCGAAGGGCGCTGGGTGCTGCTCGACTACGTCGACGTCGTCGTGCACGTCCAGCACGTCGAAGAGCGCACCTTCTACGGCCTCGAGCGGCTCTGGAAGGACTGCCCGCGCATCGAGGTGGAAGGTCTCGAGGAGCCACCCGCCGACGAGGACCCGGACGTCCCGTGAGCCCGCGGCGGCTGGTGCTCTGGCGTCACGGCGAGACGGACTACAACGCCGCCGGGCGGATGCAGGGTCACCTCGACTCGGCGCTGACCCCCCGCGGCTGGAACCAGGCCCGGTTCGCGGTGCCCGCACTGGCCCGCTTCTCCCCGGATCTCGTCATCGCCTCCGACCTGCGCCGGGCCACCGACACCGCCACCGTGCTCACCGATGCCATCGGCGTCCCGCTGCGCATCGACAAGCGGCTGCGCGAGACGCACCTGGGCGAATGGCAGGGGCTCACCGGCGAGGAGGTCGACCAGGCCTACCCCGGTGAACGCGACCGCTGGCGCACCGACGCGACCTGGGCGCCTCCGGGCGGCGAGAGCCGCGTCGACGTCGCCGACCGCGCGGGCGAAGTCGTCACCGACCTGCAGCAGGCCAACTCCGCGGCGGGCGACACCGTGCTGCTGGCCGCGCACGGCGGGCTGATCATCGCGCTGACCGCGCGGCTGCTGAACCTGCCGGTCACGACCTGGCCGTCCCTCGGCGGGATCTCGAACTGCCACTGGGTCGAGCTGGGCCGTCGCGACGGGAAGTGGCGGCTGCACGCCTACAACGCGGGGATGCACGGCTAGCCGATGGGGCCGCGCCTGCTGGTGTTCGGCGATTCGCTGAGCTTTCACGGTCCCGAAGGACCCTGCGCCGCGGACGAGCCGCGGCTGTGGCCCAATGTCGCGGCCGCCGCCCTCGGTGGCACCGCCGACCTGGTCGCGGGCATCGGCTGGAACGCCCGCGACGCCTGGTGGTCGCTGACCGGTGATCCGCGGGTCTGGGCCGACCTGCACCACGTCGACGCGGTCGTGTTCGCGATCGGCAGCATGGACACGCTGCCCTCGCCGTTGCCCACCTACCTGCGCACCGGCCTGCGCTACCTGCGGCCCGACCCGCTGCGGCGCGTCGTGCGCAAGGCCTACCTCGCGGCGCAACCGCGGCTGGCGGTGGCGCTGCGCGGCAAGCCCGCGGTGCTGCCGGCCAAGCTCACCGTGCAGTACCTCGACACCGCCGTGGGCGCGCTGCGCGTCCTGCGGCCCGAGCTGCCGATCTTCGGCTGGCTGCCGTCGGTCCACCGCGCGGCGGCCTACGGCGGCGTGCACACCGCGCGCCCGGCCGCGGCGGCGGCGATGTCGGCGTGGAGCTCGCGAGCGGGAGTTCCGTTGCTGGACCTCGAAGCCGTCGTGGGGGAGCACGTGCTGAGCGGCGCGGGCAACCCGGACGGCATGCACTGGGGCTGGCCGGGGCACGCCGCGGTGGGCGAGGCGATGTCCGTGTTGATGGCGCCGGAGCTGGCCCCCGGCCACGTAGGCTGACGGCGTGTCGGTCGCCGTAGTCACGGATTCCACCGCCCACCTGCCGGAGGGCTTCGCCGAACGGCACTCGGTCCGGGTGGTGCCCCTGCACGTGCTGGTCGACGGCGTGGTTTCCCTCGACGGCGTCGAGACCGGACCGGCGGCGGTCGCGGAGGCGATGAGGCAGCGGAAGATCGTCACGACGTCACGGCCGACTCCTGCCGAATTCGCGAAGGAGTACCAGGCGGCGTTCGCCGACGGCGCGGACGCGATCGTGTCGGTGCACCTGTCGCGCGAACTGTCGGGCACCTGGGAAGCGGCGGTGCTGGCGGCGCAGGAGATCGGGCCGGACCGGGTCCGCGTCGTCGACTCGCGGACGACCGCGATGGGGCTCGGGTTCGCCGCCCTGCACGCCGCTTCGGCCGCTTCGGCCGGCGCTTCGGCGGCCGAGGTCGAGGCCGCCGCGGTGACGGCGGCCGGCTGCTCGTCGACGTTGTTCGTCGTGGAAACCCTGGAGCACCTGCGCCGCGGCGGCCGGATCGGCCCGGCGGCGGCGCTGCTGGGCACGGCACTGGCGGTGAAGCCGGTGCTGCACATGTCCGACGGCCGGATCCTGCCGCTGGAGAAGGTCCGCACGATGAACCGGGCGATCGCGCGCCTGGTCGAACTCGCGGCCCAGGCGGCGGCCGACGACGACGTCGAGCTCGCCGTCCACCACCTCGCCTCGCCGGAACGGGCGGTGGAGCTGGCCAACCGGCTCGAAGAGGCCGTGCCGCGCTCGGCGGGCTGCGTGGTTTCCGAGCTGGGGGCGGTGATCGGGGCGCACACGGGTCCCGGGGTGCTGGGGGTCGTCGTCCAGCGGACGGTCCCGCGGTTGGCACTCAGGCACGACTGAACCACCCGGTTCCGGGCTCGGCACCGGCAATCCATCCACAACACCCCGGTTGTCCACAGGACGCAACGCCACCCCTGTCGGACCCCGCCCCGCGCCCCCTAACGTCGATCGTGTGTTCGAGCAGTCCGCCCGGGATCCGGGCTCTTCCGTCAACGACCGGCTCTCCTGGCTGGCCGACCAGCTCTCGCCCGATGCGAGCACGGTCGGCCCGGGAGGCCGGCTGGTCCGGCGCTGGCTGCCGGGTGGAACGGCCGGTACCGGCCGCCGCCGGTGGGCGCTGGCCGGTGTCCTCGCCGCGGTCGTGGCCGTCATCCTCGGCGCGGTCGCGCTGGCCGGCGGCGGGCCGCCACCCGAGCCACCGCCCGCGCTGCCCACCGCGAAACCGGTGGCGGAGGCGCGCGCGGCGCCGCCACCGGGGCTGGTGATCAGCGTGATCGGCCGGGTCCGGTCACCGGGCTTGGTCACGGTGCCCCAGGGCGCCCGCGTGGCGGACGTCCTGCGCGCGGCGGGTGGTCCGGAGCCGGGCGTGGACGTGGGTGCACTGAACCTGGCCCGCAAGGTGGCGGACGGCGAGCAGCTGGCCGTCGGTGTCCCGGCGCCGGCCGCACCACCGGACTCCGGAGCTTCGGCGGCCGGCGCCAAGGTCGACCTGAACACGGCGTCGGCGGATCAGCTGGACACGCTGCCGGGCGTCGGCGAGGTGATGGCCAAGCGCATCGTCCAGTGGCGCACGGACCACGGCGGATTCACGAAGGTGGAGCAGCTGCGGGACGTCGATGGCATCGGCGAAAGCCGGTTCCAGAAACTGAGGGAGCAGGTGACGGTCGGATGATCGCCATCCTCGTGCCTGATGTCCGGCTCTCGGCGGAGTGGGGGAAGGCGAGCCTGCTCGTGGCGGGAGGGCGCGTCCGGACGGCGGGCACCCGGCGGGCTGCGGTCGGCGCCGGTGATGCGGCCGGGTTCGGTCGTGCGGGGGAGGTGGCGGCGGCATGAACACCGCCCCCGTGGCCGACACCCGGCAGGACATGCGGCTCGTCCCGGCGGCAGTGGTCTGCTGGCTGGCGGCGTTGGCCGGTCTTCTGTCCGGCTGGTGGACGGCCGTCGCCATCGGCCTCGCCTCGGCGGTCCTTGCCGTGCTCGTGCTGTGGCGAGCGCGCGACCATCCCCGGGCGCGCGACGCGGCGGCGGCCCTGCTGGTCCTGGGCCTCCTGGCGGCAGGCCCGATCTCCTGGCGCATCCGCGACGCCCAGCGTGACGAGCTCCGCACCGCAGCGGCAGAAGGGCTGCCGGCGGTCTTGCGGGTCACCATCGCCGAACGCCCGAAGCCGGTGCGCAGCGCGGGATACGCCGACCGGCAAGCGGGCGCTCGCTCGGTCGTCCTCGCGGCCGACGTCCGCACGGCATCGGTCGACGGACGGCCGGTTCCGTCATCCGGCCGCGTCCTGCTGCTGGCTCCGGTCGACCAGTGGACGTCCCTGCTGCCCGGCCAGGAGGTCACCGGGACGGGCCTGCTGATGCCGCCCCGCGGCGCGGACCTGACCGTGGCGGTGCTGTCGGTACGCGGTCCGCCGGCGGATCCCGGCCCCTCACCGTGGTGGCAGCGGGCCGCGGCCGGGCTGCGCGCCGGTCTCCACGACCTGTGCCAGGTCCTGCCGGACGAACCGGCGGGCCTGCTGCCGGGACTGGTGCTGGGCGACACGAGTGCGTTGTCCCCGCGCGTCGAGCAGGAGTTCGTCGCCGCGGGCCTCGCGCACCTGACCGCGGTCAGCGGCGGCAACCTGGCGGTGATCTGCGGGGCGGTCCTGCTCCTGTTGCGGCTGCTCCGGCTCGGGCCGCGCCTGTCGGCCGCGGCGGCCGGGACCTGCCTGGCCGGGTTCCTCGTCCTGGTCGGTCCGGAGCCGAGCGTGCTGCGCGCGGGCGTCATGGCGGCCGTGGCGCTCCTCGCCCTGGCGCTGGGCCGCCGCGGTTCGGCGCTGCCCGCGCTGGCCTTCGCGGTGTGCGTGCTGGTGGTGGCGGATCCGGCGATGGCCACGGACTTCGGCTTCGCGCTGTCGGTGTGCGCCACCGGCGGGCTGGTCCTGCTCGCGCCCCGCTGGGCCGAGGCCCTCGTCCGGCGGGGGATCCCGCCGGGCTTCGCGGAAGGGCTGGCGATCCCGCTGGCGGCGTTCCTCGTGACGGCGCCGGTGCTGGCCGGCATGGCGGGCTCGGTGAGCCTGGTTTCGGTGTTGACCAACGTCCTCGCCGCGCCCGTGGTGGCCCCGGCGACGGTGCTCGGCGTGCTGGCGACGGTCACCGGCCCGTGGTGGCCGGGGGCCGGGAAGGTCCTGGTCCACCTGGCCGACCCGGAGGCCCGCTGGCTGATCACCGTCGCCCGGCACGGCGCGCGGGCCCCGGGCGCGGTCATCGCCTGGCCCGGCGGCTGGATGGGCGGTCTCCTGGCCGCCGCCGTCCTCGTGGTGCTGGTGCTCGCGGTCCGGCACCGCCGGGTGCGGGTGCTGATGGCGGTGCTCGTCGCCGGCGCACTGCTGGTGTTCGTGCCGGTCCGAGTGCTGGCCCCGGCTTGGCCGCCCCGGAACTGGGCAATGGTCGAATGCGACGTCGGTCAGGGCGACGCGGTCGTACTGGCGACCGCCGAGCCGGGACGCGCGGTCGTCGTGGACGCCGGCCCCGAGCCGGGCCCGGTCGACGAATGCCTGCACCGGCTGGCGGTCGACCGGATTCCGTTGCTGGTGCTGAGCCACCTGCACGCCGACCACATCGGCGGCCTCACCTCGGTCTTCGACGGCCGCACGGTCGGCGCGATCGCCGTCGGCCCTGGGCGCTCGCCGGGGTGGGCGTGGCGCCAGGTGTCCGCCGAGGCCACCCGGCGGGCGGTGCCGCTGGTGGAGCTGAACCCGGGCGAGCGGCTGGCCTGGCCGGGCTTGGCGCTCGACGTCCTGGGCCCGCGTTACGTACCGGCCCGTGCGCCCGAACGACCGGACGGCACGACGATCAACAACAGCTCGGTGGTGCTGCGAGCGGAGACCCCAGCGGGCCGCATCCTGCTGACCGGCGACGTCGAACTGGCCGCGCAGGCGGACCTGCTGGCCGACATCGGAAATCTGAAGGCGGAGGTGTTGAAGGTCCCGCATCACGGAAGCCGCTACTCGCTGCCCTCGTTCCTCGCGGCGGTGGTCCCACGGGTGGCCTTGGTCAGCGTGGGCGCGGGAAACCCCTACGGACATCCCAGCAAATCCACAATAGACACCTTGACGGCCCTAGGTGCCCGAGTAACCCGCACCGACCTGGACGGCGACACGGCAGTACTAGCCGGAACAGCAATATCCCGCCGCGGCGAGCCCCGCGGCCCACCACACCGGTGACATCCGCTCGGCGGCAGGGTTTCCGGCCCGGGGGCGGTTCGGTTCGGGGCGATGTGGCGTTCTGTGTGGCTGGCGGCGTTGTTTCGCCGGTGAGCGCTCGCTGGCGACGGCCCCCGTTGCGGCGAGCGAAGTCCCGCCCGAGTCGGCGCGGCGTTTTCCGGGCCGCGACCTCTCCGCCACCAGACCGCCGAGCCCCGACGGACCGCGGCTGAGCGCCTGGGGCGGGCGAACCCGCCCCGGGCGGAGCTCAGGAGCCCAGAGCCTCGTTCACCGCCGCGGCCGAGGGCGGCAGGGTTGCCTTGGGACCCACGTGGTTCTCGATCGCGTCGAGGGTCTTGAGGCCGTCGCCAGTGATGAGGAGCACCGTCTCGGCGTCCGGGTCGAGCTTGCCCGTCTCGACCAGCTTCTTCGCCGTGGCGACGGTCACTCCGCCCGCCGTCTCGGTGAAGATGCCTTCGGTGCGGGCGAGCAGGCGGATGCCCTCGACGACCTCTTCGTCGGAGACGTCCTCGATCGCGCCGCCGGTGCGGTTGACGATGTCGAGCACGTACGGGCCGTCGGCCGGGTTGCCGATTGCCAGGGAGCGGGCGATGGTGTCCGGCTTCACCGGCTGGACCACGTCGTGGCCTTCGCGGAACGCCGCCGACACCGGCGAGCAACCCGTGGCCTGCGCGCCGAACACCTTGTACGGGCTGGCGTCCACCAGACCGAGCTGGCCCAGTTCGCGGAAACCCTTGTCCACCTTGGTCAGCTGCGAACCGGAGGCGATCGGGACGACGATCTGCGGCGGGATGCGCCAGCCGAGCTGCTCGGCGACCTCGAAGGCCAGCGTCTTCGAGCCCTCCGAGTAGTACGGCCGGACGTTCACGTTGACGAACGCCCACTTCGGGTGTTCGCCGGCGAGTTCGGTGGCGAGGCGGTTGACGTCGTCGTAGTTGCCGTCGATGGCGAGGAGGTCGCCGTCGTACACCGCGGTGGTGAGGATCTTGGCGCGCTCGAGGGTCTTGGGGATCAGCACGACCGACCGCCAGCCGGCGCGGGCCGCGGCGGCGGCCGTCGCGTTGGCCAGGTTGCCGGTCGACGGACACGCGAGCACCTCGAACCCGAACTCGCGGGCCGCGGCCAGCGCGACGGCGACGACGCGGTCCTTGAACGAGTGCGTCGGGTTGCCCGTGTCGTCCTTGACCCACACGCGCTTGAGGCCGAGTTCCTTGGCGAGGCGGTCGGCGCGGACCAGCCGCGTCGCGCCCGGCTCGGTGTTCGGGATCTCTTCGACGTTGGACGGAACGGGAAGGAGCTTCTTGTAGCGCCAGATGTTCTTGGGGCCGGCCTCGATGTCTTCGCGGCGGACGCGGCCGAAGTCGTAGGCGACCTCGAGCGGCGAGAAGTCTTCGGCGGAGACGAATTCCGGAGCGAGCGGCTGCCGGTGACCCTCTTCCTTCGACACCAGTTCGACGGCGGGACCGAGATCCGGGGTCTTGGTGGTGGAGGTCGTGCCGAGGGTTGCGGTCATCGCGAGGTTCCTTTCCTCATCTGCCCCGCCAAAGCGGGCCGGAATTGGCACCGTGGTCGTCAGCTACCCCGCGATCGCGGGATGACGGGCTGTACGCCGGTTGCCGGGGCTTCGTCGGGCCGTTCCCTCTGCCCCTCTGGATGAGCGGTATTCGGTTGTCGGTGCCGCGCACGCCGGATCGTCCGGGGCGGGCTGCCTCGGCTACACCGTACGACATCCCGCTCGGCCCGTGCCACGGTGGCCGCACGACATCACCGGAGCGGGCGCACGAGAGCGCAAGTGAGAGGATTCCGGGGTGACCGCGCAAGCCACCGCCCCGGCCCCGCTGCAGCTGGTGCTCGGGGAGGAAGAACTGCTGATCGAGCGGGCCGTCCGCGAGACGCTCGCCGCCGCCCGCGCGACGGACCCGACCGCGGAGCTGACGCGGGTCCGGGTGTCCGATCTCACAGCTCCGGAGCTGGCCGAACTGGTCAGCCCGTCGCTGTTCAGCGAAGGCCGGGTGATCGTCCTCGAGTCGGCGCAGGACATCTCGCAGGAGCTGGCCGACGCCGTCGCGGCCTACCTGAAGGACCCGGCGGACGGCGTCGTGCTCGTCGTCGTGCACACCGGCGGCGGCCGCAGCAAGGCGGGCAAGACGCTCCCCGCGGCGCTGAAGAAGGCCGGCGCCGAGGTCACCGAGTGCCCGAAGCTGACCAAGCCGGCCGAGCGGGAGCAGTTCGTGCGCCACGAGGTGCGCCGGGTGGGCGGCAAGATCGACCCGGCGGGCGTCGCCGCCCTCCTCGACGCCGTGGGCTCCGACCTGCGGGAACTCTCTTCGGCGGCGACGCAGCTGGTCGCCGACACGGACGGCGCCGTCGACGCCGACGCGGTCCGCCGCTACCACCGCGGCCGCGCCGACGTGACCGGGTTCGCGGTCGCGGAGAAGGCGGTCAGCGGCGACCGCGCGGCGGCACTGGAGTCGCTGCGGTGGGCGATGCAGCTGGGTGTCCCGCACGTCCTGGTGGCCGATGCGCTGGCCGACGCGGTCCGCACGATCGCCCGGGTCTCCGGCGCGGGCCGGGGCAACCCGAACCAGCTGGCGGGCGAGCTGGGCATGCCGCCGTGGAAGATCCGCAAGGCGCAGGGCCAGTCCCGCGGCTGGAACGCCGACGGCCTCGCGACGGCGATGCGCGTGGTCGCGCGGCTGAACGCCGAGGTCAAGGGCGTGGCGGCGGACCCGGGCTACGCGCTGGAGCGAGCGGTCCTCGAGGTGGCCGCGGCCAAGGGCGACCGCTGACCGCTGCCGGTCTCGAACGGCATCACGCCAGGGGCCGGTCCGCGCAGGGCAGGTGGCCGGGGAATGCACGGGGAGCGGCTCGCTGCGCGCGCCTCGGGCAGTCGCCGACCTCCGCCGCGCGCGCCTGGTGGTCGCCGACCTTCACGGACGCTCCGGCCTCGGTGAATCGTCGCCGAGCCACCCGCGGCGCGCTCGGCCGCGTGCCCCGGACACGAGAAAAGCCCCGGCCGAAGCCGGGGCTTTCCCAGAAATCAACCAGCTCAGAGCGCGTTGACGCGCTTCGCCAGCGCCGACTTCTTGTTGGCGGCCTGGTTGGCGTGGATGACGCCCTTCGAGACGGCCTTGTCCAGCTTCTGGGCGGCGTCGCGCTGCAGCTCGACGGCCTTGGCCTTGTCGCCGGCCTCGGCGGCTTCGCGGACCTTGCGGATCGCGGTCTTCACCGAGGACCGGATCGCCTGGTTGCGCTGACGCGCCTTCTCGTTCGTCGTGATGCGCTTGATCTGCGACTTGATGTTGGCCATAGGGCAACTCCTGTTTCACTCGGTGAGATCGCCGCCGCGCTGAAGTGGCCCCGGAAAGTCCCGGGTTTCCTCCATGACGGAATGCCGCACGGACAGCGAGCGTCCACTCTAACAGCCGGTCCCGCGGCCGGAGTACGGTGGGCGGCGGTAGTGCCTAGGGTTCCGTCGCCGGCCCGTTCCAGCAGCCCACAACCAGGGCCGGCGGGGCTGGTCCGAGCGGCACCATCGGCGGGCCCGGACGGCCGGTCGTTCATCTGACGGTGCAAAAGCCTGGAGGACCGGAGTTTTCGCGCGCGCGAAAACCGAAGGGGTCCCGTGAACGCCACCGCCTTGTCCCTCGTCCTCGTCGCCGCTGTCGTGCACGCCGCCTGGAACCTCGTGGCCAAGCGGATTTCCTCCGGCGGCACCCAGTTCGTCTGGCTCTACTACACCGTGGGCGCCGTCCTGCTGCTGCCGGTCACGATCGTGCTGCTGATCACCGAAGATGACCGTCCACAGTGGATCTGGCTGCTGGCCGCCGTGGTGACCTCGCTGCTGCACATCGCCTACGGCGTCGTGCTGCAGCGGGGATACCGCGTCGGCGACCTCTCCGTCGTCTACCCCGTCGCGCGCGGCACCGGGCCGCTGCTGTCGGTGCTCGCCGCCGTCCTGGTGCTCGGCGAACGGCCCGGCCCGCTCGGCCTGGTCGGGGCCTTCCTCGTCGTCACCGGGGTGCTGGTGATCAGCACCGGCCGCAAGGCCGAGGACCCGCGGGCGGTGAAAGCGGGGATCCTGTACGGCCTGCTGACCGGGGCCGTCATCGCCGGCTACACGCTCTGGGACGCGCACTCGGTCACCGGCCTCGGCGTGCCCCCGGTCGTCTACTTCGGTCTCGGCTCGGTCCTGCAGAGCGTGCTGCTCGTGCCCGGCGCCCTGGCCGACCGCGCCGAGGTGACGCGGATCTGGCGTGAGCAGCGCCGCGAGGTCTTCCTCGTCGCGGTGCTGTCGCCGATCGCCTACATCCTCGTGCTGTTCGCCCTCACCATGGCGCCGGTCAGCCTGGTCGCGCCCGCCCGGGAGCTGAGCATCGTGCTCGGCGGCCTCGCCGCGTGGCTGGTCCTGGGCGAGCAGAACGCCGTTCGGCGGCTCGCCGGGTCGGTGATCGTGCTGTCCGGCATCGCCGCGATTGCGGCCGCCTGAGCCCGTCCGGTAGGGATGGTCGGATGGAGATCCTGAAGAGCCGGCTGCTGATCCGCCCGCGGGACGCCGCCGCGTCCACGGCGTTCTACCGCGACACCCTCGGCCTGGCCGTGGAGCGGGAGTTCCCCGGCGGCACCGTGTTCTTCCTCGGCCACGGCTCCCTGGAGGTCTCCGGCACGGGCGAGGCCGGCTCGTCGCCCGATCTGGTGCTCTGGCTGCAGGTCCGCGACCTCGCCGGCACCCTGGCCGAGCTCAAGGCGAAGGGCCTGGAGCCGGTGCGTGACGCGCAGCGCGAGCCCTGGGGCCTCGACGAGGCCTGGATCGCCGATCCGGACGGCACGCGCATCGTGCTGGTCGAGGTGCCCGAAGGCCACCCGATCCGCACGGACACCCGCTAGGCGGGCTTGACCGCACGCAGCTGCGCGGCGAGCGCGGCGAACCCCGGCGGCTCCCAGGTCCAGGTCTGCAGGTCGGCGAAGCCCGCGGCGGCGGCTTCGTCGGCCAGGACGTGCCTGCTCACCGGCAGCCACTTCTCGTGCGCGGACAGCAGCAGCCGTCCGCCGGGACGCAGCACCCGGCACAGCTCGGCGAACCCGGCCGCGCGGTCTGCCCACAGCATGACGTTGTTGACGCTCAGGACGACGTCGACGGACCCGTCGGGCTCGCCGGTGTGCGCCGCCGACCCTTCGCGCAGCTCGGCCCGGTCGCCGCAGCGTTCTTGGCACAGCGTGAGCATCTCGGGGGAGGGGTCGACGCCGATGGCGCGCCCGGCCAGGCGCGCGGCCGCCTCGAGGCCGACGCCGGGGCCGGGCCCGACGACCAGGACGGTCTCGTCCGGCTCGATCTTCGCGAGGTCGAGGACGCAGTGTTCGGTGGCGGCGTTGCCGCGGGCCATGACCCAGCCGCCGAGGCGGCCGAGCGGGCCGGAGGGGTGACCGAACGCACGGTCGAGAACACGGGCGAACCCGCTGGTCTCCGGCTGGGGAGGAGGTGCCGGCTGGTGCATATCGCTCATACTTCGAGGGCACCACGGATCGCGGAACCCCGCATCGGGGATGACCCCCACCCGCACCCGGAGGGCCATGGGAACATAGAGGTGGCCATCCCCGACTTTCCGAGGACTCATTCGAGTGACGACGTTCGCCGACACCACCTTCACGCCGCCGGAGCTCATCCGGAACTTCTGCATCATCGCGCACATCGACCACGGCAAGTCGACCCTGGCCGACCGCATGCTGCAGCTCACCGGCGTCGTCGAAGAGCGCGCCATGCGGGCCCAGTACCTCGACCGGATGGACATCGAGCGCGAGCGCGGCATCACGATCAAGGCGCAGAACGTCCGGCTGCCCTGGAAGGTCGACGGGCAGGACCACGTCCTGCACATGATCGACACGCCCGGCCACGTGGACTTCACCTACGAGGTCTCCCGGGCCCTCGAGGCGTGCGAAGGCGCGATCCTGCTGGTCGACGCGGCGCAGGGGATCGAGGCCCAGACGCTGGCCAACCTGTACCTGGCGCTGGAGAACAACCTCCAGATCATCCCGGTGCTGAACAAGATCGACCTGCCCTCGGCCGACCCCGACAAGTACGCGGGTGAGCTCGCCCACATCATCGGCTGCGAGCCCGAGGACGTGCTGCGGGTCTCGGCCAAGACCGGCACGGGCGTCGGCGAGCTGCTGGACGAGGTGGTCAAGCAGGTCCCGGCGCCGCAGGGCGACGCCGACGCGCCCGCCCGCGCGATGATCTTCGACTCGGTGTACGACACCTACCGCGGCGTCGTGACCTACATCCGCGTCGTCGACGGCAAGATCACGCCGCGCGAAAAGATCAAGATGATGTCCACCGGCGCCACGCATGAGCTCCTGGAAGTCGGGATCATCTCGCCGGAGCCCAAGCCCAGCAAGGGCCTCGGCGTCGGCGAGGTCGGCTACCTGATCACCGGCGTGAAGGACGTCCGCCAGTCGAAGGTCGGCGACACCGTGACGTCGGAGCGCCACGGCGCCAAGGAGGCGCTGGCGGGCTACCGCGAGCCGAAGCCGATGGTCTACTCCGGCCTGTACCCGGTCGACGGTTCGGACTACCCCGAGCTGCGCGAGGCGCTGGACAAGCTCCAGCTCAACGACGCCGCCCTGGACTACGAGCCGGAGACGTCGGTGGCGCTGGGCTTCGGCTTCCGCTGCGGCTTCCTCGGCCTGCTGCACCTGGAGATCACCCGCGACCGGCTCGAGCGCGAGTTCGGCCTCGACCTGATCTCGACGGCGCCGAACGTGATCTACCGCGTGGTGCTGGAGGATCGCAGCGAGGTGGTCGTGACCAACCCGTCGGACTGGCCGTCCGGGCTGAAGATCGCCGAAGTGCACGAGCCGGTGTCGAAGGTCAGCATTCTCGCGCCGTCGGAGTTCGTCGGCACGATCATGGAACTGTGCCAGACGAAGCGCGGCAGCCTGCTCGGCATGGACTACCTCTCCGAGGACCGCGTCGAGCTGCGCTACAACATTCCGCTGGCGGAAATCATCTTCGACTTCTTCGACACGCTGAAGTCGCGTACGCGCGGCTACGCGTCTCTCGATTACGAAGAGGCCGGCGAGCAGATTGCGGACCTCGTCAAGGTGGACATCCTGCTGCAGGGCGAAACCGTGGACGCGTTTTCGGCGATCGTGCACAAGGACGCGGCCTACGGCTACGGCAACCGGATGGCGACGCGGCTGCGCGAACTGATCCCGCGCCAGCAGTTCGAGGTCCCGATCCAGGCGGCGGTCGGGTCCCGGATCATCGCGCGCGAGACGATCCGCGCGATCCGCAAGGACGTGCTGGCCAAGTGCTACGGCGGTGACATCTCGCGGAAGCGGAAGCTGCTGGAAAAGCAGAAGGAAGGCAAGAAGCGGATGAAGACCGTCGGCCGGGTCGAGGTTCCGCAGGAGGCTTTCGTCGCCGCACTGTCCACTGAGGACTCCGGAAAGAAGAAGTAACTGTTCTGTTGATGTGACAGTTGCGCCCATATTCGCGCGATGGCGTGAATATGGGCGCCGAACCCGTGTTCGACGTGGTTTCTGTCGGTGCTGTCTGGTTTCCTCTGGTGCGAAGAGCGAAAGGAGAGCACCATGACGGTCATGGCTGACATCGAGCACCCCGCCGATTCGGGCCCCCTGACGGTGCACGACCTCGAGGGGATGCCGGAGGATGGCCGACGTTACGAACTCATCGACGGGGTGCTCATCGTGAGCCCCGCACCCGGCCGAAGACACCAGAAGATCGTATTGAAGCTCGCGAGGGTTCTCGAGGACGCGTGCCCGGCGGAGTACGACGTGCTCGTCGCGCCGTTCGCTGTGCATTCTGGTGACAAGATCGAGCTACAGCCGGACGTCCTGGTCGGCCGGGACGAAGACTTCACCGACAAGGACCTCCCGGTGCCGCCGGTGCTCGCCGTCGAAGTGTTGTCGCCCAGCACGGCGATCCACGACCTCAACACGAAGAAGGCGGTCTACGAACGACTCGGGACCCACAGCTACTGGGTGATCGAACCGGCCGAGCCGGCGCTGACGGTGTTCGAGCTGGACGGAGACGGCCACTACCAGCAGGTGGCCAAGGCGGCGGGCGACGAGCCGGTCGAGCTCGAGCGGCCCTTCCCGGTGCGGATCGTGCCACGGGAGCTGCTGGGCCGGATCGGCTGAGCCCGGCCGCTGGGTCAGTCCTGCCGGAAGCGGGTGCCACGCAGCTGGGCGTGCAGCTGCCGGTGGCGTAGTTCCTTCCGGAGCCGGTCGAGCACGGCGTCGAACAGGGCCGGGGGAAGGACCGCGGTCTGCTCGAACTGCCGCCGGTCGGGTGGCGCAGGCTGGAGCTTGCTGCGCGGCGCGTAGCGCTGCACCGAGCTCTCGACACCTCCGCCGGTGACCAGGTCGACCCAGAGGGCGTCGCGCAGGTAGCCGTCGCCGAAGCGAGCCGAGCGGCGGACACTCACCTCGGCGATCTCCGGCCAGGGGACCAGGCGCGTGCTGAGCGTGCCCGCGGGCAGGCGGAGGCCTTCGTCGCCGATGGTGAGGTCGCGCAGGCTCTCGAAGCCGCGCTTGAGGTCGCGGGCCCGGGAGACGCGGTAGGCCGCCACCGCGGCGAGCACGGTCGCCGCGTAGGCGCCGCCGATCAGCCACGGCGAGAGGCCGCGCACGAGCCCGGTGGCGAGCGCCGCACCGAACCCGGCGTCGGCGACGGCGAGCAAGCCGAGGAGGACCTTGACCGGCGTCGTGACGCGAGGCGGTGACTCGGACAACGGGACGACTCCTGGGGCCGGCGGGGTCAGGGATTGCCGATTATCCGGTCTGCCCGGATGAACACCGCGACCCGCCGCTCTTCGGCCATCACGCGGTCGTACTCGGCCCAGTCGTCGTGGGTGCCGGTGGCGGCGATGAAGACGTCACGCAGCAGCTGCGGCAGGCCGGCGGGGTCGAAGGCGGGATCGGGATCGTCGGGGCCGACGAGGTGCACGGCACCGGTCACGGAGAGCCAGTTCCAGCCGCGCCGGAAGGTCACGGTGGCGTGCCCGGCCCGCCGCAGCAAGGCGAGCTTGTGCGCCTTGCCGACGGCGACGTACGCGACACCCGGGGCACCGGTCACCGGATCGTCGAAGACACCGGCGTTGACGACGGAGGCGTGCACGGTGCCGTCGGCGCGCGTCGTGGCGACGGTGGCGAGGCCGTGCTCTTGCAGCGACAGCGTGCGAACCTGCTCCAGATCAGCGGTCATGTGCCCAACCTAGCCCGCCTGACGTCCTGGATGTCCGATGTTCACCGGCCGAAGTACGGTGACAACCGTCCGCACAGGAGGCCGACGTCCTCGCGAGGCGCGCCGGGCCAGTCGACGTCCATCCACCCGAGCTCGGCGGGAGTACCCCGGTGCCGCACGAAAACGTGCTGGTGGAAGTGCGCCCCGGCCAAGCCGCGCCCGGCGATGGCGGCGTGCACGGACTCCGGATCCAGTTCGGCCCGCAGCGCCCGGGCACCTGCCCAGGCGGCCCGCGCGACCGCCATGGCTTCGGCTTCGGTGAGCCCATCGAGGTTCGCGACGTGCCGCCGGGTCTCGACGAAGAGGTACCCGGGAAAGTCGCCGGGCCGGTGCGTGACGACGACCAGGTCGCTAGCCCACACCACGGGGCTCACCAGCGGCCCGGCACCCCGGTGCTTGGCGCAGATCACGCACGCTTCCGGCATGGCTTCAGGCTAACCGGCAGGCCCGCCGCGCGGGCGGGCCTGCCCGTTCACCTCAGCAAGCGCCGTTGTCGGTCCACACGCCCCACTGGCCCGTCGTTCCCGGCTCCTCGCCCTGCGTCCACCACTTCGCCGTCCACTTGTGGCCGTTGTGGGACACCACGTTCCCGCCCGTGTACACCTGTGTGGCGCTCCACGCCGGGTCCGCGCACGTGCCCGGGTTCGTCGTCCCGCCCGTGTCCCACGCCACCTGCGAAGACCGGTAGAAGTTGATGCCCTGCGCCACCCAGCGCGGGGCCTGGGCGCCCAGCCGCGTCCGGAAGGCCGTCCAGTCGTGCGCCGACCACGGGGACCAACCCAGCTCCGCGTACGCGCCCAAGCGCGGGAAGGCCAGGTAGTCGATGTCCGACGGGGTCACCACCGTTTCTGTCCACAGTGGAGACTCCACGCCGCGGACCGCCGACTCGCCCACACCCGACAGATACGCTCCCGGGTTCCAGTTGTACGCGTCCTGGACCTCGATGTACCCCGCCCACGACAACCCGATGGGCGTCGAGCTGTTGTACTTCATGTCCAGGTACGCCTTGTTCGCCGGCGAGAGGATCACCTTGCTGCCGCGGGAAACCGCCGTCGACACCCCCGCGTCCGACGTCGAAGTTCCCCAGAACTGCGGCGACGCCGAAGCCGGCAGGGTGGCCTTGGCGATGTCGTGCCAGCCGATCACCGACTTGCCCGTCGCCGCCACCAGGGGGAGGACCTTGTTCATGAACGTCAGGTAGTCCGCCTGCGAAGTCGCCGAAGCCTCGTCGCCGCCGATGTGCAGGTACGGGCCCGGGGTCAGGGCCGCCAGTTCGCGCAGGACGTCGGCGACGAACGTGTAGGTGATGTCCTTCGAGATGCACAGCGAGCTGTAGCCGACCGCGGTGTCCGTGCGCAGGGCGGGCGCCACCCCGTTGCAGTTCAGCTCCGCGTACGACGCCAGGGCCGCGTTCACGTGTCCCGGCATGTCGATCTCCGGGATGATCGTGATGTGGCGGGAAGCCGCGTAGTTCACGATGTCCGTGTACTGCGCCTTCGTGTAATAGCCGCCCGCGCCGCCGCCGACCTGGGTGCTGCCGCCGTAGGTCGTCAGGCGGGGCCAGCTGTCGATCTGGATGCGCCAGCCCTGGTCGTCCGCCAGGTGAAGGTGGAGGTGGTTGATCTTGTACTGGGCCAGCTGGTCGAGGTACCTCTTGACCGTCGGCACCGGGTGGAAGTGCCGCGCGACGTCGAGCATCGCGCCGCGGTAGGCGAAGCGCGGGTAGTCGAGGATCGTCGCGCCCGGGATGCTCCACGGCCCGGGCTGCGCCGAGGCGCTTTCGACCCGGCCCGGCAGCAGTTGCCGCAACGTCTGAACCCCGGCGAACAGCCCGTCCGCGGTGGTGGCCCGCACGGTGACCGACGACGCCGTCGACACCAGCTGGTAGCCCTGCTCGCCGACGGTCGCGGGTGCGCCGCTGAGCAGCAGCGCGATGCTGTCGGACGGCACGGAGGCGGGCGCGTCGGACACCGGCAGCGCGAAGCCGGTCGAGGGCCGCAGCACGCCGGCCAGGTAGTCACCCACCTGCCGCGCGGGTGCCGAACCCGCTTCGGTGACGATCTTCGTGGTGGCGACCAGCGGGAACGCCACGCCGGCCGCCGGGGTCACCGAGACCGGCACCGGCACGATCGACTGCAGCGCCGGCGTGGCCGCGGCGGCCGGCGTCAGGTGGGTGGCTGCCGTACTGGCGCCGATCAGGGCCAGCACGGCGAGCGCGCGGCCGAGCCGCCGCGCGAAGGAAGGCTTCACCGGGGGACCTCCTGGCGGGAAGGGCGCGACCTCGCCGTCGCGCCTGCCGGGATCGTCGCATTTCCGGCGGCCGTGGTCTAGACCAGTCTGGGTGGTTAAGCTCGCGCGGTGACGCGGGACTTCGCACCGGGGTCGCCGTTCGCGCTGCTGTCGAGCGCCGAGACGGCCGCCTGGTACGCCTACATGAAGGTGCACCTCCGCCTGGAGTACGAGCTGAACCGGCAGCTGCGCGCGGACAGCGGGCTGTCGCTGGCCGACTACCACGTGCTGGTCGCGCTGACCAGTGCGGCCGGTGGCCGGATGCGGGTCACCGACCTCGCGGTCCGGATCGGCTGGGAGCGCAGCCGGCTGTCGCACCACCTGAAGCGGATGCGCGACCGCGGGCTGGTCGAGACCGGAACGGCCGCCGAGGACCGCCGGGTCACCGCGGTCGCGCTGTCCGAAGCCGGCTGGGAGGCGTTGCGGCAGGCCGCGCCGGACCACGTCGGGTTCGTGCGGCGGGCGTTCCTCGACGCCCTCGAGCCCGCCGAGCTGGCGCAGCTGACGACCTTGCTCGACCGGGTCTACGACACCCTGGTCGAGCAGGGCACCCTGCCGCGCCCGGACGACCACCCCTGAGTTTACGTGACATGTCACGTAATATGGTGGCAGACCTAGGAGGGTGCGGCATGGCGACAGTGGCCGAGCTGATGGAAGCCAACTTGCTCAGGGTGTTCAACGAGCGCGACGACGAGCGGCGGGCGAAGGCGATCGCCGAGACGTACGCGCCGGACGTCGAGTTCGCCGATCCCGAGGGCACCGTGACCGGGCGCGAAAGCCTGAACGCCAAGGCGAAGGGGCTGCTGGACCAGTCCCCGGGGTTCGCCTTCACGCCCGCGGGCCCGGTCCTGGTCAACCACGACCTCGGGCACCTCGCCTGGGCGCTCGGCCCGGACGGCGGGCCGCCGGTCGTGCGGGGGATCGACATCGCGCTCGTCGAGGACGGCCTGATCAAGAAGCTCTACACGATGCTGCTCCCCGCCTGAGTACTACGCTCGGTGGCATGTTCGACGAGCTGACGTTCCCGGTCGTCGCCGCGCCGATGGCGGGCGGTCCCACCACTCCGGAGCTGGTCGCCGCGGTGACCGAGGCCGGCGGGTACGGCTTCCTCTCCGCCGGCATGCTCACGCCCGCGGCGCTGGCGGCCCAGATCGACCGCACGCGGGAGCTGACCGACGGCGAGTTCGGCGTCAACCTCTTCGTCCCCCAGCCCGACACGGGCGCCGACGTCTCGGACCACCAGACCCGGCTGGAGGCGTTCGCCCGCGAGTACGACGTCGAACTCGGCGAACCGAAGTGGGATGACGACGCCTATCCCGCGAAGCTGGACGTCGTGCTCGAGAAGCGTGTCCCCGTGGTGTCGTTCACCTTCGGGCCGCCGTCCCCGTCGGAAATCCTGCGCCTCAAGGAAGCAGGCAGCACGATCGTCATCACGGTGACCACGCCCGAGGCCGCCCACCGGGCCGCCGACCTCGGCGCCGACGCGCTCGTCCTGCAGGGCTTCGAGGCGGGTGGGCACCGGAGCCTGTTCACCGACGACCCGCGCCGGCCCGGCGGCGGCGCCGAATACGGCGTCCTCGCGCTCCTGCGGCTCGTCGCCGCCCGGGTCGACCTGCCGCTGATCGCCGCCGGGGGCCTGGTGCACGGGGCCGACGTCGCGGCCGTGCTCGCCGCCGGAGCCGTGGCCGCCCAGCTGGGCACCGTCTTCCTGCGCGCCGACGAGGCCGGGACGTCCGAGGCCCACCGCAAGGCGCTCGCCCTCGCCGAGTGCGAGACGGCGTTCACCCGCGCCTTCAGCGGCCGCCCGGCGCGGGGCCTGGTCAACAAGTTCATGGACGCCCTGTCCGAGGGCGCTCCGGCCGCGTACCCGCAGCTCAACCACCTGGCGGGCCCGGTGCGCAAGGCGTCGGCGAAGGCGGGCGACCCCGAGGCGATCTCGCTGTGGGCAGGCCAGACCTACCCGCTCGCCTACGACGCCTCGGCCGCCGTGATCATCGAGCGGCTGAAGGTCGAGGCGCGCGAAGCCGCCGCGCGCCTCGACCGGATCCGCTAGCCGTCGGTGCGGTTCAGCACCGAGTGCCGACGGCTGTAGAGGAAGTAGACAGCCAGGCCGAGGAGGAACCAGACCCCGAACCGGATCCAGGTCGCCGGCTGCAGGAACGTGATCAGCCAGATCGAGAACACGACGCCGATCGCGGGCACCACCGGCATGCCCGGCGTCTTGAACGTCCGCGGCAGGTCCGGCTGCTTGTAGCGCAGCACGATCACCGCGACGCAGACGACGACGAACGCGAGCAGGATGCCGATGTTCGTCAGCTCGGCGGCCTCGCCGATCGGCAGCACCCCGGCGATGATCGCCGCCGCGCCCCCGAGGATCCACGTCATCCGGCTCGGCACCTGCCGCGCCGGGTTCGTCTTGCCCAGCCACGGCGGCAGCAGGCCGTCGCGGCTCATCGAGTAGCCGACGCGGGTGGCGCCCATCAGGAACGTGAACAGCACGGTGAGGATGCCGACGATCGCGCCGATCGCGATCACCGTGGCCAGCCCGTCGAGGCCGACCGACTTGAACGCCGTCGAGAACCCGCTCTTCGGGTCGATCTCGGTGTACTTCTGCATGCCGGTCAGCACCAGGCAGGCCAGCACGTACAGCACCATCGAGATGGCCAGCGAGTACAGGATCGCCTTCGGCATGTGCCGCTGCGCGTCTTTGGACTCCTCCGCCGCGGTGCTCATGGCGTCGTAGCCGAAGACGGCGAAGAACACCGTCGCCGCGCCGGTCACCGCGCCGCCGAAGCCCGCGGGTGCGAACGGCGTGTAGTTGCCGGTCTTGACGTAGAAGAAGCCGACGAGGATGACCACCAGCACGATCAGGACCTTGATCCCGACCATCGCCGTCTCGAACCGGGCGGCACTGCGGATGCCGCGGTTGAGCAGGAACGCGATCAGCAGGCACAGCAGCGCGGCGAACAGGTCGACCTTGTGGCCCGGCCCGGTGCCGGGCGCGCCGAGCATCCACGCGGGCAGGTCGAGGCCGATCTGGCCGAGCAGGAAGTTGAAGTAGCCCGAGATGCCGATGGCCACCACCGCCACGATCGCGGTGTACTCCAGCAGCAGGTCCCAGCCGATGAACCAGCCGACGATCTCGCCGAGCACCGCGTAGCCGTAGGTGTAGGCGGAGCCGGCCTTCGGGATGAGGCCGGCGAACTCCGCGTAGGAGAACGCGGCGGCCGCGCTGGCGACCCCGGCGATGAGGAACGAGATGAGCACGGCCGGCCCGACGCCGGGGATGCCCGCCGCGTCGTCGCCGTGCGCGACGCTGCCGGCGAGGGCGAAGATCCCGGCGCCGATGATGCCGCCGATGCCGATGGCGGTCAGCTGCCACAGGCCCAGGGTGCGTTGCAGGCCGCCGCTTTCGGTCGGGTCCTGGATCTGGTCGATCGGCTTGCGCCGGAAGATGCCGGAGCCGGCACCTGCTGGAGCGGACATCATCGTCTCCCGAACGGTCGGTGGAGAGCCCGGATCACGGGCCCTCGCGGGAACCTACCGCCAACTCGAGGTGAAGACAGTGTGAGCCGCTCAGCCCGCCGCGGTGTCTTCGCTCACGGCCTCCGACGCCGTCGCCGCGGCCCGCTTGGCCTGGGTGGTCCGGACCGCGCTCGCCGCGAAGTAGGTGAGCAGCTCCGCGACCTCCACCGGGTCGTCGAGCTGCGGGCAGTGCCCCCAGTCCTCGCGCACGAGCAGCCGGCTGTGGGGCACCAGCGTGTGCAGCTGCCGCCCGGACGCCGCGGTGACGAGCTTGTCCTTGCCGCACGCGACGACCAGCAGCGGGACCTCGACCGAGTCGAGGCGGTAGGCGTCGGCGAGCTCGGCGACGAGCTGCCGGGCCTCCTCCAGCCGGCTCTTGGTCGCCCGGTAGTCCGGGAAGAGCGCGGTGAAGCGCTGCACCTGCACGGCGTCGGCCACGCTCGAGTCGGCGTACAGCAGCCGCGGGACGAGCTGCTCGGCGACCTTGCGCACGAGGAACCCCGGCACCGGGACCGGCAGGGACGAGTACAGCCTCAGCGGCAGGGGGTAGCGCGCCACCGCGCGGATCAGCCACGAGTCGACGAAGCCCGGCGCGGCGATGGACACGACGCCGGAGATCGGCAGCCGGCTGTTCTGGGCCGCGCGCAGGCTCATGGTGCCGCCGAGGGAGTTCCCGGCCAGCACGACCGAGCCGAGGACGGCCTGTTCGCGGACGACGGCGGTGGTGAACGCGTCGAGCTGCGGCAGCATCGGGCCCGGCCGCAGCGGCTGGGCGTCGCCGAAACCCGGCAGATCGACCGCGACCGCCGGGATTCCGGCGGCCGCGAGCTGCTCCAGGGCGGGGCGCCAGGTGTCGGCGCTGTCGCAGTAGCCGTGCAGGAGCACCAGCCTCGGTGCGGACGGCTTGACGTGCGGGGTCGCCGCCCGGCGGCGCAGCGAGCGGCGCGGCGCCGGCTGCTCCGGTTCGGGGACGCCGACTTCGAGCACCCGGGTGCGGACGCCGGCGTAGCGCCGGAAGGAGACCCGGATCGGGTCCGGGTCGCTGCTGGGCCGGCCGTCCGGTCCAGCCGGAGTGGGCCGCTTCGTCGCGGTCATCCTCCAAGATTACCTGGCAGACAGGGGATTCCGGTCGATTTCCGGGGCTAACAACCAGATCTCGAACTGAGCACGTTGGAGATTCACCGAATGCCGAGCCGGGCGGAACAAGCCGATCCGCCCAGCTCAGCGGTGGTCTAGCGGGTGAAGACGATCTTGCCGGCGGTGTCTCCCTCGAGCATCGCCTGGAAGCCCTTGGGGGCGTCGGAAAAGGAAAGTTTCGCGCCGATCTGCGGCCGGACGCCGGTCAGGTCGAGGTAGGAGAGCAGGTCGGCGAGCTCGTCGCGGGTGCCCATGGTCGAGCCGGCGACGCGCAGCTGGAGGAAGAAGACGCGCTGCAGCTCCGCGTGCGCGTCCGGGCCGCTGGTCGACCCCGAGACCACGATGATCCCACCCGGCTTGAGCGATTTGACCGAGTGCGACCAGGTCGCCTTGCCGACGGTCTCGAACACGGCGTCGACGCGCTCGGGCAGCCGCGCGCCGGGTTCGAACGCCTGGTGGGCGCCGAGGCCGGTGGCGAGGGCGCGCTTCTCCTCGGTCCGGCCGGTGACCCAGACCCGGAACCCGGCCGCGCGGCCGAGCTGGACCAGCGCCGTCGAGACGCCGCCGGAGGCGCCCTGCACGAGCATCGTCTGCCCCGGGCGCAGGCCGGACTTCACGAAGAGCATCCGGTAGGCGGTCAGCCAGGCCGTGCCCATGGTGGCGGCTTCGGCGAAGCTGAGCGCCGGGGGCTTCGGGACGACGTTGCGGGCGGGCACGACGACCTGGTCGGCGAAGGTGCCCTGGTGCTTCTCGGTGAGCAGCGTGCGCTTCGGGTCGAGGGTGTCGTCGCCCTGCCAGCCCGGCGCGTTGATCACCGAGTGGATGACCACCTCGGAGCCGTCGTCGAGGGTGCCGGCGCCGTCGCAGCCGAGGATCATCGGGAACTGCTCCGGCTTGATCCCGACACCGCGCAGCGTCCAGAGGTCGTGCATGTTGAGGCTGGCCGCCTTGACGTGCACGCGGACCCAGCCGTCGGGCACTTCGGGTTCGGGACGCTCGCCCACGACGAGCGAGTCCAGCGGGCTGTCGGCGTTGGGTTCCTGCGCGTACACGGCGAACATGTCCTGCAACGTACCGCCCCTGGCACGCGGCGGCAGCAGGGCGCGCGTAGGCTCACACCGTGTTCAACGGGCTTGCCGACTGGTGGGACGGGGTCGAGCTGTGGCTCGCCCAAGCCTGGTTCCCGGTGCAGTTCGTGCTGGTCATGGTGGTCGTCGTGCCGCTGTGCCTGGCCGCCGCGTGGGTACTCGACAAGCTCGTCGGGCTCTTCGCCCACCGGCTGGCTCCGGGGCGTGACGACGACTCCGGCCCCTCGGCATAGGCTCGCGCACCATGTTCAACCGAAGGCGGATCACCGCCGCGCTGATCGGGCTCCTCGTGCTGGTGCTGGGGGGCTGGCTGGTCAAGGACAACCTCGGCGGCGGCTCGTCGAGCCCCGCGCCGAGCACGTCGGCGAGCGCGCCCGCGAAGAGCAGCACCCCCGCCAAGGGCGGCGCCGCCGTGCCGGGCGCGGACTCCGGGCTGCCGGTGAAGGCGCTTTCCACGCTGCCACCGCAGGCCACGGACACGTGGAAGCTGATCGAGGCCGGCGGCCCGTACCCCTACCCGCGCAACGACGACGTCGTCTTCGAGAACCGCGAGAAGAGATTGCCCGGCAAGAAGTCCGGCTACTACCACGAGTACACGGTGAAGACCCCGGGCAGCGCCGACCGCGGCGCCCGGCGGCTGATCACCGGGCAGGCGCACGAGCTGTACTACACCGGCGACCACTACGCGTCGTTCGTCGTCGTGGACCCGGCCCGATGAGCGCCGGCGACGCGGCGAAGGCCGCCGCGGAAGAGGCGTTCGCCCGGGGTGCCTACCCCCACCTGGTGAACTCGCGGCCGACCGTCGACAAGGCCGGCACGCTCGCCGCCTTCGCCGAGGCACTGTCCTTTCCGGACCACTTCGGGCACAACCTCGACGCGCTCTACGACTGCCTGACCGACCTGTCGTGGTTGCCGCCGGGGGAACACGTGCTGATCTGGCCGGGCTCGGACGCGTTGCGCAAGGCCGAACCCAAGACGTACCTGGCCATCCGCAGCGTCCTGTCGGACGCGCAGCGGGCACTCGGCCCGAGCGGCCGCAGCGCCGGCTCCTGGCGGCTCACGGTCGTGCTGCCGGACGCCTGAGCGGCGTCCCCGCGCGCTTGACCGTGCGGATCACCGGCGCGCTCTCGACGGTGTGCACGCCGCGGATCCCGGCGACGCGATCGGTGAGGTAGCGGTAGAGGTCGCGGCCGTCGCGGCAGTTCACCATCGCCGTGAGGTTCGTCGTGCCGGTGGTGGCGACGGCGAACGACGTCTCGGGGTGGCTCGCCAGCGCCTCGCCCGCCTCGGCGAGGTGCGCGGGGGCGACGGCCAGCCACAGCCGCGTTTCGGAGCGGAACCCGAGGCGGGCCGGGGAAACGTCGAGGTGGTAGGTCAGCGTGCCGTGCCGTCGCAGCAGGTCCATCCGGCGCCGCACCGCCGAGTCGGACCACCCCGTCGCCCGGGCCAGCGCGGCGTAGCTCGTCCGGCCGTCGTGGGCCAGCGCGTCGAGGAGCGGCTGGTCTCCGGATTCCGGTGGGAGGCCGGGGCCGTCCGGTTCCGGCGGGCGCAGCTGCTCGACCTGGCCGGGGGACAGGCAGTGCAGCCCGCCCCAGCTGTCCGGCAGCGCGAACGTGTGCAGCAGTTCGTGCGCCGAAACGGCGGTCACCCGGTGGGCGCGCGGCAGCTTGCGCAGCAGCAGGTCGTCGCGCCCCGCCGTGTCGGGGGCGTGGACCGTGCAGGAGATCTCGGTGCCGCCCGAGAGCAGGTGCACCCACGAGACGTCGGGCCGGTCGGCCAGCGCGTCCGCGACGGCGGCGCCGGCGTCGGGTGTCGTGCGCAGGCGCAGGGTCCACGTCGTGTAGCCGGCTTCGCCGCCGCTGACCGCGCCGGTGACCTTGAGCACCCCGGCGGTCCGCAGCCGCTGGTAGCGCCGGGCGACGGTGTTCTCCGAAACGCCGAGCACCCGGCCGAGTGCGCGCATCGGCGCCCGGCCGTCGAGCTGCAGCGCGTGGAGCAGGCCGCGGTCGACGTCGTCGAGCGTGACGGTTTCCATGTCCGCAGCGTAGGTGATGACGGTATCCGGCGGTTTTGTCGACTTTCCTGGTGGCGATCAGCGTTGCGCAGGCACCTTTCGGGGCATACGAGAGGAGTTTCGATGCGCAAGTGGTGGCCGTTGGCCGTGGTCTGTGCGGGCTCGTTCCTGTTCCTGCTGGACAGCACCGTCGTCACGGTGGCGCTGCCCCGGATCGGCGCCGATCTGACGGCGTCGGTGGGGCAGCTGCAGTGGGTGCCGAACGTCTACACGCTGGTCCTGGCGGTGCTGATGCTCGCGGTGGGATCGCTCGCCGATCGCTTCGGTCTGCGGCGGGTGTTCCTCGGCGGGCTCGGGGTGTTCGGCCTGGCGTCGCTGGCCTGCGGGGTGTCGCCGGACATCGGGACGCTGATCGCGGCACGAGGTGTCCAGGCGGTCGGCGGCGCGGCGCTGGCGGTGACCGGGTTCGCGATCCTGGCCGCTTCTTACGACGGGCGCTCGCGGGGCACCGCCATCAGCGTCTTCTTCGCGGTGAACGGGCTCGGCGCGGCGGCGGGGCCGGTGGTGGGCGGCGTGCTGACCGAATACTTCGGCTGGCCGGCGATCTTCTTCGTCAACGTGCCGCTCGCGGTGGCGACGGGGGTGTTCGCGCTGCGGGCGGTGCGGCCGGACGAGCCGGGGCGTCCGGGCCGGTTCGACGTCGCGGGCGCGGTGTGGTTCGCGGTCGGCGCCGCGAGCTTGGTGCACGGGCTGACCCTGGACCGGTGGGCCCTGGCGGTTTCGGCGCTCGGGTTCGCCGGGTTCGTCGTCGTGGAGCGGCGCCGGGCCGAGCCGATGCTGGACCTGCGGCTGTTCCGCGACGGCGGGTTCGCCACGCTCATCGCCTGCGTGGCGGCATCGACGTTGACGTTCGCGGCGCTGGTCTACGTCTCGCTGTGGCTGGGCCTTTCGCGATCGCCGGTCGCGGCCGGGCTCGCACTGGCTCCGCTCGCGGCGGCGTCGTTCCTGACGTCGACGCTGCTGGGCAAGGCGCTGCACCGGTTCCCGCCGCGGGCCCTGCTCGGCGCCGGAGTCCTGGTGGGCGCGCTCGGCTGCCTGTCGTTGCTGGTACTGGCGATCCCGCTCGGGCTGGCGGTGACCGGGATCGGCGTCGGCGTCGCGGGACCGGCGATGGCGTCCGCGGCGCCGCCGGGCCGGGCGGGAACGGCCGCGGCGATCATGACGACGACCCGGCAGTTCGGCCAGACGCTCGGGGTCGCGGTGCTCGGGATCGCTTACCAGGCCGGAGGTCTGACGCCGGTGTACGTGGCCGCCGCGCTGTGCGGCGGGGTGACGGGCCTGCTCGCGCTGGTTCCGCGCCGGCAGGCCCGCGTCCCGGCTTAGTCCTGGGGGACCCAGTTCGGCTTGCGCTTCTGGGCGAAGGCCAGGATGCCTTCCTGGCCTTCCTCACCGGCGAAGAACTTCGCCGACAAGCTGAGCATCTCCTCGAAGCCGTCGGAGGGGATGGCCGGGCGGGGACGGCTCAGCAGCGCCTTCGTCTCGGCCAGCGCCTTCGGGCCGCCCGCGGCCAGTGACTTGACGAACCGCGCCACTTCGGCGTCGAGGTCGGCGGTCGCCGAGTTCAGCAGGCCGATCTCCACCGCACGGCGGGCGTCGAAGGTGTCGCCGGTCAGGAACAGCTCGTGGGCCGCACGCGGGTTGAGCCGCGGCAGGACCGTCAGGGAGATGATCGCCGGGACGACGCCGATGCGGACTTCGGAGAAGGCGAACGTCGCTTCCGGGACCGCCACGGCGATGTCGCACGCCGCCACCATGCCGATGCCGCCCGCCCGGGCCGGGCCCGCGAGGCGGGCGACCACCGGCTTCGGACTGGTCCACAGCTGCTCGAGGATGCGCGGGAACTCGTTCACGCCCTGGTCGCCCGCGCCGGCGCCGCGGGCCTCCTTGAGGTCCATCCCCGCGCAGAACACCGGCCCGGTGTGGGTCAGCACGATCACGCGGACGGCGTCGTCGGCGGCCGCCTTGCCCAGCGAGTCCGAGAGTTCGCGGCGCAGCTGCGCCGAGAGCGCGTTGCGGTTGTGCGGGGAGTCCAGGGTGATCGTGGCGGTGCCGCCCACCACGTCGTAGTGCACCAGTTCGTCAGCCATGCCCGTCACCCTTGCACATCCGCCGCGCGGTGCGGTGTTACGCGGGGCACAGCCAATCGGCCTCACCCGGCCGGGCGTCGGCGGCCGGGGAGAAGTGCTGCTTCAGCGTGAACGCCTCCGGCGTCGGGCCGTAGACGCGCAGGTGCTTGATCTTCGCCTCGGCGTCCGCGGTGGTCGGCCGGTGGCCCGCGGGCACCCACCACAGTGCGGTCATCACGTCCTAGACGCGGTGGAACCACTCGCGGCGGCGCTTGAGGACGGCCAGGTGCTCGCCGGAGAACACGAAGTCCGCCAGCGCTTCCACCGACGTCCACACGGACATGTTGACCAGGATCCCGGACGTGCCCCGCACGTCCCACTCGAAGGCGCGGATCGAGGTGGCGTCACCGTCCTCGGTCTGCAGCCGCCAGACGAAGCCGGGCGCATGGTCGGCGATCGCGTTCACCGGCTCCAGCGCGTCGACGAAGTCGCGGAAGGACTCGTCGTCGAGCGGCGCCTTCATCCGGCTGATGTTGACCTGGGCGAGTTCGAAGTTCCCCATGCGGTCACCCTACGGGCAAAATCCGCCTTCCGGCGGTGTCACGCGTACTGGCGGAGCAGTCCGCTGACCGCGGACGCGTACCGGCTGACCACCACGTCGGCCACCCGCGGGTCATCCGCCAACGGCTCCGCGATGAAGGCTTCCGGGTCCGCCTCACGAGCGAGCTTTGCGATCCGGTCCGGCAACAGGCCCGGGGCCAGGAACCACGACGCGACGACCAGGTGCCGCGCGCCCCGCGTCCGCAGCGCCGCCGCCGCGGCCGGGATGTCCGGCTGGGCGGCAGAGGCGAACGCCTCGCTCACCGGGACGCCCAGCCGCTCCTCCCAGCGAGAAGCCAATGACGCAACGACGGCGTTCGCGGACGCATTCGACGAACCGACCGCGCTGACGATCACGCCCATGCCCCCGCGACGCGGTGCCGCCGCCAGCCGGTCGAGGGCGACGGCTTCCAGTGCCGGGTCGGCGCCGAGCACGTCCGAGGTCCGCACGGTGAAGCCCGGGCACTCGGTGACGACCGAGTCGATCAGCGCCGGGAGGTCGACCCGGGCGTGGAACGCACTCCCCAGCAGCAGCGGCACGACGACCGCCGTCCGGTGGCCGTCCGCGTACAGCGACCGCAGGACATCGGTCACCAACGGCGCCGAGAGGTCCAAAAAGGACTCGTGCACCGGGACGCCCGGTGCCCGGTCGCGCACGACGTCGACGAGCGCCCGCACGGTCGCCGCCGAGCGGGGATCGCGACTGCCGTGCGCGACGGCGACCAGGGGTGGCGTCACGAGAAGCGCTCACCCACCAGCCCGGCGGCGAGGGTGTCGCCGTCCTTCGGGTCGATCACCAGGAACGCGCCGGTGCGCGGGCTGACGCCGTAGTCGTCGACGCTCAGCTCTTCGGCCAGCCGCAGCGTGACGCGGCCGATGTCGTTGAGCTCCAGCGAGTCCGGCGAGTCCACACTGGACAGGGTCTGCTCGTCGAACCGCGCGTGCAGCTCGTCGACCAGCGCCTGCACCGTGCGGGTGCCGTGCTTGACGAGCACCCGCGCACCCGGCTTCAGCGGCTTGGACGACAGCCAGCACAGCGTGCCGGTGATCTCGTCGGTGACGCGCGGCGGCGCGTCCGCGGCGGCGATCAGGTCGCCGCGGGAGATGTCGATGTCGTCGGCGAGCAGCAGCGTCACCGACGTGCCCGCGCCGGCTTCGGCCAGCGGGCCGTCCGCGGTGTCGATCTGCTCGACGCGGCTGCGGATGCCCTGCGGCAGCACGACGATCTCGTCGCCGGGGCGGACCGTGCCCGCCGCGATCTGGCCCGCGTACCCGCGGTAGTCCGGGTACTCGGGCGTGCGCGGGCGGATCACGTACTGCACCGGGAACCGCAGCGCCGAGTCGTGCGGGTCGGGCGCGACCGGCACTTCTTCCAGGTGCTCCAGCAGGCTGGGGCCGGTGTACCACGGCGTCCGCTCGGAACGCGTCGCGACGTTGTCGCCTTCCAGCGCCGAAACCGGGATCGCCAGGACGGAACCCCGCGAGTAGCCCAGCGACTCCGCGTGCGAAGCGAACTCCTCGGCGATCACCGTGAACGTCGCCTCGTCGTAGCCGACCAGGTCGATCTTGTTCACCGCCAGCACCAGCTGCGGCACGCCCAGCAGGGCGAGCACGGCCGCGTGCCGCCGGGTCTGCTCGATCACGCCCTTGCGCGCGTCGACGAGCAGCACGGCCAGCTGCGCGGTGGACGCACCGGTCACCGTGTTGCGCGTGTACTGCACGTGCCCCGGCGTGTCGGCCAGCACGAACGACCGCTTCGGCGTCGCGAAGTACCGGTACGCGACGTCGATGGTGATGCCCTGCTCGCGCTCCGACCGCAGGCCGTCGACGAGCAGCGACAGGTCCGGTGTGGACAGTCCCTTGTCGACGGACGCGCGGGTGACCGCGTCGAGCTGGTCGGCGAGCACCGACTTCGTGTCGTACAGCAGCCTGCCGACCAGGGTCGACTTGCCGTCGTCGACGCTCCCGGCGGTGGCCAGGCGCAGCAGCGAACTCATCAGAAGTACCCCTCACGCTTGCGGTCTTCCATGGCCGCCTCGGACATCCGGTCGTCGGCCCGGGTCGCACCGCGCTCGGTGAGCCGCGAGGCCGACACCTCGGCGATGACCTCTTCGACGGTCGCCGCGGTGGATTCGATCGCGCCGGTGCACGAGCCGTCGCCGACGGTCCGGTAGCGGACGGTCAGCTCACGCACCTCCTCGCCCGGCCGCGGGCCGCCCCACGGCCCCTCGGCCAGCAGCATCCCGTCGCGCAGGTACACCTCGCGCCGGTGCGCGTAGTAGATCGACGGCAGCTCGACCTTCTCGCGGGCGATGTAGTTCCAGACGTCGGCCTCGGTCCAGTTGGACAGCGGGAAGACGCGGACCTGCTCACCCGGGCGGTGCCGCCCGTTGTAGAGGTTCCACAGCTCGGGCCGCTGCCGCCGCGGCTCCCACTGGCCGAAGGCGTTGCGGAGGCTGAAGATCCGCTCCTTGGCCCGGGCGCGTTCCTCGTCGCGGCGGCCGCCGCCGAACACGGCGTCGAACTTGTTCTCGGCGATCGTGTCGAGCAGCGGCGTGGTCTGCAGCGGGTTGCGCATTCCGTCCGCACGCTCTTCCAGACGCCCGTCGTCGATCCAGTCCTGCACCTTCGCGACGACCAGGCGCAGCCCGTGGCGCTCGACGACGCGGTCGCGGAACTCGATGACCTCGTCGAAGTTGTGCCCGGTGTCCACGTGCAGCAGCGGAAACGGCACCGGCGCCGGCCAGAACGCCTTGATCGCCAGGTGCAGCAGCAGCGTCGAGTCCTTGCCGCCGGAGAAGAGGATCACCGGGCGGTCGAACTCGCCCGCCACCTCCCGGAAGATGTGGATGGCCTCGGACTCCAAGGCCGCCAGGTTGTCTTGTGCCAGGGGGGTCTGGGGGTCTCCCCCAGAAAGCACAGTGGTCGCGGGCTCCAACGTCGTCATGCGTCCCTTTCCTCAGCCGTGCAGTCCGCACTCGGTCTTGCTCTGCCCCGCCCACCGGCCGCTGCGCGGATCCTGCCCCGGCTCGACGCGAGCCGTGCAGGGCGCGCAGCCGATCGACAGGAACCCGATCGACACCAGCGGGTTCTCGAGGATCCCGTGCTCGCGGATGTAACCGTTGAACTCGTCGTCGGTCCACGCCGCGATCGGGTTGATCTTGACCAGGCCGTTGCGGTCGTCCCAGGTGACGATCGGGGTGTTCGCGCGGGTCGGGGCGTCCACGCGGCGCACGCCGGTGACCCAGGCCGAGTAGTTCGCCAGTGTCTTGCGCAGCGGCACGACCTTGCGCAGGTTGCAGCACAGCGTGGCGTCGCGGTCGTGCAGCTTCGGGCCGTACTCCGCGTCCTGCTCGGCGACGCTCTGCTCGGCCTGGGCGTTCACGATCTTCACGTCCGGGTAGACCGTCTGGACGGCGTCACGCGTGCCGATCGTCTCCGGGAAGTGGTAACCGGTCTCCAGGAACAGAACGTCCACATCGGACTTCACCTTGGTGGCGAGGTCGATGAGCACGGCGTCCTGCATGTTGGACGCGACGATGAAGTCGTCGCCGAACGTGTCGACGGTCCAGCGCAACGCTTCTTCCGCGGTCGCGTCGGCGAGCTCCTTCGAGGCGCGCTCGGCGAGGGTCTTGTAGTCGGCAGTGGCGGTCATCGGGACACCTCCGGCAGGGACAGTCCGAGGAACTTGACCGAGAAAACCCGGCGACAACCGGAACACAGCCAGCCGCCGTTCTCTTCCGGCCGCAGGTCCTCGTCACCGCAATAGGGGCAGTAGAACGGCGCTGCTCGCTCTGCTGAAGTCACTGGAGGGCACTTTCCTCGGCGCGGGCCGCCCACTGCGGGAACCGTTCGCCCGGTTCGCGCCCGGACACGTAGTTGCGCACGACCCGCTCGACGTACCCGGTCAGCTCGTCCGAAGTCACCTTGTGCCCGCGCAGCTTCCGGCCGAACCCGGCGTCGAGGCCGAGCCCGCCGCCCAGGTGCACCTGGAAGCCCTCGACCTGGTTGCCGTCGGCGTCGGTGACGATCTGGCCCTTCAGGCCGATGTCGGCGGTCTGGATCCGGGCGCAGGAGTTGGGGCAGCCGTTGAGGTGCACGGTCACCGGCGTCTCGAGGCCGTCCTGGATGTCGGCGAGGGACTTCTCGAGGTCCGCGACGAGCTGCTGCGCGCGGGCCTTCGTCTCGACGATGGCGAGCTTGCAGAACTCCAGGCCCGTGCAGGCCATCACGCCGCGCCGCCACGGCGACGGCTTGGTCTCCAGCCCCAGCTCGGTCAGCTCGGCCGCGAGGGTGGTGACCTGGGCCTCGGGGACGTCGAGCACGACGACCTTCTGCTGCGGGGTGAGCCGCACGCGGCCGGAGCCTGCCCGCTCGGCGGCCTTGGCGACGGCGACGAGCGTGCCGCCGCTGGACCGGCCGGCGATCGGCGCCGCGCCGACGTAGAACTTGCCGTCGACCTGCGGGTGCACGCCGACGTGGTCGATCGGGACGGCCGGGTCGGCCGGCGGCGGGCCGTCGATCAGCTCGCGCTTGAGGTACTCGTCCTGCAGGACCTGCCGGAACTTCTCCGCGCCCCAGTCCTTGACCAGGAACTTCAGCCGGGCGCGCGAGCGCAGCCGCCGGTAGCCGTAGTCGCGGAAGATCGAGATGACGCCTTCCCAGACGTCCGGCACCTCGTCGAGCGGCACCCAGGCGCCGAGGCGCTGCCCGAGCATCGGGTTGGTCGACAGGCCGCCGCCGACCCAGACGTCGAAGCCGGGCCCGTGCTCCGGGTGGTCGACGCCGACGAAGGCCACGTCGTGGATCTCGTGGGCGACGTCGGGCTGGCCGGAGATCGCGGTCTTGAACTTGCGCGGCAGGTTGGCGAACTCCGGCTTGCCGATGTAGCGGCGCTTGATCTCGTCCAGCGCGGGCGTGCCGTCGATCACCTCGTCCGCCGAGATGCCGGCGACCGGCGAGCCGAGCATGACGCGCGGGCTGTCGCCGCAGGCCTCCATCGTGGTCATGCCGGCGTTCTCGAGCTTGGCCCAGATCGCCGGGACGTCCTCGATCCGGATCCAGTGGTACTGGATGTTCTGCCGGTCGGTGATGTCGGCGGTGTCGCGCGCGTACGCCTGCGAGATCTCGCCGAGCACGGTGAGCTGCCCGGTGGTCAGCGCGCCGCCGTCGATGCGGACGCGCAGCATGAAGTAGCGGTCGTCGAGCTCTTCGGGCTCCAGCGCCGCCGTGCGGCCGCCGTCGATCCCGGGCTTGCGCTGGGTGTAGAGGCCGAACCAGCGGAACCGGCCGCGCAGGTCACCCGGGTCGATCGCGTCGAATCCGCGGTGGGCGTAGATGTTCTCGATGCGCGCCCGCACGTTGAGTGGGTGGTCGTCCTTCTTGGACCGCTCGTTCGGGTTCAGCGGCTCCCGGTAACCGAGCGCCCACTGCCCTTCGCCGCGCTTCTGCTTGGCACGCGCGGGACGGGCTGGGGTTCGGGGCGTGGTCATGAGGGTGTCCTCCGGGGCGGTGGGAAGGCGTGACCGCGCGGCAGCGTTGCCGTGCGCGACCGGCGCCGGGTCCGTCGTGGTGGTGGCGGGGAGTCAGTGGAACGTGGCACAGAGTGCGCTCGCCACACGCCGGAGGTCGACGTGGCGGCGGGCCACCAAGCGGATACCGGCGCGAGTCACGTCGCCAGAGTCTCACGTGCCCACAATGTGGTCGAGCCCCGTCCGGATGTTGGGACCGGGCTCACTCAAGCCGTCTACCTGGACTTTTGGCCCTGCGGCGCAGTCGCCGGGTCGAGCCCGGCCTCCTTCGTCCAGTAGACGAGGTTCGAGTGGGCGATCTCGACCTCCGGATGCTGGGGGCCGAGGACGTGGTCGAACGTGGGGAGCAGGTCGGCGAGTTGATCGCGCGCGCCGGCCGGGTCTCCGGCCTCGCCGGTCCAGTGCGCCAGGTTGTGCCGGGTCGTGAGGGTGAAGGGGTGCAGCGGACCGAGCGCGGCCCGGCAGGTGTCGAGCAGACGAATGAACTCGTCGCGCGCTCCCGCCGGGTCCCCGGCTTCGCCGGTCCAGTGCGCGAGGCTGCCGCGGACGGTGAACGTGTCGAGGTGGTGCGGACCGAGCACCCGTTCGCTGATCGGGAGGAGCGTGCGGAATTCGTCCCGGGCGGCCGCCGGTGAGCCGGTCTGGCCGATCCACTGGCCAAGGTCGCTGCGTCTGGCGAGCGTGCCGGGATCGTGGGGTCCGAACACCCGGAGGTAGGTCGCGTGCAGCGTCGCGTACTTCTCGCGAGCGCCTGCCGGATCGCCCGATTTCCCGCTCCAGTTGGCGAGGTTGCCGAGAACGGTGAGGGTCAGGGGGTGTTCGGGACCAAGCACCTCTTCGCTGAGCGGAAGCAGCGCTGTGCATTCGGCGAGGGCTGCGGCGGTGTCGCCGGACACCGCCGTCCAGAACGCCAGGTTGTTGCGGGTGGTCAAGCTGATCGGGTGCCGGGGGCCCAGCACCGTCTCGCAGCGGGGGACCAGGGCTGCGAACTGGTCCCGGGCGTCGCCCGCGTTCCCGGCCTGCCCGGTGCGGTCGGCGAGGGCGAGCCGGGTGGCCAGGGTTTCGGGCGAATCGGCGTCGAGGTGCTCCAGCACTGCGCGCAGGTGCGTGTGCACCGCGTTCCACCGGTTCAGCGAGGCTGCGTCGTTCAGCACACCGGGGGTGATCTCCAGCAGGAGCTCGTGGGCCGCCTGCGCCCAGTCGCCTGCCGTTCCCTCCGCCACGAGCTGTTCGCGGTTCACCGCCTGGAGCAGCCGGTGCACGTCGACCGCCGAGGAATTCCGGCCGTCGGTCGTGGTGGCGAGGCTGTAGGACAACAGCTCGCCGACCGCGCGGTGGCGGGTCAGCTCGTTTTCGAGCAGCGGCCGCAGCCGCGGTTCCAGTGACGAGGGCAGTGCGATGTAAGCCGGGTCCGGCGGAGCGAGCAGCAGGCCGACGGGAATCGCGTCGGGGGCGTAGCAGCACAGGAGGTTCAACACCGCGCGGGCGGTGGCCGGCAGGCGCTCGATGGCCAGCTGCCAGGTGGTGGCCACGGTGTGCGGGTAATCGTCGCCGAGCCGGCCTTCGCGGTGCAGCTCGGCGCGGTTCTTCCGGTACAGCCGCAGGTAGGTCGCCAGGTCGAGGGCGTTCGCGCGGGCGAACGACCCGGCCTGGACCAGGGCCAGCGGCAGCCGGTCCACTTCACGGGCGAGGGCGACCGCGCCGGCTCGGTCGTCGTCCTGGGTCAAGGAGAGGAGCAGGTCGGCGGCGGCGTCGAGGCCGAGCTTGGTCACGCGCAGCAGCAGCGGTTCCGGCCAGTGCGCCGACCGGCTGGTCACCAGCACCAGGCCGCTGCCCGCGGCCGGGATCAGCCGGGCGGCCGCCGCCGGGTCGGGGACGTTGTCCAGGACCAGCAGCCACGGCCTCGGCTGCCGGGCGAGGGCGGCGTGCGCCGCGGCCACCGCGTCCTGGATGTGGCGGGCGCCGTCCGGGTTCAGCATCTCCAGCAGCGCGCGGAACTCGCGGTCGACGGCCGCCGGGTCCTCGGCGTGCACCCACCACACGACTCCGTGGTCTTCGCGGTGCCGGGTGGCGTAGGCGCGGGCCAGGCTCGTTTTGCCGACGCCGCCCAGCCCGGCGAGCACCCGCACGACCGGCCGGTCCGGCCGGCCCGCGAACGCCGCCCGCAACCGGCGGAGTTCGTCGTCGCGGCCCACGATGGGGGTGAGCTGGTTGATGTGGGGCGAGACCGGCGTGGCCGGTGCGAAGCCGGCGGTGCCGCCGATGTAGACGTTCCCGGCCGTGCCGATGGCCGTGCCGGAGTGGGCGGCGTGCAGCGCGCCGGACGCGGTCAGCCCTGCGACCGGTCCGGCCGCGGAGGGTCCCCGAACGTCACCTGCCCGCCGGTCACGCCGCCGATCGAAATGCCGCCGTGGTCGGCGCGGACGTCACCGTGGACGACCACGTTGTGCGACCCACCGGCCGATTCGAGCTCCGCCACCGACTTCTCGATCGCCGCGGAGAAGGCCGGGTCCTGCTCCACCGCGTCCTCGAGAGCGAGCCGCACCCGGGCCTGCGTCCGGGTGCCCACTTCGCCCGTCTTCGCGGCTTCGTCCCGCAGCTTGTCCAGTGCCGGGTCGTCGCCCAGCTTCGCCGCGACCAGGTCGTGCAGCCGGTCGAGTCCCGCGTCGATGACCTGGTCGACCTCGGCGTCGACTCGCTTGCCCACCCGGCCCGCCTTGCGCACGGCCCACGCGATGAGCCAGCCGACCGCGACTTCGAGACCCGTCATGCCGGAAATAGTGGCACACGACTGCGGGGCGTGACGGCCGTTTCGCCTGCTTGCATCCAGTTGACCACTATGATTATAGTACTACAGGCACAGTGATTTGAAGGAGAGGAACTGGGGATGCAGGTCAAGGGTTTCGGGGCGGGTTACCTGGTCGACGACGTCGCCGCGACCACCCGCTTCTACGCGGACGTCGTCGGCCTGCCGATCACCGTCGAGCTCGACTGGTTCGCCAGCGTCAACGCCGGCGCGCCGGGGTACGAGATCAGCTTCGTGCGGCGCGGGCACGAGTCGGTGCCGCCGGCTTACCGCGCGCAGGAACCGTCGGGGCTGATGTTCGGGCTCATCGTCGAAGACGTGCGCGCCGAGGCGAAGCGGCTGGAGGAAGCCGGGGTCGAGCTGGTGACGCCGGTCGTCGACGAGGTCTACGGGCAGCGGCACTTCTACGTCGCCGACCCGAACGGCGTGCTGCTCGACCTCATCGAGCTGATCCCGGCCGACCCGGAGTGGGCGGCGGCCAACCTCCCCGCGTCGTAACAGGTGTTAACCCGATCAGCCCCTTGAAGCGACCGGGCGTGACCGGGTGGACAATTCGACCGTGCCCCAGCTGCGTCCCGACCCCGCCACGCCGATCGATCCGGCGTTGCCGGAAACCGCGCTGAAGGGGCTCGGCAGCAGAGCGTTCGGGGTGTACGTGCACGTCCCGTTCTGCGCCACGCGCTGCGGGTACTGCGACTTCAACACCTACACCGCGGGAGAGCTCGACAGCGGTTCGTCGCCGCAGTCCTGGCTCGAAGGGCTGCGGCGGGAGCTGGAGCTCGCCGCGCGCGTGCTCGTCGTGCCGCCCGCCGCCGACACCGTGTTCGTCGGCGGCGGCACGCCGTCGCTGCTGGGTGCGGACGGGCTCCGCTCGGTGCTCGACGCCGTCCGGGACGTCTTCGGGCTGGCGCCCGGGGCCGAGGTGACGACCGAGTCGAACCCCGAGTCGACGTCGCCGGGGTTCTTCGCCGGGATCCGCGAAGCCGGCTACACGCGCGTGTCGCTGGGCATGCAGTCGGCCGCGCCGCACGTGCTGAAGATCCTCGACCGCGTGCACACCCCGGGCCGCCCGGGCAAGGCCGCCGCCGAAGCGCGCGCGGCCGGGTTCGAGCACGTGAACCTCGACGTGATCTACGGCACGCCGGGCGAGCGCGCGGACGACCTGCGCGCGACGCTCGACGCCGTGCTGGCCGCGGGCGTCGACCACGTCTCGGCGTACGCGCTGATCGTCGAGGAGGGCACGGCGCTGGCCCGTCGCGTGCGCCGCGGCGAGCTGCCCACGCCGGACGACGACGTGCTGGCGGCCGACTACGAGATGATCGACGCCATGCTGTCCTCGGCCGGGTTGCGCTGGTACGAGGTGTCGAACTGGGCGGCCTCCGACGCGGCCCGCTGCCGCCACAACCTCGGCTACTGGCGCGGTGACGACTGGTGGGGCGCCGGTCCGGGCGCGCACAGCCACGTCGGCGGGGTGCGCTGGTGGAACGTCAAGCACCCGGCCCGGTACGCCGCTTTGCTCGCCGACGGCGATTCGCCCGCGGGCGGGCGGGAAGTGCTCACCGACGACGACCAGCACCTCGAACGGATCATGCTCGAGCTGCGCGTCGCCGAAGGGCTGCCGCTCGACGTGCTCGACGAGCCGGGGCTGGCCGAGGCCCGCGCGGCCGCGGCCGAGGGATTGCTCGATCCGTCCGCTTTGGACTCCCGCGGCCGCGCGGTGCTCACCGATCGCGGCCGGCTGCTGGCCGACGGGGTGGTCCGCCGTCTCGCCGGCTAGGGATTAAAACGGGGGAGCCGGTCGTTGCTTGTATTGAGCAACGACTTTCGAGGAGGCCCCATGGCGCGCGCGATCAGGTTCGACGAGTACGGCGACGTGGAGGTTCTGCGGGTCGAGGACGTTCCCCGGCCGGTCCCGGGACCGGGGCAGGTGCTCATCGAGGTGCGGGCCGCCGGGATCAACCCGGGCGAGGCGTCCATCCGGAAAGGACTGCTGCACTCGCGGTTCCCGGCGACGTTCCCGTCCGGACAGGGCAGTGACTTCGCGGGGGTTGTCGCTTCGCTCGGCGAAGGGGTCTCGGACATCGCTGTCGGGGACGAGGTGATGGGGTTCGTCGACACGCGGTCGAGTCACGCGGAGTTCGCCGTCGCGGAGGCCGCGAACCTCACGCCGAAGCCCGAAGGGGTGCCGTGGGAGGTCGCCGGCTCGCTGTTCGTCGCCGGCACCACCGCGTACGCCGCGCTCGGCGCGGTCTGCCCGCGTGAAGGGGAGACGGTCGTCGTCTCCGGCGCGGCGGGCGGGGTGGGCTCCCTTGCGGTGCAGCTGGCTCGCCTCGCCGGCGCCACCGTGATCGGCCTGGCCGGCGAGGCCAACCACGCGTGGCTGCGCGAACTCGGCGTCATCCCGGTCGCCTACGGCGAGGATGTGCTGTCGCGGATTCGCGACGCCGCGCCCTCCGGGGTGGACGCGTTCGTCGACACCTTCGGCTCCGGGTACGTGGAACTGGCTCTCCACCTGGGAATCCACCCCGGACGGATCAACACGATCATCGACTTCGCGGCGGCGGAGAAGTACAACGTGAAGACCGACGGGAACGCGGCGGCGGCGTCGGCCGACGTGCTGCGTGAGCTGGGCCTGCTGCTGGACAAGGGGTTGCTGGAGCTGCCGGTCGCCCGGGTCTACCCGCTGGACGAGGTCCGGAACGCCTATCGGGAGCTGGAGCAGCGGCACACGCGCGGCAAGATCGTGCTGCGGCCCTAGTTCTTCGCCATCGCCTTCAGCCCGGCGAGGAACGCCTCGAGTGCGAACTCGAGGCGTTCCGCCGCCGTTTCCGCGGAGAAGAACTCGCCGACCTGCAGCAGGTTGGGGAACGACGCGGGCGGCAGTGACCGCATGTACGCCACCATCTGCTTGCCGCGTTCTCCGGCTTCGGCCTGATCGAAATCGCCCCAGGTCCAGCCGCTCGCTTCGTACGCGTACGCCTTGGCGTAGAGCGCAAGGGCGTCGCCCGCGAAGGTGGCTTGCTTGAGCGTCAGCCCGCCCGCGCGGAGCAGGGCGAGCGTCGCCTCGCCCAGCCTCAGTGAGTGGGGCGTCACCGGCACCGGGATGTCCCACGCGATGCGCGCGATACCGCGGTGGGCGGCCATCACCCGGATCTGGTCGCGGACGAGCTCCTTGACCTGCTCGTCCCAGCGCGCCGGGTCCGGCTCGGGGGTCTGGATGTCGGCGAGCACGGCGTCGAGCATCAGCTCCGCCAGTTCGTCCTTGTTCGAGACGTGCGCGTAGAGCGACGCGGGCCCGGTCTCCAGCTCTTGGGCGACCCGTCGCATGGTGACCGCGTCGAACCCCTCGTCGTCCAGGACGATCAAGGCCGCCCGCACGATCGAGGCCTGGGAGAGGGCGGGTTTCGCGGCACGGCGGCGGGGAGCGCTGCGCCACGGCGGCGGAGGAACGGTCACCCGAACACTGTACTTGACGCGAACGCCGTTCGAGAGTAGAACGGTGTTCGTGAGACGAACAGCGTTCGAAGGGGGATGCGATGACTGCGACTGCCGAGGCCGGTGTGCGTGAAGTGCTGGGCCGGCTCGCCGATGCCTGGAACTCGGGTGATGCCGCCGCGTACGGGCGGCTCTTCACCGAAGATGCGGATTATGTGACGTTCTTCGGGATGAACTTCCCCGGGCGGGAAGCGATCGAGAGCTCGCACCGGGCGCTGTTCGAAGGGCCGTTGCGGGGGTCGAAGCTCACCGGATCGCTGGGCGGCGCGGCGAAGGTGCGGTTCGTCCGGCCGGACGTCGCCGTGGCCGTCGTCGGCGGTGGCTCGTCGCTGAGCGGAGCGGAGGTCGCCGACGAAGGGCGCGAGTCGACCGTGTCCTTCGTGCTCGTCCAGGAGGGAGGCGAATGGCTGATCACGGCGTTCCAGAACACGCGGGTTTCGGATCCGCGCGGGTGAAAACGCTTGCGGAGGCCTCAGGGGTGGTCGCGCGGCCGCCGGCGGAGGTGTTCGAACGGTTGCGGGTGAAGCTGGGTGGCGGCCACCCGATGCGGATGGAGGTGGAGCGGGAGCGGGGGTTCGTCGCGGTGCAGGGTGGCTGGTGGTACCGCGGCGAATACCGGGTCACGGCGGATCCGGCCGGGGCGCGGGTCGAGCACCGGGTGGTCAACGCGGCTTCACGGGGGCGGTGGGGCGTGCCGTTGGCGAACCGGTTCTTCATCGGGTTCCGGAAGGAGGTGACGGCCGGGTTCGTGAGGTTGCTCGCGGAACTGGGCACACCTGAGTAGCCGCGTGCCGATTTCGGCGCGTAGGCTGACTTAGGTAAGCCTTAGTGACGGTTGGAGTGGCCGATGGCTGAAGCACCCCGGCGGTCCGGGCGTCCCGCGACGCGGTTGCGGGTGCTGCGGACCGAGCGGCTGACCCCGCACATGATCCGGATCGTCGCGGGCGGCGAGGGGATCGCGCAGTTCACCCCGAACGAGTTCACCGACGCCTACGTGAAGGTGCTGTTCAAGGTGCCCGGCGTCGAGTACCCGGAGCCGTTCGACGTCCAGGAGTGCCGCGCGTCGATGCCGCGCGAGCACTGGCCGCGGCAGCGGTCCTACACCGTGCGGGCGTTCGACGCGGAGGCCGGTGAGCTGGTCCTCGACTTCGTCCACCACGGCGACGAGGGCATCGCCGGCCCGTGGGCGGCCTCGGCGCAGCCGGGTGACGAGCTGCTGATCCTGGGGCCGGGTGGCGCGTACACGCCGGGCACCGAGGCGGACTGGCACCTGCTGGCCGGGGACGAAAGCGCGTTGCCGGCCATCGCGTCGTCGCTCGAAGCGCTGCCTGCCGGCGTGCCGGCGCACGCGGTGATCCTGGTGGACAACGCGGACGAGGAGCAGCCGCTGGTCACGAAGGCGGACGCGCAGATCACCTGGCTGCACCGGGCGTCGGGGGGCGACGTCGCGGCCGCGGTGCGCGAGCTGCCGTGGCGCGAGGGCGTCGTCCAGGCGTTCGTCCACGGCGAGGCGGGGTTCGTGCGCGAGCTGCGGCGGTACCTGCTCGACGAGCGCGGCGTGCGGCGTGAGCTGCTGTCCATTTCCGGCTACTGGCGCTACGGGAAGAACGACGAAGCGTGGCGTGAGGAGAAGGCGGCCGAGCGGGCGCGGGAGAAGTAGGAAGCCGGCCAAAGCAACTCATCGGCACAGTAACCTCGCCGCATGGCGGACTTCGAGGTGAACGTCGACCCGGCCGAGGCCGGCTTCGACGCGGCGCGGCTTTCCCGGATCGACGCGCATTTCGACCGGTATGTCGCGGACGGACGGTTGCCGGGCTGGCTCGCGGTGGTGAGCAGGCACGGCCGGATCGTCCACGTCGGCCGCGGCGGCCACCGCGACGTCGAAGCGTCGCTGCCGGTCGAGACGGACACGCTGTGGCAGATCTTCTCGATGACCAAGCCGATCACCTCGGTGGCGGCGATGATGCTCGCCGAAGAGGGGCTGCTGGAGCTGGACGACCCGATCTCGCGCTGGCTGCCGGAGTTCGCCTCACCGCGGGTGTACGTCAAGGGATCGGCGTTGGCGCCGTCGACGGAGCCGGCCAAGTCGCCGATCCGCGTCTGGCACCTGCTGACGCACACGGCGGGCCTGACGTACGGCTTCCACCACGGCCACCCGGTCGACGCGATCTACCGCGCGGCGGGATTCGAGTGGGGGACCCCGCCGGGCCTCGACCTGGCGGCGTGCACGGAGAAGTGGGCGTCCCTGCCGCTGCTGTTCCAGCCGGGCGCGGAGTGGAACTACTCGGTGGCCACGGACGTCCTCGGAAGGCTCGTCGAGGTGGTGTCGGGCCTACCGCTGGACGAGTTCTTCGCGACGCGCATCTTCGCCCCGTTGGGCATGACGGACACGGGTTTCGTGGCCTCGTCGCCGGACCGCCTGGCGGCGATGTACGTACCGGCGTCGGGACGTGCCGTCCGCAACGATGCTTTCGGCCGCCTGGGCACGGTCCGCCCAGACTGCCTCTCGGGCGGCGGCGGCCTGGTGTCTTCGGCCCCGGACTACTGGCGTTTCACCGAGATGCTCGTGCGCGGCGGAACCCTGGACAACGTCCGCTTGCTGTCCCCGCGAACGGTGGCCTTGATGGCGAGCAACCACCTCCCGGGCCACGTCGACCTGGAGGCCTTCGGCCGCCCCTTGTTCGCCGAAATGCCGTTCGACGGCCACGGTTTCGGCTTGGGCTTTTCGGTACTGGAGGACCCGATCAAGGCCCGAACCCTGTCCTCGGCGGGCGAGTTCGCCTGGGGAGGCGCAGCATCAACGGCATTCTGGGTGGACCCGGACGAGGACCTGACGGTGGGCTTCTACACGCAACTGTTGCCCTCGAGCACCTACCGCCTGCGCCCCCAGCTGCGGCAGCTGGTCTACCAAGCGCTGGTGGACTGAGCGGACGCGGCCGGTTCGGGGACCTTCGCGCCTCCGGAGGTGAGGTATCTCGCCACCGTCGTGCGCAGGTGGTCCGCGTGCTGGTAGATGTCCTCGACCGCGGCGATCGGCAGCCGGGTCTCGACCTTGTTCTCGTCGAACACGCCGAGGTGCTTCTTCGAGCGGTTGAACCACAGCCTCGCGATGGGCTTCCGGTTGTTGTCGTCCAGGAGAACGCCGAAGTAGGTCTGCGTGTCTCGTGCGGCGACCCGTGAGGCGGGCACTTCGGCGCAGACGATGGCGCGGACGATCCGGTAGCCCTCGAGCTCTTCCTCGGTCGTGACGACCCGTTCGTTTTCTTCGGTCGAACTGGTCTCGGCGACGGGCACCGGCTCCTGCTGCTCCGGTGGGATCACGCTGCCGCTCGACACACTCACATAGGAGTCCGGCCCGCCGAGCGCGTTCTTCAGACGGTCGTTGACCTGCTCGTTCAGGAACTGACGGGTCGCCTTGGCCACCAGCGGGCCGAACTGCTCGCGGACCTTCTGGGTGAACGCACCCTCGTACACCCGCGTGGTGAGGAACTTGACCCATTCGTCTTCGGGCTCTTTGAACTGAGTCGCGAGGATCCGCTTCAGCTGGCCGATGTACTTCAGCTCGCCGGCGGCGCTGATTACCGAGTCGAGGTCGAAGGATTCCTTCGTGAGTTTGGCCAGCTCGGGCAGCAGGGTGTCGTCGATGTCGGCGAAATCCAGCACGAGGAAGGGCTTGGCGTCCATCCGGTTCGGCGCGTCGAGATCGGTGTAGAACTCGTAGACCTGGCCGTTGGTCAGGATGGCGATCCGGGCGTTCGTGACGGCGAAGTAGCGGAAGAGCTGGGAAGCGTGCTCGATGCGCAGCGGGTCGTTGATCTTCTTGGCTTCGACGAGGACCTGCACCTGACCGTTGTGCACGATCGCGTAGTCGATCTTTTCGCCCCGCTTGGTTCCGACATCGGCGGTGAACTCGGGGATGACCTCGGCTGGGTTGAACACGTCGTAACCGAGAACGGTGCTGATGAAGGGCATCACAAAGGCGTTTTTGGTCGCCTCTTCGGTCTCGATGCCTTCCTTGTGCTTGCGAATCTTCAGGGCGAGTGCCTGCGCGCGCTCCGCGATGTCCATGCCGGGTACCGTTCTGTGCGGAAATACGGAACTCGGCTGGAACGCGAATTCGTACCGGCCGCTGGTCTGCCGTATGCCGCTGTGCCGACTTCGGTGTTCTTTGTGCCCGAGGCGGGCGCATCCGCTGCGAAGTAGCTATTCCGGCTGCATCGATGCACGCGCTCATGCAGCAACTCCGCGCTGAGCGGTGGCCAGGACTGTGCCCCGGCCACCGCGAGGCCTCTCAGCCGAACGGGCCTCGGTCCGGTGCGCAGATCGTGCCCGGAGCGGGTATCGCGCCCGCGCCGAAGTACCGATCCAGCCAGCCGTCGATACACATGCTCTTGCCTCGGGCGCCGTGGCCGTAAGTGTCCAGGCTCAGCAGGCGTGCGTTGCCGAGCAGGCGCTCCGTTCGTTGCGCTCCGGCGTACGGGGTCTCCAAATCGCCCTGGCTGTTGGCCAGCAACAGGATCGGTGCCGTCGGGCGGTTCCATGGTCCCGCGTAGCTGCCCGTGTCCGTGACCTTCCACGTCGCGCACGGCAGCGTCTTGTAGACGTCGTACCGACCGAACCCGAGGGCCACGCTGTCCGCCCGCGCGGCGTAGTCCCACCAGACCGCCGGATCATGCGGGTTGGCCGCGTCCGAGCACAGGGTTGCGCCGCCGCCTAGCAAGGAGTCGATGTCCGGTAGGCCGCCTGGTGCGGTCGGGGCTGGGGAAGCCGGGTTGGCCAGGGCCTGGAGGAACGCCGCGAGCTCGGGTGCGGACTGGGCGTCGGTCAGGTAGTTGTGGATCTGGGCGATTGCGCTCTGGTACGTGATGACGATCTGCCGCCCGGCCGTGTCGGTTACCGTGATCGGGGCGGCTTGGAGCCGGTCGAGGATGGCGTTGTAGTCGAACGTGCAACGCGAACTGCACGCCGCCAAGAAGGATTCGAGTGCTCGGGGTGCGTCCGAGAAACCTTGCAGGCGGTAGCTCATCGGTGCGACGCCGGTGGACCACCGGACCGGGTCGTCGACCGCGTCGAGTGCCAGCGCGCCGACGCGGGCGGGGAAGAGGTTTGCGTACGTCTCGCCGAGGTAGGTGCCGTACGACTTTCCGTAGTAGCGCAGCTTCGGCTCGCCGAACGCCGCCCGTAGCCGGTCCAGGTCGCGGGCGATCGTTGCGGTCGACAGGTGGCTGGCCAACGGACCGGCGTTCCGCTCGCAGAGGTCCGTCACCGTTCGCGTGTCCGCGATCTGCTGCTGCTCGGCCTCGCGGGTCAGCGGGAACGTGCCCAAAGCTCGTTGCAGCACCTCGAGTTGCGACGGATCGGTGAAGCAGTGGATCTTCGTGCTCGCCCCGACGCCGCGCGGGTCGAAGCCGACGATGTCGAAGCGGGCGTGCAACGCCGGTGTCAACGCCGGTGCGAACCGGCCGGAGGAACCCGGCCCGCCGGGGTTGAAGAAGATCGTGCCCAGCTTGTGGGCCTGGTCCGTGGCGGGCAGCCGGCCCACCGCGATGCGGACCGTGCCCGCGGACGTGTCCTGATAGGACAGTGGGACGTCGAGGTGGCCGCATTCGTAGCCGACCGGGCAGGAGGCTTCCCAGACGATCCGGGCGGGGCTCGCCGCGGCCACAGGCGCACTCAAGGCGACCGCGCCCGCGGTGGCCCCCAGCGCCAGCGCAACACGGAGTTTCCGAGGATTCATCCGCCGATGGTCCCGCCCCGGACCCGGTGGCACAGGGGGGTGGACCACCGGATCCGGGGTGGGGCACGCCCTACGCGGTGAGCTTCGGGATGACCTCCGACCCGTACGCCGCCAGCGTGGCCTCGCGGTCGTCGTGCATCAGGTACAGCGAGAACTGGTCCACGCCCAGCTCGGCCAGCTCCTGCAACCGTGAGACGTGGGCCGACGGCGGACCCAGCAGGCAGAACCGGTCGACGATCTCGTCCGGGACGAACTCCGTCGACGGGTTGCCCGCTTTGCCGTGGTGGCTGTAGTCGTACCCTTCCCGCTCGCGGATGTAGTCCGTCAGCTCCCGCGGTACGGCCCCCGACGAGCCGTATCGCGCCACCAGGTCCGCGACGTGGTTGCCGACCATCCCGCCGAACCAGCGCAGCTGTTCGCGCTGGTGGGGCAGGTCGTCGCCGACGTACGCCGGGGCCGCCACGCAGATCGTGATGCCGCCGGGGTCGCGCCCGGCCGCCCGGGCGGCGTCGCGGACCGCGCCGATGGTCCAGCGGGCGATCGCCGGGTCCGCGCACTGCAGGATGAAGCCGTCGGCGTGCTCGCCGACCGTCTGCAGCGCCTTCGGCCCGTACCCGGCCATCCACATCTCGAGCCGGCCGTTCGAGATCCACGGGATCTGCACGGTCTTCTCGTTCATGGTCACCGCGCGGCCCTCGGCCAGGTCCTTGACCACGCGCATGCAGTCGCGGACGGTGGCCAGCGTGGACGGCGGCTTGCCGACCACCCGGTGCGCGGAGTCGCCGCGGCCGATGCCGCACACGGTCCGGTTGCCGTACATGTCGTTGAGCGTGGCGAACGTCGACGCCATAACCGACCAGTCGCGCGTGCCGGGGCTGGTCACCATCGGCCCGACGACCAGCGACGAGGTCGCGGCCAGCACGGCCGAGTAGATGACGAACGGTTCCTGCCACAGCACGCAGGAGTCGAACGTCCACCCGTACCGGAACCCGCAGTCCTCGGCGTCCTTCATGAGCCGCACGACGTCCCGCGCCGGCGGGTCCGTCTGCAGCACGATCCCGAAATCCATCGCGACCTCAGTTCAGGTACTGGTTCAGCGAGCGGGACAGGAACTTGCCGTGTGACGTCGATCCCGAGAAACCGGAAGGCGACACCACGACACGTCCACGCGACAGCACCGTGTGCACGCGTCCGGTGATCTCGAACCCCTCGTACGCGGAGTAGTCGACGTTCATGTGGTGCGTCTCAGCCGACAAGGTCTGCCGAGCGGACGGATCGTAGATGACGATGTCCGCGTCCGAACCCGCCGCGATGACTCCCTTCTTCGGGTACAGCCCGAACATCCGCGCCGGGGTCGCCGAGCACGTCTCGACCCACCGGCCCAGCGTCAGCTGACCGGCGACGACGCCCTGGTGCAGCAGGTCCATGCGGTGCTCGACGCCCGGCATCCCGTTGGGGATGGCCCGGAAGTCGCCGCGGCCCATTTCCTTCTGGTCCTTGAAGCAGAACGGGCAGTGGTCGGTGGACACGACGGACAGGTCGTTCGTCCGCAGCCCGCGCCACAGGTCGGCTTGGTGCGACTTCTCCCGCAGCGGTGGCGAAGCGACGTACTTGGCTCCTTCGAAGTCCGGCTTGGCCAAGTCCTCGATGGACAGGTACAGGTACTGCGGGCACGTCTCCGCGAAGACGTTCTGCCCCTCGTTGCGCGCCTCCGCGACCGCCGCCAGCGCTTGCGACGCCGACAGGTGCACGATGTACAGCGGCGAGCCCGTCACCTTCGCGAGCTGGATCGCCCGCGATGTCGCTTCTCCTTCCAGCTCCGGTGGCCGCGTCAGGCCGTGTTGCACGGGGTCCACGTTGCCCGCGGCGAAGGCCTGCGCCGCCAGCTGGTCGATCGCGATGCCGTTCTCCGCGTGCATCATGATCGTAGCGCCGGTTTCCCGCGCTTTCTGCATCGCGAGCAGGATTTCCCCGTCCGTGGAGTAGAACACCCCCGGATAGGCCATGAACATCTTGAAGCTGCCGACCCCGCCGTCGATGCAGGCTTCCATCTCCTTCAGCGACTGGTCGTTGACGTCGGAGACGATCATGTGGAAGCCGTAGTCGATCGCGCAGTTGCCGTCGGCCTTGGCGTGCCACTTGTCCAAAGTAGACAGCAGCGACGTGCCTTTGGCCTGCACGGCGAAGTCGATGATCGTCGTCGTGCCGCCCCACGCCGCCGCCGTGGTCCCGGTGGAGAACGTGTCGACCGAATGCGTGCCGCCGAACGGCATCTCCATGTGGGTGTGGGCGTCGATCCCGCCGGGCAGCACGTACTTCCCGCTGGCGTCGATCGTCTCGTCGCCGGTCAGCGTCCCGGGCGCCCCGACGGCGGCGATGGTCTCGCCGTCGACGAGGACGTCCGCAAGCAGCGCGCCCGACGGCGAGACGACCTGACCACCGCTGATGAGCGTGGTCATCAGGCCTCCGCGAGGGGGCCGTAGGTGTCCGGACGGCGGTCGCGGTAGAACGCCCACGTGTTCCGGACCTCTTCGAGCAGCGACAGGTCGAGGTCGCGCACGACGACCTCGTCTTCGGTGTCGGACGCCGCGTCCCCGACGAGCTGGCCGCGCGGGTCGACGAAGTACGTCTGGCCGTAGAAGTCGTTGTCGCCCAGCGGTTCCACGCCCACCCGGTTGATGGCGCCGACGAAGTACTCGTTCGCCACCGCGGCCGCCGGCTGCTCCAGCCGCCACAGGTACTGCGACAGGCTGCGACTGGTCGCCGACGGGTTGAACACGATCTTCGCGCCGGCCAGGCCGAGCGCGCGCCAGCCCTCCGGGAAGTGCCGCTCGTAGCAGATGTAGACGCCGATGCGGCCCACCGCCGTGTCGAACACCGGGTAGCCGAGGTTGCCGGGGCGGAAGTAGAACTTCTCCCAGAACCCCTTGACCTGCGGGATGTGGTTCTTGCGGTACTTGCCGAGGTAGGTGCCGTCGGCGTCGATCACCGCGGCCGTGTTGTAGTAGACGCCGGGCTGCTCGACCTCGTACATCGGCACGATCAGCACGACGCCGTGGCGCTCGGCCACCTCCTGCATGAGCTTCGTGGTGGGCCCGTCCGGGATGGCCTCGGTGTAGGAGTAGTAGTCGGCGTCCTGCACCTGGCAGAAGTACGGCCCGTAGAACAGCTCCTGCAGGCAGACGACCTGGGCGCCCTGCGATGCGGCGGTGCCGATGTGGTCGACCGCCGCCTTGATCATGGACTCCTTGTCACCCGTCCACCGCTGCTGGATCAGGCCGGCTCGAACCACGCTCACTGATTTCCTCCTTCGTTGTGGACAGGGGCATGGAGAGGGCGGCGAAGACGACGAACGCGCCGACCAGGCCGACCACCCAGTTGTAGTCGTAAAGCGGCTTGAGGAACGGGATGAGACCGGCGTCCGGGAACGGCCCGCCGTACGCGCCGCCGACCGCCAGCAGCGCTCCCACCAGCGTGGCGACCAGCGCCCGCCAGTTCCAGCCGCCGCTGAACCAATACACCCCATCGGGTGTGTAGAGGTCCTTCAGCCGCAGCTTCGTGCGGTTGATGACCCAGTACCCGGCGACGAGCACCCCGGCGACCGCGCCGAGCAGGCCGCCGTAGAAGCCGAGCCACGCGAAGATGTAGATGTTCGGGTCGGAGTACAGCCGCCACGGCTGGATGAGGATGCCGATGACGCCGGTGATCCCGCCGCCGACCGCGAACGTGATCCGCTTCGGGAACGCGTTCGAGAAGTCGTAGGACGGGCTGACGACGTTGGCTGCCAGGTTCGCCGAGATCGTCGCCAGCACCAGTGCGACCAGTGCCACGACCACCACGACCGGGCTGGCGAACTTGTCGGCCAGCTGCGCCGGGTCCCAGATGTCCTTGCCGTAGAGCACGTGCCCGCCCGACGTGGTCAGGATGGCCACGATCGCGATGAACGTCATCGTCGTCGGCAGGCCGAGGATCTGGCCGCGGACCTGCTTGCGCTGGCTGCCGCCGAAGCGGGTGAAGTCCGGCATGTTGAGCGACAGCGTCGACCAGAACGCGATCATCGCCATCAGGGCCGGCGCGAACACCTTCCAGAAGTCCGGGCCCCAGCCGAGCCTGCCGCCGTCGGACAGGATCGGGCCGAGCCCGCCCGCCTTGACCAGCACGTACCCGAGCATGATCAGGAAGCCGACGGACACCAGCGGCGCCGTCCAGTTCTCGAACCGGCGGACCGCCTCCATGCCGCGCCAGATGATCAGCATCTGGCCGATCCAGAAGACCACGAACGACAGCCAGAGCGTCCAGTGCTGCCCGGCGACCACGGCGGAGTCGCGCCACCACGAGCCGAGCAGGCGGCCGAGGATGACGTAGATGGCCTCGCCGCCCACCCACGTCTGGATGCCGAACCAGCCGCACGCGATGAACGCGCGCAGCAGCGCGGCGAGGTTGGCGCCGCGCAGGCCGTAGAACGCGCGGGCGAACACCGGGAAGGGGATGCCGTACTTGGTGCCGGCGTGGCTGTTGAGCAGCATCGGGACCAGCACGATCAGGTTGCCGATCGTGATGGTGATCAGCGCCTGCACCCAGTTCATGCCGAGCGTGATGAGCGACGCGGCCAGGGCGTAACTGGGGATGTTGTGGGCCATCCCCATCCAGAGCGCGAAGTAGTTGTAAGTGGTCCAGGTCCGTTTTTCGACGGGGACGGGGGCCAGCTCCTCGTTGAGGAACCGGCTGCCTTCGAGAGACCGGACGTCGGCGGGGTCGAGCTCGACCCGGCCGTCGTCGTGCACGCGCTGGTCTGCGGGTGTCGGCGCCATTGCGGAATCCTGCGCGCCAGGTCAGGGCCGGGGCAACGGCAGTCTGTTCACTCTTCGTAGATCAGGAGTGCAGTCTGTCGATTGCGCGAACGGGTCCCGGAGTGCATGACCTGCGTCACACCTGCGGCCGTTACGAACCGGCAAAGCGGGTGAAACGTCTCCACAGGATCTTCACACTTCACGCGAACCGTCTCCACCGGGGGTGCTTAGGGTCGTGGTCATGGAACTGGGTGGGCGGCGCGTGCTCGTCGTCGAGGACGACGTCACGATCGCCGCGTCGATCGCGGCCCGGCTGCGGGCCGAGGGGTTCGGGGTGGACGTCGTCCACGACGGACCGGCCGCCGTCTCGGCCGAGGCGTCCGGGGAGCCGGACCTGGTGGTGCTCGACGTGATGCTGCCGGGGTTCGACGGCCTGGAGGTCTGCCGCCGGATCCAGGGCCGCCGTCCGGTGCCGGTGCTGATGCTGACCGCGCGCGCCGACGAGACGGACATGCTGGTCGGCCTCGGCGTCGGCGCCGACGACTACCTCACGAAACCGTTTTCGATGCGGGTGCTGACCGCGCGGGTGCACGCGCTGCTGCGGCGGGTCGAGCGGTCGTCGTCGGTCGCGGGCACCCGGATCGTGCTCGGCGACCTCGAGATCGACGTCGACCAGCGGCGCGTCGCCCGGGCGGGGGTGGCGGCGCAGCTGACGCCGATCGAGTTCGACCTGCTGGTGCACTTCGCCCGGCGGCCGCGGGTGGTGCAGCCGCGGGAACGGCTGCTGTCGGAGGTGTGGGACTGGGACGTCCACGGCACGTCCGCGGGCACCCGGGCGGTGGACAGCCACATCAAGGCGCTGCGCCGGAAGCTCGGCGCGGACCTGATCCGGACCGTGCACGGCGTCGGCTACGCGCTGGAGGCGGGCTCGTGAACTTCATCCCGCGGCCGCTGGACCGCATCCGGTCGATCAAGCTGAAGCTGGCGATCCTGATGGTCGCCTCCGGCGGGATCGCGTTCGCGTTCTTCAACTGGCAGATCGGCTGGCTGCCGCCGAAGACGACGATCACGGCGATGGTGCTCGCGCTGGTGTTGTCGCAGGTGCTGGCGCACGGGATGACCCGGCCGCTGCGCGAGATGACGGCGGCGGCGCGGGCGATGGCGAAGGGCGACTACACGCGCCGGATCCGCGCGACCACCCGCGACGAGGTGGGCGAGCTGGCGCAGGCGTTCAACCAGATGGCGGGCGACCTCGGGGACGCGGACCGGCAGCGCCGCGAGCTGATCGCGAACGTGTCCCACGAGCTGCGGACGCCGATCACGGCGTTGAGCGGGGTGCTCGAGAACCTCGTCGACGGCGTCGAGGAACCCGATCCGGGCACGCTGAAGACGGCCCTGCAGCAGACCGAGCGGCTGGCGACGCTGGTGGACGAGCTGCTGGACCTGTCCCGGCTGGACGCGGGGGCCACTTCGCTCCACCTGACGTCGTTCTCCCTGTGGTCGCTGTTGTCCGAGGTGGTCGGGGAGGCGGCGTTCGCGGGCCGCGGGGTGACGTTCGAGGTGTCGGTGTCCCCGGAGGGGGCGGTGGTGACGGCGGACCGCGGGCGGCTGTTCCAGGTGGTGGCGAACCTGTTGGAGAACGCGGCCCGGCACGGCCCGGCGGGCGGGCAGGTGCGGGTGGTGGCGCAGGTGCGGCCGGGGGAGGTGCGCATCGACGTGTGCGACGAGGGGCCGGGGATCGCGCCGGCGGACCGGGAGCGGGTGTTCGAGCGGTTCACCCGGGGGGAGCGGCCGTCCGGCGGGGGGACCGGGCTGGGGCTGGCGATCGCCCGGTGGGCGGTGGAGCTGCACGGCGGGACGATCGGGGTGGTGGACCCGTCGCCGGGGACGGGGAGCCGGATCCGGGTGACGCTGCCGGCTTAGGTTCCGCCCGGCTCCCGACGCCAGGAATGAGTCATTCACTGCGTCGGAGGTCAGGAATGAGTCATTCAAGGCGTTCCGGGGCGGACTTCGGACGATGGTATTCGCAAAAGCGAACATGGAAGCAGGCGAGATGCCGAAGAACAGGATGCACGCGCCCGGGGAACCGGGAGCGGGGAAGAGCGTGCCGCGGGGGAAGCGGGCGGTGCGGGAGGCGGGTGCCGGAGGGGAGGTGGAGGGCTGGGGCGCCGGAGTGGGGCCAGACGGTGCTGCGCCGGGGACGGGGGCGCCGCGGAGGGAGCGGGCGGTGCGGGAGGCGGGGCTGTGGCCGGAGGTGGGCCAGGGGGCGGGCGTGCCGCAGGGTGAGCGGGCGGTGCGGGAGGCGGACGGTCCGGCTGGAGATGGGCCGGGAGCGGGCGTGCCGCCGGGGAAGCGGCCCGGGGGTGGGACGGCGCTTGCGGATGGGGATCGGGACCTGGGTACCGGCGGAGGACGCTTCGCGGCGCCGGGCCGTCCGGCCGCGGGTGGCGGTGTCGCCGTGGCCGCTCCCCCCGTTCTCCTTCAGCCGCTGCCGCCGCCCAAGTCCGCGGTTGTTCCGCTGCCGTCCGCGGTTCTGCCCGCCGCCGGGCTTGCCGGGGTGGCGGGCGCTCTCCTGCTGCCCGTCGACCGGCCCGGGATCGGGTGGCTTCTCTCCGGGCTGGCCGTGACCGCCGCCGTCGTGGTGGCCGATCGGCGGTCTCGGGACGGGAAGCCGGGGGCCTTGACCTGGCGCAATGCCGGGTGGGCGGGGCTCGCCCTCGCGCTGCTCGCCATGGGGACCCTGCGGGCGTCGGAGTGGCTGTTCGTCCTCTGCGTCATCGGCGCCGTCGTGGCCGGGTCGCTGGCCGTCGTCGGGGAGCGGACCGTGCACTCCGTTCTCTACGACATGCTGGCCGTCCCGATCGAGGCCGTCCGGGCCGTTCCGTGGGTCGGGCGCGGGGCCGGGCGCTTCGCCGCCCGGCGCGACGGGGTGGCCCGCCGGATCGCGCTCGCCGTGCTCGCCGCCGCCGGGCTCGTCGGGGTCTTCGTGCCGCTGCTCGCCAGCGCCGACGCCGCCTTCGCGGCCGTGGTCAACGCCGTGGTCCCGGAGCTCAGCGTGGCGACGCTCGTGCGGTGGTGCTCGGTCTTCGCCGTCGTCACCTCGGTCGCGGCCGGGGCCTGCTACTTCCTCGCGGCACCGGCGCCACGGGCGTCAGCTGACCGTCCACGCCGGACGAAATATGGTCTGGAGTGGACGGTTCCGCTCGGCGTTCTCGTGGTGATTTTCGGGGTTTTCGTCGCGGTGCGACTGGTGGTGCTGTTCGGTGGCACCGAGTACGTTCTGCGCACCGGCAACCTGACTTCCGCGGAGTACGCCCGCGGCGGCTTCTGGCAGCTGTGCGCCGTCACCGTCCTGACGCTGGCGATCGTCGCGGCGGCGCTGCGGTGGGCGCCGAACGCGACGAAGGCCGACCGGCTCCGCCAGCGCGTCCTGCTCGGGACGCTCAGCGCGCTGACCCTGGTGCTCGTCGGTTCGGCGTTGAGTCGCATGTGGACGTATCAGGAGGCGTACGGCTTCACCGTGCTGCGGCTGCTGGTCGAGGTCTGCGAACTGTGGTTCGGCGCGGTGTTCGTGCTCGTCCTGCTGGCCCTGGTCCGGCTGCGCTCGGCGTGGCTGCCGCGCGCGGCGATCGGCACGGCCGCGGCGGCGCTGCTGGTGCTGGCCGTCCTCGACCCGGAACGCCTCATCGCCGACGCCAACCTCGACCGCGCGGCCGCCGGCAAGCCCCTCGACGACCGCTACCTGGCCCGCTTTTCGGCCGACGTGGTCCCGGTGGTGTCGGCCCGCCTGCCGGAACCGCTGCGCACGTGCGTGCTGAGCCAGGTGCTGCACGGCGACACCCCGGACGGCTGGCCGGCCTGGAACCTCAGCCGTGCGGCGGCGCGCGACGTGACCCTCGGCTCACCGGCCGGCTGCCGCTGAACCGCACCGGCCGAGGGCGCGTGGTTAAGAGTTACGCGGAAGCCACCGGACCGTCGTGGGGGCGGCCCGGCGGCTTCCGCGCGCTCACCGAGGCATTGCTACGTTCGGGTGGTACGCACGGTGCTTGTGCTGGGGTGGCTTTGCTGTCACGGATCTGTGACAGGTGGCGACTGAGGTTTTGGTCGGGTGCATGCCCGCAATTCGGTGAGAACCGCCTGGATCAGGTCGGTGGAGTCCTGTTCGCTCAACGCCAGGGAGCCCAGGATCCTGGTGGCTTTCCGGTAATCGGCCACGTTGGGCTCATCGGAGAGATACCCACTGCCCCGGTAGTGCTCCATGTACACGATGGACGGCAGGTCCGCGTAATCGAAAATGATGAACGGACCGTAGTGCCCGGGGTGGTAGCCGATGCCGTTCGGCACGATGCGGACGGACACGTGCGGCAGCCGCATCCGCGAGAGCAGGTGGCGAAGCTGCTCGATCATCACGGTGGGACCACCGATGTTCTGCCGCAAGACGGCCTCGCTCATCAAGACCTGGTACTGCAACGGGTGCCGGCCGGTCAGCCTGTCGCGCCGGGCCATCCGCACCATCACCACATTGTCGATGTGGGACTGGGGGTGATCGGTGGTGGCGAAGATCGCCCTGGCGTATGCAGGTGTCTGCAGCAGCCCCGGAACCAGGCAGGGGCTCCAGTCGAGCTTGCCGGTGGCTGTCCGCTCGTGGTCGACATAGGTCGCCAGCATTGCGGGGCCGTCGAGAACAGCCTGGTACAGCCAGTTGGGTTCGGTGGCGGTCCGGGCCAGGTTGAAGAGCCGGGCGCGTTCGGCCGGCCCCACTCGGAGGGCGCCGAGGACCGTGCCCAGCTCTTCGATCTTCGGGATGCGCTTGCCGCTCTCCCAATTGGAAATGTTCTGCGGCAGCACGTCGATCAACCGGCCCAGCTCACGGACCTTCAGGTTCCGCGCCTGCCTGGCTCTCTTCATCCCGAACCCCAGCGCGCGGGCCCGGGGCGTCGCAATCGGTGGTGACATGGGGCACAGCCTGCCCCCCGGCAGGCCGTGCCCCATCGGGTGATGCCGTTCCGCTGTCGCGGAGCTGCGTCAGAAAGCGAAGACCTCGTCCGAGTCGCGATCGGCCTCGCAGCGGTTCGCGTACGTCGTGCTGAACGACACCGGTTTCCCGCGCCACGTTCCGATGGCCGTCGCCTCCACCGGGGCGTAGATCAGCGTGCACGCCTGGTGCCGTGCGGTGATCCGCGAAAAGTCGCCGTCGGCTGCCGACAGCACCGCGCACGCCTTGTCGCGCTTGGGGTGCGTGCCGCCCGCCGGGTCGCACGTCAGGACCACCGAGCCGATCCGGCCGGCGGTGTCGTGGGTGGTCAGCTGCAGCGTCGAGGCCGGGGGTTGCGCCGGCGCCAGACAGCCGATGCTCAGCAAGCATGCTGCGAAGGGGATTAGGGCCATATCGGTGTCATCGGCCGTCCGGAGCCGATCACTGTGCTGCACGTCCGGGTGAGTCTTCTTCGCTCGGCCGGGTGAGGTCCCACGCCAGCAGGGCGACGTACAGCGACAACATCGACTCCGGCTCCTCCAGCCGCACCCCGAGGACCTGCTCGATCCGGGCGAGCTGCTGGTAGTACGCCGTCCGGGAAGTATGGGCCGCCGCGGCCGCCGCCGACTTGTTGCCGCCCTGCTCGCAGTAGTGGCGCAACGCCTGCACGAGGCGGCTGCCCGTCGCGGCGTCGCGCTGCAGCAGCGGGCCCAGCTCGCGGAAGGCGAACGCCGTCACGCGCTCGTCGCCGGACAGCAGGTGCAGGAGGCCGCGCAGGCGGACGTCCGACAGGCGGTGCAGCACCCGTTCGGTCCCCGTGCCGAGGGCCGCCGCCGCGACCTGGCTCGCTTCCAGCAACGTCCGGCGGGCTTCGGCGGGGGACGTCACCGTCGTGCCCACCGCGAGCACGCCCGGCGCGCTGGCGCGGGCCTCGTGGACGTCGGTGGCGAGCCGGTGCAGGACGGCGTCGGCGTTCGCCTCCGGGGACAGCGCGAGCAGGGCTCGCACGCCGAGGTCGTCCGTCGCCACCAGCGCCGACACCTTCGCGCGGCGGGCCGCGAGCACCGTCGCCTCGGCCAGCTCGCGCAGCACCGGCGGCGTCGACAGGGCCGGTCGCGCGGTCCCGGTCAGCCGCGGCCGGACCGCCAGCCCGACCAGCTGCCGTCCGGGCAGCGGCACGGCCAGCGCCGAGGCCCTGGCCAGCAACTCGGCCGTCGGCGCCGGGGACGCCAGCAGCTCGGCGAGCACCGCGCGGTGGGCCTGGCGCTCGAGACCGTCGGCATCCTTCGCGACCAGCCGGTGCACGGCCAGCGCGGACGCGGCGCGCTCGGCGACGACCCGGTGGCGGTGCGGCGGCTGGTCGGCGCAGACGAGGATCAGCCGCCCCCAGTCGTGCCCGCGCGCGCCGACCACGGTCACCAGCCAGCCCGACCCCGGGTGGTAGCCGGTGCGCTCGCCGACCTGGACCACCCGTGAGCGGGACGGCCAGCCGGTGAGCAGCTCGGCCGGGTCGGTGCCGGCCGCGTCGTAGGCGAGGACCTCGTGGGACAGCGTCTCCAGCACCACCGGCTGCTCGGTGAGCCGGGCGACCTCGCCCAGGACGACGCCGGGTTCGGCGCCCGCGACCGTCAGCGCGGTGAACGTCTCGTGCACGCGCTCGGCGGCGCGCAGCTCGGCGACCTGGGCGTCGACGATCTGGCCGTTCACCGCCTCGGTGACGCTCACGAACCGCGTCTCGCGCGAGAGCGTCACCAAGGGGAGGTTGTGCTCCTCGGCCGCGCCGACCAGCGCGGCGGGCAGCTTGTCGCTCCAGTGCCGGACCAGCTCGACCACGACACCCGCGGCCCCGACCCCGGCCAGGTCGGCGACGTACCGGGCGAGCGCCCGGCCGTCGTCGGGCAGCGCGACGCCGGTGGTCAGCACCAGCTCGCCGCCGCGCAGCAGGTGCGCGATGTCGGCGACCTCGGCGACGTGCGCCCAGCGCACCGGCGCGTCCAGCCCGGCGGCGCCGGCGACGACGTGCGGGCGGCCCTGGCGCAGCACCGGCAGCGCGAGGACCTCGGCGACGGTCGGGTACATGGCTCCTCGAGTGATCGGCAGGGACAGACTGTACGGCCGGGACGGCGAGTCCGTACACGTTGCCGATGGCCTGGCGTGGCGCTCGCACGGAGACTCGTGTCGGGATGTTGCCGACGCGAGGAGTGCCCGCCGTGACCGACCGCATCAGCCACTGGATCGACGGCAAGTCGTTCACCGGGACCGCCGCGCGGTCCGGCGAGGTCTTCGACCCGGCCACCGGAGAAGTCCGGGCGCACGTCGACTTCGCCGGTGACGCCGAGGTCGAAGCGGCCGTCGCCGCGGCCAAGGCGGCGCTGCCGGGCTGGCGCGGGACGTCACTGGCCGGCCGGACGCGGGTGCTGTTCGCCTTCCGCGAGCTGCTGTCCGCCCGCAAGCACGAGCTGGCGAAGATCATCACCAGTGAGCACGGCAAGGTCGAGTCCGACGCGGCCGGCGAGATCGCCCGCGCGATCGAGAACGTCGAGTTCGCCTGCGGCGCCGCCCAGCTGCTCAAGGGCGGGTTCAGCGAGAACGCCTCCACCGGCGTCGACGTCTACTCGATCGCCCAGCCGCTGGGCGTGGTCGGCGTGATCTCGCCGTTCAACTTCCCGGCCATGGTGCCGCTGTGGTTCGTCCCCAACGCGCTGGCCTGCGGGAACACCGTCGTGCTCAAGCCGAGCGAGAAGGACCCGTCGGCGGCGGTGTTCATCGCGGAGCTGTTCGCCGAGGCCGGGCTGCCCGCGGGCGCGCTCAACGTGCTGCACGGCGACAAGGTCGCCGTCGACGGGCTGCTGACCCACTCGGACGTCAAGGCGATCTCGTTCGTCGGGTCGACGCCGATCGCGCGGTACGTCTACGAAACCGGCACCCGGCACGGCAAGCGCGTCCAGGCCCTCGGCGGGGCGAAGAACCACATGGTGGTGCTGCCGGACGCCGACCTCGACCTCGCCGCCGACGCCGCGGTGTCGGCCGGGTTCGGCTCGGCGGGGGAGCGGTGCATGGCGGTGTCGGTGGTGGTGGCCGTCGACCCGGTGGGCGACGCGCTCGTGGAGAAGATCACCGAGCGGATGTCCCGGCTGCGCGTCGGCGACGGCCGTGACCCGTCGTCGGAAATGGGCCCGCTGGTGACGGCGGCGCACCACGCGCGCGTTTCGTCCTATGTGGACGCCGGAGTGGCCGAAGGTGCTTCGCTGGTGGTGGACGGCCGGGGGATCGAGGTGGCCGGGGACGGCTTCTGGCTCGGCCCGACGCTGTTCGACCACGTCCGCCCGGAGATGTCGATCTACACCGACGAGATCTTCGGCCCCGTGCTCTCGGTGGCGCGCGCGGCCTCCTACGACGACGCCCTGGAACTGATCAACGCCAACCCGTACGGCAACGGCACGGCCATCTTCACCGGCGACGGCTCGGCCGCGCGCCGGTTCCAGAACGAGGTGGAGGTGGGCATGGTCGGGGTCAACGTGCCGATCCCGGTCCCGGTCGGCTACTACTCGTTCGGCGGCTGGAAGGACTCGCTGTTCGGCGACAGCCACGCGTACGGGCCGGAGGGGTTCCACTTCTTCACCCGGACGAAGGTGGTCACCTCCCGCTGGCCGGACACCTCGCACGCCGGAGTCAACCTGGGCTTCCCCCGCAACTCCTGACCCCGGTCGTGAGTGGTAAGGCGGGTTCTAACCTGCCTTACCACTCACGACAGGCCGCGGCAGACTGCTCAGCGCGGTCCGGCTCGCCTCGTCCGCGGGGCGGCCGATCAGGACCCGCTGATCGGTGTCCCCCAGGGGCAGCAGCACTTCGAAGTCCACCGCGAGGACGCCGGCCGCGGGATGGCGCAGCACCTTGCTCCCGCGGCCGGTGGCCTCGACGTCCCGCTCGGCCCACAGCCGCGCGAAGTCCTCGTCACGGAGGCATTCGGCGATGAGGCCGAGCAACGCCGGATCTTCCGGGTGGGCGGCCCACGCGGTGCGCAGGTGGGCGATGCCCTCGCGCACCACGCGCTCGCGGTCGACGTAGGACTCGCGGATCTCCGGGTGCCGCAGGCACACCCACATCGCGTTGCGCCGCGACGCCGGCAGGGTGCCGAAGTCCAGCAGCAGTGCGGCCATCTCGCCGTTCCAGGCCAGGACGTCGTAGCGGTGGTTCATCAGCATGGCCGGCAGCGGTGACAGGTCGGCGACCAGCCGGGCCAGTGACGGCACCGCGGTGGTAGCGGGCTCGGTCACGGCACGCGGGCGCTGCCCGGCCAGGTCGAACAGGTAGGCGCGTTCGGCGGGGCTCAGGCGCAGCGCCCGGGACAGCGCCGCCACCACGTCCGCCGAGGGCCGCAGGCCGCGCCCCTGCTCCAGCCGCACGACGTAGTCGGTGCTGACGCCGGCCAGTTCGGCCACCTCTTCGCGCCGCAGCCCCGGGGTCCGCCGGGCCTGCCGTCGCGCGGGCAGGCCGAGGTCGCGCGGGTCCAGGCGCTCGCGCCGGGTCCGCAGGAACGCGGCCAGCTCGCCGGTCGGGGTGATCATGTCCGGTCCAACCGCCGCGGGTGGGACTCGTGTTCCCAGGAAGCCCGCTCCCTTACCCCCGGTCCGCGGCGCGCACAGGCTGGTGCTCGACGGATCACGAGCACAGGAGGACCGATGTCCCTCACCCTCGACACCTACCGGCTGCTGGGCCGGTCCGGGCTGCGGGTGTCCCCGCTGGCCCTGGGCACGGCGACTTTCGGCACCGAGTGGGGCTGGGGCGCGGAGAAGGACGAGGCGCGCAAGCTGTTCGACACCTACGTCGAGCGCGGCGGCAACTTCGTCGACACCGCGAACTCCTACACCGACGGCAGCTCCGAGCGCCTGCTCGCCGAGTTCGCGCGCGGGCGCCGCGAGCGCCTGGTGCTGGCGACGAAGTACTCGACGTTGCGCAGGCCCGGCGACCCGAATTCCGGGGGCCCGCACCGCAAGAGCCTGTTCGCGTCGGTGGAGGCCAGCCTGCGGCAGCTGGGCACGGACTACGTCGACCTGCTCTACCTGCACGTCTGGGACTTCACGACGCCGGTCGAGGAGATCCTGCGCGGGCTGGACGACCTGGTGCGCCAGGGCAAGGTCCTGTACGTGGCGATGTCCAACGTCCCGGCGTGGGAGGTCTCCCGCATGCAGGCGATCGCCGACCTGCGCGGCTGGGCGCCGCTGGTCGCGCTGCAGATCGAATACAACCTCGTCAACCGGGCCGGCGAGCGGGACCTGATCCCGATGGCCCGGGCGCTCGGCTTGGGCGTGACCCCGTACTCGCCGCTGGCCGGCGGCCTGCTCACCGGCAAGTACCGCCGCGCCGACCCGGCCGCGCCGGAACCCGGGACCCGCGCGGGCTTCAACGCCGGGCTGGGCATGGTGACCGAGCGGAACCTCGCGATCGCCGAGGTGGCGACGGAGGTCGCCGCAGAGCTGGGCTGCACGCCGGCCCAGGCCGGGCTGGCCTGGACGCTGCGGAACCCGGCGGTGACGGCCCCGATCGTCGGCGCCCGCACCCCCGCGCAGCTGGAGGACAACCTGGGTGCCCTGGAGGTCGCCTTCACCGCCGCGCACCTGGCTCGTCTGGAGGAGGTCTCCGCGATCGAGCTGGGCTACCCGCACGACGTGCTCGCCGGTGACCACCTCCGCAAGGTGACCCGCGGGGACCTGGTGATCGAAGCGCGCCGCTGACGGGGCACTTTCACGTGAAAGTGCCCGTCCTAAGCCGGGAGGACGTTGATCAGCACCTTCGACCGCGGGGCGATCAGAACGGTGTTGACCTGCTCCGGCCGGATCCGCTCGCGGAGCTTCCGCTCCAGCGGGTAGGTCCGGCCGCCGGCGCGGAGGGTGAACGACTCGAGGCTCTTGAACCCCTCCGGGCTGCGATGCAGGCCGATCGGGTACTCGTCGGTGAGGCGCGCGGTGCCGAAGTCGTGCGTCCAGCCCGTGACCACGGCCAGCCGTCCGCCGAAGGCGTCGGCCAGGCGGCGCCAGCAGACGAACGCGAACCAGCCGGTGATCGCCAGGAGCGGGACCACGGTGCCCAGCACCTCGCCCGCGGTCGTCGCCACGAGGGCGAGGCTCACCGTCACCACGAGACCGGTGATGACGACCGCTGCCGTCAGCCAGAAGGTCAGGTCGAGCAGCGCGCCGCGCTGCGCGGGGTGGAGCCGGCCGTTGCGGTTGGCCAGCTCCACCTCGGGCCGGTCGTTCACTCGGGGTGCTCCTTCTCGTAGGCCTCCTCGGCCTCGTGGTAGCGGTCGTATTTCCAGAACAATGCATGGGCGCCGGTTTGCGTGCTCTTTACCCGGCAGGGGCGGCCCGCGTTGAGCGCGACCGGCTCAGGCTTCCGTAAACTCGGATCGAGCAGCGAGCGAGGTAGGTGAGGAACCGGTGGCCAACGCGGAGGAACGCCGCTTCGACGTGCTGCGCGCGATCGTGGCCGACTACGTGTCCAACCAGGAACCCGTCGGGTCCAAGGCGATCGTCGAGCGGCACAACCTGGGTGTGTCGAGCGCCACGGTGCGCAACGACATGGCGACGCTCGAAGAAGAGGGCTACATCACCCAGCCGCACACCAGTGCCGGCCGCGTCCCGACCGACAAGGGCTACCGCCTCTTCGTCGACCGGCTCTCGGAGATCAAGCCGCTGAGCGCGGCCGAGCGCCGCGCCATCACCACCTTCCTCGACAGCGGCACCGACCTCGACGACGTCCTCAAGCGCTCGGTCCGGCTGCTCGCGCAGCTGACCCGGCAGGTCGCCGTCGTCCAGTACCCGATGCTGACCAACGCCAAGGTGCGGCACCTCGAAGTGGTGCCGCTCACCCCGGCGCGGCTGATGCTGGTGCTGATCACCGACAACGGGCGCGTCGACCAGCGCACGGTCGACCTCGGCGACGTCGTCACCGAAGAAGACGTCGCGCGGCTCCGCACCGTGCTCAACACGGCCATGTCCGGGCGGCGGCTCAACGACGCCGCCGCACGCGTCGCCGAGCTGCCCGACAAGTCGCCCGGCGAGCTGCGGGACGCGCTGATCCGGATCACCACCGTGCTGGTCGAGTCGCTGGCCGAGCACCCGGAAGAACGCCTGGTGCTCGGCGGCACCGCGAACCTCACGCGGAACGTCGCCGACTTCCCGGGTTCGCTGCGCCAGGTCCTCGAGGCGCTCGAGGAACAGGTCGTCGTGCTCAAGCTGCTGGCCGCGGCGCGCAACCCCGGTGCGATCACCGTGCGCATCGGTGAGGAAAATGAGGACGAGCAGATGCGCAGCACCTCGGTCGTCTCGATCGGCTACGGCCGCGACGACGTGGTGCTCGGCGGCATGGGGGTGGTCGGCCCGACCCGGATGGACTACCCCGGCACGATCGCCGCGGTGCGGGCGGTCGCCAACTACGTGGGGCAGATCCTGGCCGGCCGCTGAGCCGGGCAGAGCAGAAGGAGAAGCAGAGACGGTGGCGAGGGACTACTACGGCATCCTCGGGGTGGCCAAGAACGCGAGCGATCAGGAGATCAAGCGCGCGTACCGGAAGCTGGCCCGGGAGCTGCACCCCGACGTCAACCCGTCGGACGACGCCCAGCACAAGTTCGCCGAGGTCACCACGGCCTACGAAGTGCTGTCGGACCCGCAGAAGCGCAAGATCGTCGACCTCGGCGGCGACCCGATGGACGGCGGCGCCCGCGGCGGCGGTGGCGGCGACCCGTTCGCCGGGTTCGGCGGCCTCGGCGACATCATGGACGCCTTCTTCGGCGCGGCCGGCGGTGGCGGCGGGCGCGGGCGGGGCCCGCGCAGCCGCGTCCAGCCCGGCTCCGACGCGCTGATCCGGCTCGGCCTCACCCTCGAGGAGTGCGCGACCGGCGTCGACAAGGAAATCGCCGTCGACACCGCCATCGTCTGCGACCTCTGCCGCGGCGCGGGCACCAGCGAAGGCACCTCGGTCAAGACCTGCGACACCTGCGGCGGCGCCGGCGAGGTCCAATCCGTCCAGCGGTCGTTCCTCGGCCAGGTCGTCACGGCCCGCCCGTGCCCGGTCTGCCGCGGCTTCGGCGAGGTCATCCCCGACCCCTGCCGCCAGTGCGGCGGCGACGGCCGCATCCGCGCCCGCCGCAACGTCACCGCGAAGATCCCGCCGGGCGTCGGCGACGGCATGCGCATCCGGCTCTCCGGACAGGGCGAGGTCGGCCCCGGCGGCGGCCCGGCGGGCGACCTGTACGTCGAGATCGACGAGACTCCGCACGAGGTCTTCGTCCGGCAGGGCCACGACCTGCACTGCAACTTCCGGATCCCGATGACCACAGCCGCCCTCGGGGCCACGGTCCCGATCTCGACCCTGGTCGACGGCGACTACGACCTCGACATCGAACCGGGCACCCAGCCCAACGCCGAGCTCGTCCTCACCGGCAAGGGCATGCCGCGGCTGCGGTCCTCCGGCCGCGTCGACGGCCGCGGCGACCTGCACGTCCACATCGACGTCGTGGTCCCGACCAAGCTCGACGAAGCCCAGCGAGAGCTGCTCGTCGAGCTGGCCCAGCAGCGCGGCGAAGAGGTCCCGACGCTGGCGTCCAACGGCACCAAGCACGGCGGGCTGTTCTCCAAGCTCCGCGCCAAGAACCACCGCTGACCGTGCCCGACACCACCCTGCCGGTCTTCCTCACCGCGTCGGTGCCGTCCTCCGGCCGCGCCGTCCTCGACGGTGAGGAAGCCCGGCACGCGGCCACCGTCCGCCGCCTGCGCGTCGGCGAGCGGCTGGTCCTGTCCGACGGCGCCGGCGCGATGGCCCGGTGCGTCGTCGAGGGCGTCCAGCCCGGGCGGGACGCCTCGGTGACGCTGACCGTCGAGTCGTCGTGGACCGAGGAGCCGCCGGCGCTGCGGGTCCTGGTCGCGCAGGCGCTGGCGAAGGGCGACCGCGGTGAACTCGCCGTCGAACTCGCCACCGAGGCCGGCGTCGACGCGATCGTCCCCTGGCGGGCGGCCCGCAGCGTCGCCAAGTGGGAAGACGGCGGACGCGGCGACAAGGCCCTCGCCCGGTGGCGCTCCACCGCCCGGGCGGCCGCCAAGCAGGCCCGGCGAGCGCACGTGCCCGACGTCACCGAGCCGGTGACCACCGGGGAGCTGGCCGGGCTCGTGGCGACGATGTCGCTGGCCATCGTGCTGGAATCGGACGTCCCCGAGCGGCTGACCGACCTGGTGCTGCCCGACGCCGGAGACGTCCTGCTGGTCGTGGGACCCGAGGGCGGGGTCACCGACGAGGAGCTCGCCGTCTTGAAGGAAGCCGGCGCGCAGGCCGTCCGGCTCGGGACGACGGTCCTGCGCACCTCCACCGCCGCCGCGGTCGCCTTGGGAGCGCTCGGCGCACTCACCACCCGTTGGCAGTAGATCACCAAAAAACCGGGCGAATTTTGCGCCCAGTTATGGCGCGATCACGCTCCGACCGGTTACTCTCATTTACTAACGCACCGTGCAACATCCGGGTGCGCCACTGGGAAGAAGACTCCGCCGGGCACCTCCCCCCTCGGTCCGGCGGCCGCCGCGGTCGCGGTGAGGCGACCCCCAGGCTTCACCGCCACCGCGGCATCTCCCTCGCTCGCTTCGCTCGCGGGTCGAGCCGCGGTTTTGGTTTCGTTCCTTCTTCTGGGGGTCAAACCCCCAGACCCCCAGCCGGGGGCACGCCCCCGGACCCCCCGCGAGTCGGGTGGGTGGCTGGGTTCTTGAGGGCGTGTTGCGGGCTCGGCGGCCTTCGGCCTTCTCGCTCGTGTGGTTCCTGCTTGGTGGGGTGGATAGGGTGCTCTTATGAGCGGTAGTGAGGCTGAGACTCTCTTCGAACGGATCATTGGGGGGGAGATCCCTGCTGACGTTGTGTATCAGGATGCGACCACCTTTGCGTTTCGGGATATTCGGGCGCAGGCTCGGGTTCATGTGCTTGTTGTGCCTCGGAAGCGGTACCGGAACGTTGCCGAGCTGGCTGCCGGGGATCCGCAGCTGCTGAGTGATGTCATTGCCACCGCTCGTAAGGTTGCCGAGCTCGAGGGCATCCTGGAGAGCGGGTATCGCGTCGTCTTCAACACCGATGGGGACGCCGGGCAGACCGTCTTCCACGTGCACGCCCACGTTCTCGGCGGGGAACCGCTCGGGCTGTTCGGGGCTCCGGAGCAGGACTAGGGAAACCGGCCTGCGTCTTGTCGGTGGGTGCCAGTAGCATCGGTGGGGTCCGTAGTCCCTCACCGAGAAAGCAGGCCTGAGGCCACGTGGCCGGAACCGTACCGGGTGGTGCCGCCCGACCCGACGTCCCCGGAGACGTCGCCAAGACCGAGGATGCCGCCGCCCAGGCTGCGCAGTCCCGGTTCCCCATTCCCGACGCCGCCGCTCTCAGCCTGCTCGGCTCCCGCGACGAGAACCTGCGCGTCGCCGAGGAACTCCTCGCCGCCGACGTGCACGTCCGCGGCAACGAAGTCACCCTGACCGGCGCACCCGCCGACGTCGCGTTCGCCGAACGCGTCTTCGCCGAGCTCGTGCAGCTCGCCACCGGCGGCCAGCAGGTCGGACCCGACACCGTCCGGCGCACCGTCGGCATGCTCTCCACCGGCGACGCCTCGCCGGCCGAGGTGCTCAGCCTCAACATCGTCTCCCGCCGCGGCAAGACCATCCGGCCCAAGACGCTGAACCAGAAGCGGTACGTCGACGCCATCGACAAGCACACCGTCGTCTTCGGCATCGGCCCGGCCGGCACCGGCAAGACCTACCTCGCCATGGCGAAGGCCGTCCAGGCGCTGCAGGCCAAGCAGGTCACCCGCATCGTGCTGACCCGCCCGGCCGTCGAGGCCGGCGAGCGCCTCGGCTACCTGCCCGGCACCCTGAACGAGAAGATCGACCCGTACCTGCGGCCCCTCTACGACGCGCTGCACGACATGGTCGAGCCGGAGTCGATCCCGCGGCTGATGCAGGCCGGCACGATCGAGATCGCGCCGCTGGCGTACATGCGCGGCCGCACGCTGAACGACGCCTTCATCATCCTCGACGAGGCCCAGAACACCACGCCCGAGCAGATGAAGATGTTCCTCACCCGGCTCGGCTTCGGGTCCAAGATCGTCGTCACCGGCGACATCACCCAGGTCGACCTGCCCAGCGGGCAGCGCAGCGGCCTGCGGGTCGTGCGCGACATCCTCACCGGCGTCGAGGACCTCCACTTCGCCGAGCTCACCAGCCAGGACGTCGTCCGGCACAAGCTCGTCGGCGACATCGTCGACGCCTACGAGAAGTGGCAGGCCGTGCAGGACGCCCAGCAGAACGACGGCTGGAAGGGCAACCGGCGTTGAGCATCGAGATCGCCAACGAGTCCGGCGTCAACGTCGACGAGACGTCCATCGTCTCCGCCGCCCGCTACGCCCTCGACAAGATGGAGGTCAGCCCGCTCGCCGAGCTGTCCATCCTCCTCGTCACCCTCGACGTCATGGAAGACCTGCACGAACGCTGGATGGACCTCCCGGGCCCCACCGACGTGATGGCCTTCCCGATGGACGAGCTCGACTCCTCCCGCCGCCCCGACGCACCCGACGCGTCACCGGCGCTGCTCGGAGACATCGTGCTCTGCCCGGCGTTCGCCAAGGACCAGGCCAAGACCGCGGGCCACGCCCTGATCGACGAGCTGCACCTGCTCACCGTCCACGGCGTGCTCCACCTCCTCGGCTACGACCACGCCGAACCCGCCGAGGAACGCGAGATGTTCGCCCTCCAGAAGCGCATCCTCGGCGAGTACCAGGACGCCGTCGCCGCCCTCGACAAGCGGGACGCCCAGCGCAGCACCGACGACCGAGTCCTCGGCATCGCCGGGCTCGACGCCCCGGCCGCCGAACCACCAGCCGGGGAAACGCCCTAGGCGCCAGCCATGGAACAGCTCTTCTTCGCGATCGCGCTCGTCCTGCTGGCGGGCGTGTTCGCGGCGGCGGACGCCGCGATCAGCACCGTCTCGCAGGCCCGGGCCGACGGCCTCGCCCGGCTCGGGCTGCCCGGCGCCCGGCACCTCGCCGCGATCGTCGCCGAACGGCGACGGCACATCAACCTGCTGCTCCTGCTCCGGCTCGGCTGCGAACTCACCGCCACCGTGCTGGTCACGGTGTTCGTGGGCACCCGGCTCGCGCCGCTCGGCGTCGCCGTGCTGGTCGCCGCCGTGGTCATGGTCGTGGTCAGCTACGTCCTGATCGGCGTCGGCCCGCGCACCCTCGGCCGCCAGCACCCCTACCGCATCGGCCGCTACGTCGCCGGGCCCGTCCGCGTCCTCGGCTCCGTGCTCGGCCCGCTGTCCCGGCTGCTCATCCTCATCGGTAACGCCATCACCCCCGGCCAGGGCTTCCGCGAAGGCCCGTTCACCTCCGAGGTCGAGCTGCGCGAGCTCGTCGACATGGCCCAGGAACGCGGCGTCGTCGAGGACTCCGAGCGCGAGATGATCCACTCGGTGTTCGAGCTCGGCGACACCGTCGCCCGCGAGGTCATGGTGCCGCGCACCGAGATCGTCTGGATCGAGCGGACCAAGACCGTCCGGCAGGCACTGGCCCTCGCGCTGCGCACCGGGTTCACCCGGCTGCCGGTGATCGACGAATCCGTCGACGACATCGTCGGCGTCGTCAACATCAAGGACCTGATGGCCGGCTACCTCGACCCGGACGGCCCGAGCACTGTCGTCGAGTCCGTGATGAACCAGGCATCCTTCGTCCCCGACTCCAAGCGGCTCGACGAGCTGCTCAAGGAGATGCAGCGCTCGCACAACCACATGGCGATCGCCGTCGACGAGTACGGCGGCACGGCGGGCCTGCTCACCATCGAAGACGTCCTCGAGGAGATCGTCGGCGAGATCACCGACGAGTCCGACGCCGACGAGCGTCCCGAGGTCGAGGAGCTCGACGGCGGCGCGGTCCGGATCTCGTCCCGGATGAGCGTCGACGACCTGGGTGAGCTGTTCGGCATCGACCTCGAAGACCACGACGTGGAGACCGTGGCCGGGCTGCTCGCGGAACGACTGGGTAGGGTCCCGCTGCCGGGGGCCGAAGCCGAGGTCGCCGGCCTTCGGCTGTTCGCCGAAGGGGGCAAGGACCGGCGCGGCCGCATGCGGATCACGTCCGTGGTCGTGCACCCGGCCGACGCCGAAGCCATGACCGACCCCGTCGACCGGACGCGCCGCCGCACGCGCCTGCCCCACCCCGACGAACGCGACAGGAGCGTCGAACATGCCTGACCTCGAGGCCGAGGACCAGAAACTCGTCACGCTGGCCCGGTCCTCGCGCGCCCGCATCCAGGCGGCCGAGGGCGCCGCGGTCCGCGACACCGACGGCCGCACCTACGCCGCCGGCACGGTCGACCAGCCGTCGTTCAAGCTGACCGCGCTCCAGGCCGCCGTCGCCGCCGCGCTCTCCAGCGGCGCCGAGGGCATCGAGGCCGCCGCCGTGGTCACCGGCGACGGCCTGCTCAAGGAGGCGTCCGTGCACGCCGTCCGCGACATCGCCGCGCGCGCCCCGATCTTCCTCGCCGCCCCGGACGGCGAAGTCCTCAAGGTGCTGGACCGATGACCGGCCACCGTTCCGGCTTCGCCTGCTTCGTCGGACGGCCCAACGCCGGCAAGTCGACGCTGACCAACGCCCTCGTCGGCACCAAGGTCGCGATCACCTCCAGCAAGCCGCAGACCACCCGGCACGCGATCCGCGGCATCGTCCACCGCGAGGACGCCCAGCTCGTCCTCATCGACACGCCCGGCCTGCACCGCCCGCGCACCCTGCTGGGCGAGCGGCTCAACGACATCGTGCACACGACGTGGTCCGAAGTGGACGTCGTCGGCTTCTGCGTCCCGGCGAACGAGAAGATCGGGCCCGGCGACAAGTTCATCGCCAACGAGCTGCAGAAGATCGCCAAGCGGACGCCGGTGATCGGCATCGTCACCAAGACCGACCTCGTCCAGCCCCAGCAGGTCGCCGAGCAGTTGCTCGCCCTGCAGCAAGTGATGGAGTTCGCCGAGCTCGTCCCGGTGTCCGCGGTGGACGGCTTCCAGGTCGGCACCCTGGCCGACCTGCTGGTCCAGCGGCTGCCCGAGGGCCCGCAGCTGTACCCCGGCGGCGAGCTCACCGACGAGCCCGAGCAGACCCTCGTCGCCGAGCTGATCCGCGAGGCGGCGCTGGAAGGCGTCCGCGACGAGCTGCCGCACTCGATCGCCGTCACCGTCGAGGAGATGCTGCCCCGCGAAGGCCGCGACGACCTCGTCGACGTGCACGCCTTCCTCTACGTGGAGCGTCCCAGCCAGAAGGGCATCATCCTCGGGCACAAGGGCGAACGGCTGCGCGAGGTCGGTGCCACCGCCCGCAAGAACATCGAGGCGCTGCTCGGCTCGAAGGTCTACCTCGACCTGCACATCAAGGTGGCCAAGGAGTGGCAGCGCGACCCCCGTCAGTTACGCCGGCTCGGATTCTGACCTGCCGCGGGAGCGGCGGCGGAATTCCTGGTCTCGATTCGGTCGCGACGGGACGAAACGGGGGGCACGTGATGATCTCGCCCCCTACAGTCGCGGCTTCGACCACACCGCGGCCGGTCGGGGCGGCCCGCGGACCCGGTGGTCGTCTTGGGAGCACGACGAAGGGGAACTACCGACCATGAGCGACAGCCAGGGCATGCCCAACTACCCCGGCGACCAGCCGAACCAGTCCGGCGGCCAGCAGAACTACCCCGGTGGGCAGCCGGGCGGCTACCAGCCCGGCCCGCCGCCGAGCAACAACCTCGTGTGGGCGATCCTGACCACGATCCTGTGCTGCCTCCCGTTCGGCGTCGTGTCGATCGTGCAGGCCGCGAAGGTGAACGGCCTGTGGGCGCAGGGTCAGACCGCCGCCGCGCAGGAGGCCGCCAACTCGGCCAAGAAGTGGGCGATCATCTCGGCGGCCGTCGGCGTCGTGTGGATCGTGCTGTGGGTCATCCTGATGATCGCGGGTGTCTTCAGCGCGAATGTGACCACGTCGTCGTACTGACGTAGCCGAGCAGCAGGAGGATCCCCGGTGACCGACCAGTACCCGCCGCCCTACCCGCCCCCCGGCGGGCCGGGCTACGGCTACGGCTACTCGCCGCCGAACTACGGGCCACCGCCGGACAACAACCTCGTGTGGGCCATCCTGAGCACCGTGCTGTGCTGCCTGCCACTGGGCATTGTCGCCATCGTCAAGGCCAACCAGGTGCACACGCTGTGGTTCCAGGGCTTCCACGCCGAGGCGCAGAAGGCCGCCGCCGACGCCCGCAAGTGGGCGATGTGGTCGGCCATCTCGGTCGGGATCTTCCTGCTGCTCTACGTGGTCTTCTTCGTCGTGCTGGCCGGGGTCGGCGTCTTCTCGACGGGGTGGCGGCCGTGACCACGACCGTCTACACGGGATACCCCGCCCGCGACGCCAAGGCCACGCTGCGCGCCCTCGGTGCGCCGATGGCCGTCGTCGCCGGGCTCGGTGTGTGCTGCGCGGTCGTCTGGATCGGCGACCCGACCACCCCCGGCGGCTTCCTGCCCCTCTGCCCGACGAAGGCGCTGTTCGGCATCGACTGCCCGGGCTGCGGCGGCATGCGGATGGCGTACAGCCTGATGCACGGCGACATCCCGGCCGCCCTGCACTACAACGCCGTCTCGTTCGTCGTCGTGCTGCTGCTGGTGTGGAGCATCGTCGTGTGGGCACTCGGGCGCCTGCGCGGCCGCGCGATGAACAGCTGGCTGCACTGGCGGTGGACGCCGCTGGTGTTTTCGATCGTGTTCGTCGTCTGGTTCGTCATCCGCAACCTCCCGTTCGCCCCGTTCACGGGCTTGCGCGTCTGATTTCCGGCGGACGGGAACCAGGGCGTCACCGACCGCGTCGCACCGGCACGGGATTCACCCGGACAGCTGAAGCCTGGGCGGCGACGCCGAAGGCGAACCGAGTACGCTCCCGCGGACCGCGCCGTACACGCGGCACGGTTCCGCACGGGGCGTGCGGTGAGTGACCAGCGAGGGGAAGACCTGATGACCGATCCCTACGGGCAGCAGTCCTTCGGGCAGCAGCCCGGTGGCCAGCAGCCGTTCGGCCAGCCGCCGGGCCAGGCACCGTACGGGCAGCCCACGCCCTACGGGCAGCAGCCGCCGTTCGGCCAGCCCGCACCGTTCGGACAGCAGGGCAACCCGTTCGGCCCGCCGCGCAACTACGCGAGCTGGGGTCAGCGCGCCCTCGGCTGGCTCATCGACTTCGGGCCCGTCGTCCTGCTCTACCTGATCCTCATCCCCCTCGCCTTCGCTGGCGGCGACGGCTTTTCGATGGTGGCCGTGGCCGGCTCGATCGCCTGGATCGCCTGGTGCGTCTACAACCGGTGGATCCAGCAGGGCAACACCGGCCAGTCGCTCGGCAAGCGGGTCGCGAAGATCAAGCTCGTCCGCGAGGACTCCGGGCAGCCGGTCGGCCCCGGCCTGGCCTTCGTGCGCGATCTCGCCCACTTCGTCGACAACGTCATCTGCTACGTCGGCTGGCTTTGGCCCCTCTGGGACGACAAGAACCAGACCCTCGCCGACAAGATCATCGGCACCGTCGTCGTCAACGCCGACGACGCGGCCGCGCCGGTCGCCCCGCAGAGCGCCCCGGGGTTCGCCGGCGGATTCCCGCCGCCGGGACAGCAGCCCGGCCAGTTCGGCCAGCCGTCGTCCGGCGGTTTCCCGCAGCAGCCCGCGTCCGGTGGCTTCCCCCAGCAGCCGCAGTCCGGCGGCTTCGAGCAGCAGCCCGCCCCGGGTGGTTTCGGCCAGCCGCAGCCGGGCGGCTTCGGCCAGCCACCGTCCTCCGGTGGCTTCGCGCAGCCCCCGCAGCCGGGTGGCTTCGGGCAGCAGCCGCTCGCCCCGTCGCCGGGCGGTGCCTTCGACGAGCAGGCGGAGCGCACGCAGATGCTGCGCCCCGGCTCCGGGAGCGCCTTCGACGAGCAGGCCGAGCGCACCCAGATGCTGCGCCCGGACGCCCAGGGCGAAGCCGAGGCCACCCAGAAGATCCAGCCGGGCCAGTTCGGCCAGCCGCCGAACGAGCAGCGCTGACCTTCTTTTCCGACAGCACCGCCTTCCGCAGCACCGCCGGAGCCGTCCGGCGGAAGTTCACGAACAGTTGGGGTAGAACGTCATGACCAATCCCTACGGCCAGCAGCAGCCCTACGGCCAGCAGCCGCAGCAGCCGGGCTACGGCCCGCCGTCCGGCGGCATGCCCGCGCCCTACGGCCAGCCCGCGCCGTACGGGCAGCCCGCGCCGTACGGCCAGCCGCCCACCGGTGGCTACGGCACCCCCGGCTACGGGGTCCCGGGCTACGGCATGCCCGGCGGTGGCGACATCAACCAGATCAAGGACTACAAGGGCTGGGCGATCGCATCGCTGTTCCTCGGGGGCCTCATCCTGGGCATCTTCGCCATCATGAAGTCCAACGAGGTCGGCACGTACAAGATGCAGGGCAACTACATGATGGCCGAGCAGGCCTCGCGGACGACCAAGACGCTGTGCCTGGTCTCCTCGATCCTCGGCGGCCTCGGCTGCGTCCTGTTCCTGTTCGCCTTCCTGGTCCCGCTGATCGTCTACGGCGTCTCCTGAGACCGGTCGTTTCCGCGGGGCGCTCCACCCCGGCATCGCCCGAAGGTGGGACGATGTCGGGGTGGTGAACCTCTACCGCGACACCGGGGTGGTGTTGCGCACGCACAAGCTGGGTGAAGCCGACCGGATCGTCACCCTGCTGACCCGGCGGCACGGCAAGGTCCGCGCCGTGGCGAAGGGCGTGCGGCGCACCTCGTCGCGCTTCGGGGCCCGGCTGGAGCCGTTCGGCCACGTCGACGTGCAGTTCTACACCGGGCGCACGCTCGACGTCATCACCCAGGTCGAGACCGTGGACGCCTTCCAGCTGCCCCTGGTCGCCGACTACCAGAGCTACACCGCGGCCAGCGCGATCGCCGAAACCGCGGACCGGCTCTCGGCCGAAGAGGGCGAGCCGGTGCTCAAGCTGTACCTCCTCGTCGTCGGGGCGCTGCGGGCGCTCGCCGAGGGGCAGCGGGACTCTTCCCTGGTGCTCGACGCCTTCCTGCTCCGCGCGATGTCCTACGCCGGCTGGGCGCCCGCGCTCACCGAGTGCGCCCGCTGCGGCCTGCCGGGCCCGCACCCGGCGTTCAGCATCGCCGCGGGCGGCTCGATGTGCTCCGACTGCCGGATCGCCGGCTGCGTGCACCCCGCCCCCGAGGTCCTGGACCTGCTCACCGCCTTGCTGCACGGCGAATGGCCGGTGGCCGAGGCGACCCTGCCCGGCACCCGCCGCGACGCGAGCGGGCTGGTCGCGGCGCACCTGCAGTGGCACCTGGAGCGTCAACTGCGGTCCCTGCCCCTGGTCGAGCGACGCGCCCGGGAGACCACCGCGCCCGGCCAGTAAGGTCGGGCCTGATCGGATTCACCCATCCAGGGAGGCTCGCAGTGCTGCGCAGGGGACGCGAGAACAAGGCGTCGCGATACGAGCTGCGGGCCCCGGATCCGCACCCGTCGGGCGCGAAGCCGCCGGAAATCCCGCGCGAGCTGGTGCCCAAGCACGTCGCGCTGGTCATGGACGGCAACGGCCGCTGGGCCAACCAGCGCGGGCTGCCGCGGATCGAGGGCCACAAGCGCGGCGAAGCGGTGATGATCGACGTCGCCAGCGGGGCGGTCGAGCTGGGCGTCAAGTGGCTCTCGGTGTACGCGTTCTCGACCGAGAACTGGAAGCGCAGCCCCGAAGAGGTGCGGTTCCTGATGGGCTTCAACCGCGACACCATCCGCCGCCAGGTCGACTACCTCGGCTCGATCGGGGTGCGCATCCGCTGGGCGGGGCGGCGGCCGAAACTGTGGGCGTCGGTGATCAAGGAGCTGCAGGCGGCCGAGGAGAAGACCAAGCACAACACGGCGCTGAACATGACCATGTGCGTCAACTACGGCGGCCGCGCCGAGCTGGGCGACGCCATGCAGCGGATCGCGCGTGCCGTCGCCGACGGCAAGCTGAACCCCGACAAGGTCAACGAGAAGACCATCGGGAAGTACCTGTACCAGCCGGAAATGCCGGACGTGGACCTGTTCCTGCGGCCTTCGGGCGAGCAGCGGACGTCGAACTTCCTGCTGTGGCAGTCGGCCTACGCCGAGATGGTCTACCAGGACACGCTCTTCCCGGACTTCGACCGGACGCACCTGTGGCGGGCCTGCCTGGAATTCGCGAAGCGGGATCGCCGCTTCGGCGGCGCGGTCGACCAGGCGGCTTCTTCGTGAGCGCCACGGAAGCGGTCGAAACCGCGGACCTGCTGACGCGGGCCCGGGAAGCCCTCGAGCGCTACCTCGAGGTCCACGTCGACGACGACGGCGCGCTGACGTTCTCCCACGGCGGCGTCCCGTGCGTCATCCAGGCGACCCGGCTCGGTGAAGGTCTCACGGTGCTCACCCTGACCTGCGTGGTCGGCTGGGACCTCGCGGACGAGCCCGCGCTTTCGATCGCCGTCGCCGAGCGGGCGGGGCAGGGGCTGTTCGGGACGCTCGGGATCGGGCATTCGGACAACGGCGTCGACGTCACGCTCCGGTACGCCTTCCCGGCGGCGGGGCTGGACGCGGCCGCGCTCGGGACGTTGCTGATGCTGGTGGTGTCGACGGCTTCGCAGCTGAGGACCGATCTGCCCGGAATCGTGCCCGGCGACTGACCCGTTCGGGGTGGATTTTCGCCGCGAACGGAGAATTCCGTACCGAAACGGACCGTGATCCTCCGTTCGCGGCCCGTGCGGGTCCGGTCTTGTCGGACCGCCCTGGCATCATCGCCGTCGTGAACATCGTTTCCGACACCGAGGCCGAGCCCGGCCGGCGCACCCGCCGGTTCCGGATCAGCTCGGTCGAAGTGCTGTGCGCGATCCTGCTGGTCGCGATCCTGGCCCAGAGCCGGCTGCAGCAGCTGTTCGACGTGCCCGCGTTGCGCACCGGCTCGACCGTGTTCGTCGCGGTCTGCGTGCAGGCGCTGCCGTTCCTCGTGCTCGGCGTGCTGATCAGCGGGGCCATCGCCGCGTTCGTGCCCGCCCGCGTGCTGGAGAAGGTGCTGCCCCGCCGGGCCGGGGCGGCCGTCGGCGTCGCCGGGCTGGCCGGGGTCGCGCTGCCGGGCTGCGAATGCGCGTCGGTGCCGGTGGCCCGGCGGCTGATGGGCCAGGGCGTGGCGCCGGCCGCGGCGCTGACGTTCCTGCTCGCCGCGCCGGCGGTGAACCCGGTGGTGCTGGTGGCCACCGCGGTCGCGTTCCCCGGCAAGCCGGAGATGGTGCTGGCCCGGTTCGCGGGCTCCCTCGCCACGGCGATGGTGATGGGCTGGCTGTGGGCCCGCTGGGGCAGGCTGGAGTGGATCACCGCGCGGGCGCTGCAGCGCCTCCCGGACGTGGCGGGCGGCCGTCGGTGGCGGGTCTTCGCCGAGACCGCGCGCACGGACCTGGTCGAGGCGGGCGGTTTCCTGGTGCTGGGGGCGTTGATCTCGTCGGCGCTGAACGTGCTGGTGCCGGCGCACTGGTTCGGCGTCCTGGGCGGCCAGCTGGTACTGGGCGTGGTGGTGATGGCGGTGCTGGCGGTGGTGCTGGCGCTGTGCAGCGAGGCGGACGCGTTCGTCGCGGCGTCGCTGACGGCGTTGCCCCTGCTGCCGAAGCTGGTGTTCCTGGTGGTGGGCCCGGCGATCGACGTGAAGCTGTTCGCGTTGCAGGCGGGCACGTTCGGACGGTCGTTCGCGGTGCGGTTCGCGCCGGTGACGTTCGTGGTGGCGGTGGCCTGCGCGCTGGCGGCCGGGTTCCTGGTGGGGGTCGCGTGAAACGGGAGACCCAGAACATCCTGCTGATCCTGCTCGGCGGGGCGCTGGTCAAGATCGCGGTCAACGGCGACTACCTGCGGTACGTCAAGCCCGCCCAGCAGCCGTGGATCATCGCGGGCGGCGCCGTGATGGTGCTGCTCGGTGCGGTGGCGATCGTCCGCGACCTCATGGCGTCGCGGGCGTCCCACGACCACGACGGCCACTCGCACTCGGCGCGTCCGGCGTGGCTGCTGCTCGTCCCGGTGCTGGCGGTCTTCCTGGTCGCGCCACCGGCGCTGGGCGCGGATTCGGTGGTCCGCACCGAGGCGCGCGCCCCCTCGACCGCGGCGGCGGTCAACGCGGCGGCGTTCCCGCCACTGCCGGCGGGGAACGTCGTTCCGTTGACGGTGAACGAGTTCGTCAGCCGCGCGGGCTGGGACTCGGCGGGCACGCTGAACGGCCGCACGGTTTCCCTGACCGGATTCGTGGTGCACACCGACGGCAGCACGCTCCTGGCCCGCCTCGTGATCAGCTGCTGCGCAGCGGACGCGTTCCCGGTGACGGTCCGCCTCCGCGGCGGCGAAGCGGACCACCTGGCAAGCGACGCGTGGATCCAGGTCACCGGTGAGGTGGTGCCGGGCACGGCGACGAAGGACAACAACTACACCCCCGACTTCACCCCGGCGTCGGTGACCTCGGTCCCCACCCCCAAGGACCCGTACGAGTACTGACATTTGTCCAAGACCCGCGGCCGGTCGCGCCCCTACGGTCCGGCGCATGGGTCTTCACAGAAGTACGGGGATGTACGTCGTCCACGACGGTCCGCGGGAGGCACCGCCCTTGCTGCTGGTGCACGGGTCGGGTGCTTCGGGGTCGTCCTGGGGTCCGGTGGCCCGGATCCTCGCCGCCCGGCACCACGTCATCCGGGTCGATCTGCCGGGGTGCGGCCAATCCCCGCCGGCGCCGTCGTACGCGGTGCCCGGGCTGGCCGCCCGCGTGGCCGCGCTGCTCGACGACCTCGGGCTGCGGCAGGTCGCCGTGGCCGGGCACTCGAGCGGTGGCTACGTCGCGACGTCGCTCGCGGAGCAGCGCCCCGAGCTGGTGCGGTCGCTGGCGCTGGTCAGCACCGGCCCGAGCCTCGGCGCGCTCCTGCCGCAACCGCCGCTGATCCGCGCCCTGTCGGCCCCGCCGCTCGGCCCGCTCCTCTGGTCGGTGCGGTCGGAAGCGTTGATCCGCAAGGGAATCCGGGCGACGACCGCCCGCCCGGTGGACGTCCCGGACGACGCCGTCGCCGACCTGAAGAACATCGGCTACCGCTCGTTCCGGGCGATCCTGCGCGCCAATTCCGCGTACGTCGCCGAGCGGAGCGTCCCCGATCGCCTCGCCGGTCTCGGGCGGCCCGTGCTGGTGGTCTTCGGCGCGGCGGACCCGCGCTGGGATCCGCGGTCGGCCCGCGAGTACGACGTGGTGCCGGGCGCGCGCGTGGAAATGCTCCCGGGCGTCGGGCACGTTCCCGTCCTGGAGGCTCCGGAACCGACGAGCTAACTCCTGCTGCGCTTCGCGGCGGCGGCCTACCCTGCGTAGGTGAGCGGCTGGACGTGGGCGGACGTGGACGTCGCCGTGCCGCGCCCGGGAAGCGGCCTGCCGGGCGTCGCGATGGCCGGGTTCCGCCAGCGGGTTCGCGGCGACGTGGAGATCGCGATGGTCGCGCACCCGTCGGTGACGCTGTTCCTCGACCTGAGCGAGACCGGGGGGATCGTCCGCGAAGCCGGCGGGACTTCCCGGCGGGGCAGCTTCGTGGCCGGGCTGCTCCCGGGCCGCCTCCGCACCGGCGGCCAGGAGGGGAGCGGCCTGCAGATCCGGCTGTCCCCGGCGGTCGCGAGCGTGGTGCTCGGCGCCGCAGCCGAGCTCACCGGCACGGTGGCGACCCTGGAGGAGGTCTGGGGACGCGACGCCGGACGGCTCGAGGAACGCCTGCGCGACGCCCCGACCTGGGACGAACGCTTCACGATCGCGACGGACGTCCTCGCCCGCCGCCTGGCGGTGCCGTCCCGGGTCGAGCCGGAGGTGGCGCAGGCCTGGCGCCGGACGCAGGCCGCCCGCGGCCGACTGCGGATCGACGGCCTGGCCGAGGAAGTCGGCTGGAGCCGCCAGCGCCTGTGGTCCCGCTTCCGCGCGCAGCTCGGCCTCACGCCCAAGCGGGCGGCCCAGCTGGTCCGCTTCGACCACGCGGCCCACCTCCTGGCGGCCGGCCACCCACCGGCGGCGGTGGCCGGCCGGAGCGGCTACGCGGACCAGTCGCACCTCCACCGCCAAGCCCGGGCGATCACGGGCTTGACGCCCGCCGCGCTGGCGACGGCCCCGTGGCTGGCCATCGACACCGTGGCCTGGCTCGCAGCACCGCGAACCTGATCGCCACCGCCGAGTCGCTCACCCAGACCCGCGACCCGACCCTCCAGGTACGCAAGCCGACCCTTCAGGTGCGCAGGCCGACCCTCCCGGTACGCGAGCCGACTCTCCGAGTGCGCGACCCGACCTTCGAGATGCGTTGGTGTCAGTGCTCGGCGCAGGTGCCGGTGATCTCCACCGTGTGCGAAATCTCCGAAAAGCCGTGCTCCGCCGCGATCTTCTCCGCCCAGCGTTCCACCGCCGGCCCCTCGACCTCGACCGTCCGGCCGCACAGGCGGCACACCAGGTGATGGTGGTGGTGCGCGGAACACCGGCGGTAGATCGCCTCGCCCGAATCGGTGCGCAGCACGTCGATCTCACCCGCCTCCGACAGCGACTGCAACGTGCGGTACACCGTTGTCAGGCCGATGCCGTCGCCGCGTTTGCGCAGCTCGTCGTGGAGTTCCTGGGCCGATCGGAAGTCGTCGATCGTGCTCAGCAGCTCGACGACCGCGGACCGCTGCCGGGTGGAGCGGCGCCCGGGGACCGGGGCCTGGCCGCGTTGTGCGGCCGGCTCAGCGGCGGGGTTCATCACTTTCCTTCCTGCACGTGGGCGACGGCGTCGACCACGATGTGCGCCAGGTGGTCGTCGGCGAGCCGGTAGACGACCTCACGGCCGCGCCGCTCGCCCTGGACCACCCCAGCCGTCTTCAGCACCCGCAGGTGCTGGCTGATCAGCGGCTGGGCGACGTCGAGCGCGTCCACCAGCTCGTGCACGCACCGGTCGGCCGCGCGCAGCTGCAGCACGATCGCGATCCGGACCGGCGCCGCCAGCGCGCGCAGCAGGTCGCCCGCGTCGGTCAGCACCGACTGTGGGGGATGGGCGGGCGCCGCCGGGGACGCCGGGGTGCAGTCCGCGAGCCCCGGCTGGGCGCCACTCCCGGTGACCGTCGCCATTCCCGCCTCCACGCTGCCCGCGACCATGAATTCCGTAGTCATTGCCGATAACGGCCCGGCCCATCCTAGTGTTCCCCCGTCCGGGACCCCCGCTTCGGCGCCGAGCTGCGGGGTACGGCCGGTCGTATTACCCCGTTCGGGTGAGTTCGTGGGATATTGGCCCTGCGGCTTCGCATGTCGTGGCCGACGGTGCAAGGTTGTCGCGGAGCGTTTCGCCGCTTCCCGGACGCCGGCGAGCCGCCCGGAGCAGAGCAGTGGGGAGACATGACGCGATTCGTGACGAAGGCAGCCGCACTGACGGTCGCGGTGTTCCCGCTGGTCGGCGTGGGTGTCGCCGGGGCGCAGGCCCAGGCCGTCGACGAGAAGACCGGCCCGGTCTCGTTCGCGAACATCGCCTCGGTGCGGATCGGGGACGAGGGCCAGCGCGGCGGCGCCCTCATCACCGAAACGCAACGGTCCCCGCTGCTGCCCGGCCAGTCGAAGCTCGGCGCGGACCGCGTTTCGGTCCCCAAGGACGACGGCGAGCGCGCCACCTTCGGCGGGCACTACCAGATCGACCTCGGCCGCTACAGCGCGTCACAGAACCCGTACCCGCCGGGGGTAGCGAGCCGCGACCACAACGTCTTCGCCGCGTTGCAGGCCACGACCGTGCCCACCGCCGCCGCGGAGACCAACTATGCGCTGCGGGACAACTGGCAAGGCGGCACCAAACCGGCCGACAACACCGTGCTCGTCTTGGAAGGGGCCAAGACGTCGGTGGAGTGCACCGGTCCGGCGAAGCTGTCGGCCGCCACGGCGGTGACCCGGCTGTGGGTGCGCCAGGCCGGCGGCGGGCTCGGCATCGTCCCGGTGCCCGGCGGCAACGCCGGTCTCGAGCTGAAGAACCTCCGGCTCGGCCCGCCGGGCGACATCACCAACGCCGACCGGGCGACCACCGTCTCCGACCTCAGGCTGACCCGCGTCACCGCCTTCGGCCAGCTGATCCGCCAGGACGGCTGGCGCGGGGGCGACCACACCGCGGTCGCCGGCTGGCGGGTCGAGATCACCACCCACGTCAAGGACGCGCAGGCCGCCGCGCTGCAGGACGTGAAGACGAACATCGTGCTCGGCGGGGTCAGCTGCTCGATCTCGAACGGCTTCGTCGCGAAGGCCGCCGCCCCCACCGGCGGCCCGGCCGCCACGCAGGCCGCGGTGCCGACCCAGGTTCCGGCCGGTTACCTGGGCGCGGCCGCGCCGGCCACCGGCGACGACGGCTCCCGCGTGCCGTTCGGCATCGGCCTGCTCTTCGGCGGCGTCTTCCTCGCCGCCGTCGCCCTGCTGCTGGGCAGGCGGCGCAAAACCGGGTCGGACTAGGTGCTGCGCACCGCGCTGGCCGCCGTCTCGACGGCGCTGGCCGTGGCCGCCTTCGCGGCCGGCATCGTCGTGCTGACCTGGCTGCCGCCGACGGTCACGCCCCTGGCGGCGCCACCCCCGCCCGGCTCGCTGCCGGGGGAGAACGCGGCCCCGGCCGTGCTCCCCGCGGACAGCGAGTCCGCCGCGCAGCAGCGGCCGGGCACGGTCCGGCTGCCCGGTGGCGCCACCGCCCGCCTGGTCCGCACCGAACTCACCGATACGGGCGTGCTGCCCATCCCGCGCGGCCTGGGCGACGCCGCGTGGTGGGGCGCCAAGCTGGGCGCGGCCCGCGGTGCCGCCCTGCTGTCCGGGCACGTGAACTGGGAGGGCAGGCGCGGGCCGTTCGACGAGCTGTGGCGCATGCGCGACGGCGACGAGGTCAGCGTCGTCGACGCGCGCGGCGGCCGGTGGGTGTACCGCGTCGACGACGTCGTCACGCTGCCGAAGGAGGCGTTGCCCTCGCAGGCCGCCCGGTGGTTCGGGCAGGACGGCCCGCACCGGCTGGTGCTGGTGACCTGCGGCGGCGACTACGTCGGCGGCACCGAAGGCTACGACGAGAACCGCCTGGTCACGGCCAAGCTGGTGACGCGCCCCACCGGCTGATCGAGTTCGCTGCAACCTTTCGCGCCCTTCGCGGCATGCCTGTCCCTGCACTGGCCACGACAGCGAAGGAGCGCACGCCCATGCAGGAGCACAACCCGGAGCCGAAGAAGGGCTCCGGCCGCTGGTGGATCGTCGGCGTCGCCGGGGTGTTCGTGGTCGCGGCCCTCGTCGTGACCCTCCTCGTGTTCACCGGAAAGGATGAACCGGCCGTCGCGAACGGCGCCGGGACACCCGTCCCGGCCGCGAACCAGCCGGCCCCGCAGGGCACCCGTCCGGAGACCGGCAGCGACCCGGACCGGCTCTCCCTGCCCGGCGGCGGCACCGCGAAGCTGATCAAGGAGGACCTCGACGCCGCGGGCGCGCTGAAGATCCCGGAGGGGCTCGACGAAGCCGCCTGGTGGGGCGCGAAGCTGGGCGCCGACCACGGCGTCGCGCTGCTGTCCGGGCACGTGAACTGGAAGGGCAAGAAGGGCCCCTTCACCGAGCTCTGGCAGGTCAAGCCGGGGCAGCAGGTCAAGCTGACCGACGCCGCCGGCGGCGGGTGGGTGTACCGGATCGACACGGCCGAGACCGTGCACAAGTCGGACCTCGCCGGCCGGTCCGAGCAGCTGTTCGACCCCGACGGCCCGCACAAGCTGCTGCTCGTCACCTGCGGCGGCGAGTACGTCGGCGGCAGCGAGGGGTACGAGGACAACCGCGTCGTGACGGCGTCGCTGGTGTCGCGGCCGTAGGCTCACCTGCGCGAAAAGCGGTGGGCCCCGGCCGATACCCTGGACGTTCAGTCCTGAACCGTCCCCGCAAGCTTTTCGGAGCGTGGAGTGCCCACGAACACCATTGAGAAGATCATCAGCCTGTGCAAACGCCGTGGTTTCGTCTTCGCCAGCGGAGAGATCTACGGCGGCACCCGCTCTGCGTGGGACTACGGGCCGCTCGGGGTCGAGCTCAAGGACAACATCAAGCGCCAGTGGTGGAAGACCGTCGTCCAGGGCCGCGACGACGTCGTCGGCCTCGACTCGTCGGTGATCCTGCCGCGTGAGGTCTGGGTCGCGTCGGGGCACGTGAACGTGTTCACCGACCCGCTGATCGAGTGCCTGTCATGCCACAAGCGGTTCCGCGCCGACCAGCTCGCCGAGGAGTTCGCGGCGCGCACCGGCAAGGAGACCAGCGAAGACGACCTGTCCGAGGTGCCGTGCCCCAACTGCGGCACGCGCGGCAAGTACACCCCGCCGCGGGACTTCAACATGATGCTGAAGACCTACCTCGGCCCGGTGGAGACCGAAGAGGGCCTGGCCTACCTCCGCCCGGAGACCGCGCAGGGCATCTTCGTGAACTTCTCCAACGTCCAGACGACGTCGCGGAAGAAGCCGCCGTTCGGCATCGGCCAGATCGGCAAGTCCTTCCGCAACGAGATCACGCCGGGCAACTTCATCTTCCGGACGCGCGAGTTCGAGCAGATGGAGATGGAGTTCTTCGTCGAGCCGGGCGAAGACGAGCGCTGGCACCAGTACTGGATCGACGAGCGCACGAAGTGGTACACGGACCTCGGCATCAAGGCCGACAACCTGCGCCACTACGAGCACCCGAAGGAAAAGCTCTCGCACTACGCGAAGCGCACCGTCGACATCGAGTACCGGTTCGAGTTCAACGCGGGCCAGGAGTGGGGCGAGCTCGAGGGCATCGCCAACCGCGCCGACTTCGACCTGACGACGCACTCGAACCACTCGGGCCAGGACCTGTCGTTCTTCGACCAGGCCTCGGGCCAGCGGTACCGGCCCTTCGTCATCGAGCCGGCGGCCGGTGTCGGCCGCTCGATGATGGCGTTCCTGATCGACTCCTACGTCGAGGAAGAGGTGCCGAACGCCAAGGGCGGCACCGACACCCGCGTGGTGCTCAAGCTCGACCCGCGGCTGTCGCCGTTCAAGGTCGCGGTGCTGCCGCTCTCGCGCAATGCCGACCTGACCCCGAAGGCCAAGGAGGTGGCCGCGACCCTGCGCAAGCACTGGAACGTCGACTTCGACGACGCGCAGGCGATCGGCCGCCGCTACCGCCGCCAGGACGAGATCGGCACGCCGTACTGCGTCACGGTCGACTTCGACTCGCTCGAGGACCAGGCCGTGACCGTGCGCGAGCGCGACACGATGGCGCAGGAGCGCATCGCGATCGACAAGCTCGAGTCCTACCTGGCGGGCCGCCTCATCGGCTGCTGACCCCCCGGGCCCGGGTGCCCCTGACACCTGTCACGGCCAAGTCGTGACGCACGATCCGGGGACCCGGGCCCGCCGGGCGGCAGCCTGGGGGCATGCGAGAAACAGACATCCGGGCGGTGGCGGCGGGGGCCGCGATTCACCTCACCGGCCTGCGGAAACACTACGGTGACGTCCACGCGGTCGACGGCGTCGACCTGACGATCGCCCCGGGCGAGGTGGTCGCCCTGCTCGGCCCGAACGGGGCCGGCAAGTCCACCACCGTCGACATGATCCTCGGCCTGACCAGCCCCGGCGCCGGCGAAGTGCGCGTGTTCGGGCGCAAGCCGATCGACGCCGTCCGCGCCGGGCTGATCGGCGCGATGCTGCAGGGCGGCGCCCTGATGGACGACCTGACCGTCGGCGAGACCGTCGGCATGGTCGCGGCGCTGCACCGCAAGCCGATGCCGGTGGCCGAGGCCCTGCGCGCCGCCGGGGTCGAGGAGCTGGCCGGCCGTCGCGCCAACAAGCTCTCCGGCGGGCAGAAGCAGCGGGTGCGGTTCGCCGTCGCCCTGGTCAGCAACCCCGACCTGCTGATCCTCGACGAGCCCACCGCCGCGATGGACGTGGGGACGCGGCGTGAGTTCTGGCAGTCGATGTACTCCTTCACCGAGTCCGGCCGCACGGTCCTGTTCGCCACGCACTACCTGGAAGAGGCTGAGGAGTTCGCCGACCGGGTGGTGCTGATGCGCCGCGGCCGGATCGTCGCCGACGGGTCCGTCGCCGAGGTCCGCGCGCTGGCCGGCGGGCGCACCCTGCGTGCCGCCGTCCCGGGCGCCACCGAGGCGGTGATCGCCGCGCTGCCCGGGGTCAAGGAGTTCGAGCTGCGCGGCGACCGCGTCGCGATCTCCACCGCCGACTCCGACGCCACGCTCTGGGCGCTCAAGGCCGCGGTGCCGGCCGTGCACGACGTCGAGATCAGCGCCGTCGGCCTCGAAGGCGCCTTCCTGTCCCTGACCGCCGACGAGACCGCGGAGCCCGTGCGATGAACACGACCTACCTGCTCACCGAGATCCGCCGGAACTTCCGGGCGCCGCGGTTCCTGATCTTCGTCGTGGCCTTCCCGGTGCTGATGTTCCTGTTGCAGGCCAACGTCTTCACCAAGTCGAGCGATCCGGACCACGCGCAGATCGCCGCCGTGATCATGATCAACATGATGACGTTCGGCGTCTTCGCCGCGGCGACCAACAGCGGGGCCCGGCTGGCCCTGGAACGGGCCGTCGGCTGGCAGCGGCAGCTGCGCCTGACCCCGCTGACCGGCACCGGCTACCTGGCGGGCAAGGGGATCTCCGGGTTGCTCGTGGGGCTGCCCGCGCTCGTGCTCGTTCCATTGCTGGGCGTCCTGGCCGAGGGCGTGCACGTCGACGCGAGCGGCTGGGTCCGCATCTTCGCCGGCATCTGGCTCGGCACGATCCCGCTGGTGCTGCTGGGCCTGCTGCTCGGCCAGTTCGGCACGCCGGACTCGATGCAGCCGATCAATATGCTCGTGACGCTCGGCATGGGGTTCCTGGGCGGGCTGTGGATCCCGATCGAGTCGATGCCGGGCTGGATGCACGACGTCGCCCAGATCATGCCGACGTACTGGGTGCTGCAGGTCGCCCGGCCCGCGGTGACCAGCGACATGGTGGTCTCGCTGCCCACGGCCGCCGGGGTGCTCGGGGCCTGGACGGTCGTGCTGGGAGCCCTGGTGATCAGGCGTTACCGTAAGGACAGCGCCCGCGTCTGAGGGCCGGAGGGGAACGGCGATGGCGGAGACCGGGAAACGCAGCTTCGGGCTGGACAGCAAGGAATCGTGGTGGGTGGACCCGCTGCCCGACGCCCGCAAGCACGGGCCGGGCGGCTGGCGCTGGCCGTTCATGGCGGTGGTCTTCCTGCTGCCGTTCCTCCTCCCGGTCACCCGCTCGCTGCTGGCCCAGCCCGCGGTCACCGCGGAGCTCGTGCTCACCGCCCTCGTCGTCTACGCCTATTCCGCGTGTTATGCGGTGTTCCCGTTCGTCTTCGACCGGGAACGCCGCGTGAAGCTGGCCTTCTGCGTCGCGATGAACGTCCTGGGGCTCGCCTCGCTGGCGGTGGCCGCCGGCAGCGGGTTCGTCCTGCTCTACGGCACGGCGGTGGTCGTGTTCCTGGTTCCGGCCGCCTGGGCGGTGATCATCGACCTGCCCACACTGGCCGTCGGCGCGGTGATCCTGCTGGCTCGAGGCCGGTTCCTGGACGGCTACGGCGACCTGATCACGGTCGCCTCGATCACCTTGGCCATGTTCTTCATGGCCAACCTCGTCCGCGCGGTCCGGCGGCTGGAACGCGCGAACGAGGAGATCGCCACGCTGGCCGTGGCGAACGAGCGGGAGCGGCTGGCCCGCGACCTGCACGACCTGCTCGGGCACAGCCTCACCACGATCACCGTCAAGGCGGGGCTGGCCCGGCGGGTGCTGGAGAGCGCCGGGGACATCCCGCGGGCGGTCGAGGAGATCCGCGAGGTCGAAAGCCTGACCCGCAGCGCCCTGTCCGACGTCCGCGCCACCGTGTCGGCGAACCGCGAGGTGTCGCTGTCGGCGGAGCTCGTCGGCGCTCGTGCGGCGCTGCGGGCCGCGGAGATCGACGCCGACCTGCCGCACGCCGTCGACAACGTCCGGCCGGAGTTCCAGCCCACCTTCGGGTACGTGCTGCGCGAAGCCGTCACGAACGTGCTGCGGCACTCCGGCGCCAAGCGGGTGCGCGTGCGGCTGGGCGGCAACTGGCTGGAGATCGAGGACGACGGCACGGCCACCGACGTCGTCGCGGGCAACGGCCTGCGCGGGCTGTCCGAGCGGCTGGCCGCGGCCGGGGGGACGCTGCGGACGTCGGTCCGGCCCGGGGGAGGATTGACCGTGCGGGCGGAGATCCCGCTGCTCGAACCGAGCCCGGCCACCCCGGCCGTGCGCGCCGAACCCGCGGGAGGACTCGCTTGATCCGGGTGCTGCTGGCCGACGACCAGGCCATGGTCCGCGGGGCGCTGGCCACCGTGCTGGGCCTCGAGAACGACATCGAAGTGGTCGGGCAGGTCGGCTCGGGCGACGAGGTGGTGGCCGCCGCGCGCGAGGCCAAGCCGGACGTTGCCCTGCTGGACGTCCAGATGCCGGGCAAGGACGGCCTGGAGGCCGCGGCCGACCTGCGGGCCGCGCTCCCGTCGTGCCGGGTGATCATCTGCACGACGTTCGGCCGTCCCGGCTACCTCGCCCGGGCGATGGCGGCGGGCGCGGCCGGGTTCGTCGTCAAGGACGCGCCGCCGGAGCAGCTCGTCGAAGCCGTCCGCCGGGTCCACAGTGGACTGCGGGTGGTGGACCCGGCGCTGGCGGCGGAATCACTGGCCACCGGGGCCAGCCCGCTCACCGGGCGGGAACGGGACGTGCTGCGGGAAGCCAAGGACGGCAGCACGGTGGCCGACGTCGCCCGGGCCCTGCACCTCTCGGAAGGCACCGTCCGCAACCACCTGTCCGCGGCCATCGGCAAGACCGGGGCGCGGACGCGGGCCGAAGCGGTGCGCGTCGCCGAGGAGCGTGGCTGGCTCTGAGCCGCGTCTGAAACAATGGGCCGGGTGGGTACCGCTGAACGCAGCAAACCGTCGGTCGCGAGCTGGGTGCGCCGGATCGTCTTCGGCACGGTCCTCGTGCTGGTGGCGCTGATCGGCGGCACCGCGTTCCGGGTGTGGCAGGTCGCCCGCGACAACGACCGGACCCCCGCCGACGTCATCGTCGTGCTCGGCGCGGCCCAGTACAACGGCAAGCCGTCGGACATCTACGCCGCCCGGCTGGCGAAGGCCAAGCAGCTCTACGACACCGGCGTCGCGAAGACGATCGTCACCGCGGGCGGCAAGAAGGCCGAGGACAACTACACCGAGGCCCGGGCCGGCCAGCTCTGGCTGACCCGGCGCGGGGTGCCGGCGTCGGCGACGCTCGCCGTCGGCGAAGGCAGCGACACGCTGCGCAGCCTGCGCGCGGTCGCCCAGCAGGTGGAGGCCCGCGGCTGGCGGACGGCGGTGCTGGTCAGCGACCCGTGGCACTCCTTCCGCGCCCGCACCATGGCCGGCGACCTGGGCCTGGACGCCTGGACCGCCCCGACGCACAGCGGGCCGATCGTCCAGGAGCGCGTCACCCAGGTGCGGTACATCGTCCGCGAGACCGGGGCACTGCTGTACTACCGGCTGACGAAGACGCCCGCGGATGACCTGTTCGCGACTTTCCTGAGCTGAGCTTTCTGTCGGTGGGCGCGTTTAGGCTGGTCGGGTGAACTACACCGAGCACGACACCGCCCGCCTGCTGCCGGAGCCGGCCAAGGTCGCGGCGCTGCCCGGCGCGCGGGCGGACGGGCGCAGCGCGTTTTCGCGCGACCGGGCCCGGGTGCTGCACTCCGCGGCGCTGCGGCGGCTCGCGGGCAAGACCCAGGTGGTCGGGCCGGGGGAGGGCGCCGAGGTCACCGGCGTCCCGCGCACGCGGCTGACGCACTCCCTGGAGGTCGCCCAGATCGGCCGCGGCATCGCCGACGAGCTGGGCGCCGACCCGGACCTGGTGGACACCGCGGGGCTGGCGCACGACATCGGGCACCCGCCGTTCGGGCACAACGGCGAGCGCGCGCTCGACGAAGTGGCCGCCGCCTGCGGCGGGTTCGAGGGCAACGCGCAGACGTTGCGCATCCTCACCCGGCTGGAGCCCAAACTGCTGTCCGCCGAGGGTGATCCGGTCGGGCTCAACCTGACCCGCGCGTGCCTGGACGCGACCACGAAGTACCCGTGGCCGCGCCGGCCGGGGCAGGTCAAATACGGCGTCTACGGCGACGACGCCGGAGTGTTCGAGTGGTTCCGCGCGGGCGCGCCGGCGGAGCAGCGGTGCCTGGAAGCCCAGATCATGGACTGGGCCGACGACGTCGCGTACTCGGTGCACGACGTCGAGGACGGCGTGCTGGCCGGCCGGATCAAGCTGCGGGTGCTCGCCCACCCGGACGAGCGCGCGGCCGTCGCCGAGGCCGCCGCCAAGCACTTCTCCGCGCAATCGGTGTCCACTTTGGAGGATGCGGCGGCGGAACTGCTGGCGCTGCCGGTGGTGTCGGCGCTGGCGTCGGCCGAGCCGGACGGTTCGCCCGGGGCCCAGGTCGCGTTGAAGCGGCTGACGAGCGAGCTGGTCGGCCGCTTCACCACGGCGGCGGTCACGGGCACGCGCGAGAAGTTCGGCGAGGGGCCGCTGACGCGTTACCGGGCGAACCTGTGCGTCCCCGAGCAGGTGGCGGCGGAGGTCGCCCTGCTGAAGGCGCTGGCCCTGCGGTACGTGATGAGCGACCGACGGCGGCTGGCGATGCAGGAGGGCCAGCGCGAGCTGCTGGCCGAGCTGGTCCACGCACTGGCCCGCCGGGCCCCGGAGTCCCTCGACCCGCTGTTCGTCCCGGCCTGGAACACCGCCGCGGACGACGCCGGCCTGCTCCGCGTGGTCGTCGACCAGGTCGCCTCCCTCACCGACGCCCAGGCCCACGCCTGGTACTCCTGGCACGTCACCCGCCACCACCGCTGAATCAACACGGAGGGCGATGCAGTGAATGACTCATTCCTGACGTCCGACGCCAGGAATGAGTCATTCACTGCGTTCGGCCTCAGCGGGTCGGTAGGGGCGGGCGGTGAAAGTTTCGCGGGGGAATTGTCATGCTCGGGAGGAGTTGCGCGTGGGGGGCCGGTGGGGGGCGGCGTTCCGGTACTCTCGCCCGCATGGCCACGGACAGCCACCTCCGGTTCGCCCTCGCCGTCCACGCGGCCCTCGGTGCCGAGGGCGGGAACTCCTGCTTTTCGCCGTATTCGGTGGCCAGTGCGCTGACCCTCGCCGCGCACGCCGCCCGGGGACGCACGCGGGAGGAGCTCGTCGCGCTGCTCGGCGACCCGGGTGCGCAGACCGTCCTGCTGCGGGAGGCCACCCAGCTCACCGAAGACGAGCCCGAGCTCGCCGTGGCCAACACGCTGTGGGCCGACGACCGGCTCCCGCTCGAAGACTCCTTCAAGGCCGAGCTGGCCGAATGGCCCGGGGCCGCCGTCGCGAGCGCGCCCTTCGAGAAGGCACCCGAATCCGCTCGCGCGCTGATCAACGACGACGTCGGGCGCACCACGCGCGGCCTGATCCCGCAGCTGCTGCCGCCCGGCTCGATCGACTCCGACGTCGCCGCCGTGCTCGTCAACGCGCTGTACCTCAAAGCCGCGTGGAAACTGCCGTTCCGCGAAGCCAACACCAGCGACGCCCCGTTCCACGCCCCGTCCGGCCCGCGGGACGTGCCGACCATGTGGCTCAGCGAGAAGCTCGGCTACGCGCACGACGGCGGCTGGCAGGCGGTGCAGCTGGCCGCGGCCGGTGGCCTGCAGGCCGTCGTGCTGCTGCCCGACGGCGACCTCGCCGAGGCGGAATCCCGGCTCGACCAGGCCGCGCTGACCAGCCTGCTCGGCAAGATCCGCTTCAAGCCGGTGGAACTGTCGCTGCCCAAGATTTCGCTCGACGTCTCCAGCAAGCTCGCCGGTGTGCTGCACGGCCTCGGCGTGCGCACGCTGTTCACCGACGACGCCGACCTGACCGGCCTCTCGCCGGATCCGCGGCTGACCGTGTCCGAGGTGCTGCACCAGGCCGTGCTGCGCGTCGACGAACAAGGCTTCGAGGGGGCCGCGGCCACCGCGCTGGTCATGCGCCTCACCTCGATGATGATCGACGACCCGGTCGCCGTGACGGTGGACCGGCCGTTCCTGCTGCTGGTCCGGCACGCCGGAACCGGGGCGCTCTACTTCCTCGCCAGGGTGGTCGAACCGTGAGCTTGAAGTCCGAAGCCGTCCCCGAGCTGGTGCCGCCCGCTCCCGAACCCCCCGAAGGCCCGAAGCGCTGGGCTTGGCAGGATTCCGCGATCACCGGCGGGTTCCTGCTGTTCACGATCCTGCTCTACAACGGGCTGTGGTTCGACCTCAAGCGCGGCTACCTCTGGAACGGCGGCGCCGACCAGAGCCAGTGGGAGTGGTACTCGACGGTCGTCGCGAAGGCCGTCCTGCACTTCCAGAACCCGTTCACCACCGACCTCCAGAACTACCCGCTCGGCGTCAACATGGCGGCGAACGCGGCGATGTTCGGCCTGAACATCCCGCTGGCGCCGCTCACGCTCACCTTCGGCGCGACCCTCACCTGGGCGATCGTGCTCACCGCCGGCCTCGCCGGCACCGCGACCGGCTGGTACTGGGTCTTCTCCCGGCACCTGGTGCCGAACCGGACCGCGGCCGCGATCGGCGGCGCCTTCTGCGGCTTCGCGCCGCCGATGATCTCGCACGGCAACGCGCACCCGAACTTCGTCGTGCTGTTCGTGCTGCCGTTCATCGCGCTCAAGACGATCCAGATCGCGCGCGGCGAACGCCCGGTGCGCAACGGCATCGTGCTCGGCCTGCTCGTCGCGTGGCAGATCCTGCTCGGCGAAGAGCCGCTGGCCATCTTCGCGCTCGCCTTCCTCGTGTTCGCGGTCGCCTACCTGATCCCGCACCGCGCGGAGATCAAGGGCATGCTGGCGCCGCTGGGCAAGGGCGTCGGGATCGGCGCGGTCGTCGCCCTGCTGATCGCCGGGTTCCCGTTGTACTGGCAGTTCTTCGGCCCGCAGAGCTTCCACTCGCTGCTGCACGGTTCCGCGGGCAACGACACGGCCGCGTTCACCCGGTTCGCGACGCAGTCGATCGCCGGCGCGCCCGAGGCGGCCGCGGACGTCTCGATGAACCGCACCGAGGAGAACGCCTTCTTCGGCTGGCCGCTCATCGTGCTCATGGTGGTGCTGACCATCTGGCTGTGGCGTGACGTCGTTTCGCGGGCGCTGGCGATCACGATGTACGTGATGGCCCTGCTCTCGCTGGGCATCGAGATCACCGTCGCGCACGAGGACACCGGTATCGCCGGGCCGTGGAAGTGGCTGGGCCAGCTGCCGCTGCTCGACTCGCTGCTCGAATCCCGGCTCGCGATGGGCTGCATCCCGGCGGTGGGCGGGCTCCTGGCGATCGCGACGCACCGCGTCTGGACGGCGGCGAGCCGGCTGCCGGAGCCGCTCGACGGCAAGCCGGCGTTCCCGCTGCGGATGATCTGGATCGGCGCGGTGGTGGCCGTGCTGCTGCCGATCGCGCCGACGGAGCTGGTGACGCACCAGCGTCCCCTCTCGCCGCCGTTCTTCGCCGACGGGATCTGGCGCCAGTACGTCGCCCCGGGCGGTTCGCTGGTGCCCGTGCCGCTGCCGAGCACCGGGGAGGCCGAGCCGCTGCACTGGCAGGTCGACGCCGGGCTCGGCTACCCGATGCCGGAGGGCTACTTCGTCGGCCCCACCTCCCCGGACGACCGCCGCGGCCGGTACGGCGCCGTCCCGCTGCCGACGTCGGACCTGTTCGCGCAGGTCGAGCGCACCGGCCAGGCGGCGGAGATCACCGAGGCCGACCGCACGCAGGCGCTCACGGACCTGCGGAAGTGGAAAGCGAGCGTGCTCGTGGTCGGGCCGCGGCAGAACCAGGAAGCGCTGAAGTCCACTGTGGACCTGCTGCTGCGGAAGCCGGCGGAATTCGTCGGCGGCGTGTGGATCTGGGACGTCCGCCCGTTGACGGCGTCGGCCTCATGACCACTGTGGACGAACAGGGCCGGCCCGAGCCGCCCCTCGACGGCGACGAAGCGGCCACGCTGCTGGGCTTCCTCGACTTCCACCGCGCGACGCTGGCCTGGAAGTGCGCGGGGCTGGACGCGGCGGCCCTGCGCGCGACGCACCCGCCGTCCACGATGACGCTCGGCGGGCTGCTCAAGCACCTGGCCTACGTGGAGGACCACTGGTTCTCCCACGTGCTGTGGGGCCGGGACCGGATGGCGCCCTTCGACGCCGTCGACTGGGCCGCCACGCCGGACTGGGACTGGGATTCCGCGGCTGGCGACACTCCGGAGCAGCTGCGCGAACTCTGGGCGGTCGCGGTCGAGCGGTCGCGGGCGGCGGTGGCGGAGGCCGTGGCGAACGGCGATCTGGCGCAGCGGGCCCGGCGTCCCCGGCGGGACGGCAGCGCGCCGACCCTGCGCTGGATCCTGGTCCACATGGTCGAGGAGTACTCCCGCCACAACGGCCACGCCGACCTGGTCCGCGAGGCGATCGACGGCAGCACGGGGGAGTAGCCGGGCCGCTACCGCCGCAGGCCCACCAGCTTGACCAGGAACCGGTCCAGCTGCTCGGCCGCGGGCGGCCAGGGCAGGTCGGGCTCGTTGATCCGCTGGGCCAGCATGCCGTTGACGGCGGTCCGCAGGTCGATGGCGACGGTCGTGGCGTCGTCGGCCGGGGCGACACCGGCGTCCATGCACGCCTGGACCGCCTCGACCGTGCGGGCGACCATCACCTCCTTGAACGGCATCCCGTGCCGCCGGTGGACCGCGCTTTCGTGGAGCACCTTGTAGAGCCCGGGGTGCTCCTGGGCCCATGCGGCCTGCGCCAGGATCCGGGCGCGGAGCGCGTCCGCCGGACCGGAGGCCGCTGCGGCGGCCTCGTCGCCGGCCCCGACCAGTTCCTCGTGGCAGCGCCGCATGGCGGCCAGCACCAGGGCGTCGCGGTCCGGGAAGTGCAGGTAGACCGAGGTCGCCGCGATCGACACCGCGCGCGCGACCGCGCGCAGGGACAGCGCCTCGTCGTCGGCGAGTTCGTCGAGCATGCCGACGGCGGCCGTGACGATCTCTTCGCGCAGCAGCTCGCCCTTGCCCCGGGCGTTCGGGCGGCGTCTGGTCTCTTCCATCGGCACCGAGTGTAGCTGGACACCCATCGCGCTACAGGTGTAGCGTCATTTGCACTACAGCTGTAGCGCTACGAACGTTCATTCAACTGAGGGAGCAGAGCTTGACCACCACCGAAACGCCGACGAACCTCGAACGGCTGGCCGCGCTCGACCCGGTCTTCGCCCAGATGGTCGGCGCCACCGCGCGGTATGTCCGGTCGATTCCCGAGCTGACCGACCGCGAGAAGACCTTCCTGTGCGTCACGGCCGACGTCTGCCAGGCGAGCCTCGGCCTGGCGTTCACGGCGCACGTGCGGGCCGGGCTGGCGGCCGGAGTGTCCACAGGGGACATTCGTGAGCTGCTGCGGTTCGTGTCGTACGACTGCGGTTACCACGCCGCCACCGCGGGCATCGAGCGGATCAGCGAGCTCGAAGCGCAGCTCGGCCTGCCGCGTCCGGACGCCGAACCGCTGGCCCCGGAACTCGTGTCGACCGGGCCGGACGCGGCGCCCAGCCCGCTGCCGGACGCGGTGCGGGCCCGGTTGACCGAGCTGGACCCGCACTTCACCGGCTACTTCGACCTGCAGTCGCGGATGCGCACCGGGCACGGGCCGGGCACGCTCAGCGAGCGCGAGCGCGGGCTGGTCAGCCTCAGTGTCGACGTCCACTACCAGACCCTGGCCGACACCTTCCGCACGCACGTCGGGCGCGCGCTGCGGGGCGGTGCGGCGCCGGAGGACGTCCGGGCGGCCCTGCGGTTCAACGCCCAGTTCGGCGTCACCCGGGCCTGGCACGCCTGGGAGGCGCTGAACGCGATCCTGGCTTAACCGAGCACTTCGTCCGCGAGCCGGCTCAGATAGCCGGCGAACCGCTCGCGGTCCTCCTCCGCCCAATGGCCCACCAGCGCTTCGAACGCCTGACGCTGGTGGGCCCGTGAAGCGTCGAGGAACTCCTTCGCCGAGTCGGTGAGGGTGAGGACCGCGCGGCGCGCGTCGCGTGTCGACGTCGAGCGCGCGACGAAGCCCTCTCGCGCCGCCTCGGCCACCATCCGGCTGGCCACCGAGCGGTCGATGCCCAGCTGGCGGGCCACGTCCGCGACGGTCACCTCGTCGCCCGCCGTGCCGTCGACGGCCTGGATGACGAACAGGTTCGGCACGGTCCACGACGGCGGGGTGTCCTCGCCGAACCGCTCGACGACGTCCGGCGCCCACTGGCGCGCCCAGTGCCGGACCAGGCGGAACAGGGCCGGGCCACCCTCGCTTGATGCGTGCATAAGACACGTTATAACGTGTGCTTTATGCACGCATCTCGGAACCTCGCCTACGTCGGCCTCCTGCTCGGCATGGCCATGGCCCAGCTGGACGGCCTGGTCCTCACCGCGGCCCTGCCGTCGATCGGCGCCGACCTGCACGCCCGCACCGGGCTCGTCGCGGTCACCGCCGCCGGCCTGCTGACCCTGACCGTCGCGACGCCGCTGCACGGCAGGCTCGGTGACCTATACGGCCGCCGGATGTCCTTCACGCTGTCGGTCCTCGTGTTCGCCGCCGCGTCCGCGTGGTGCGCCGCCGCGCCCGATCTCGGCTCGCTGATCGCCGCCCGCGCGCTGCAGGGGCTGGGCGGCAGCGGCCTGATCGTCACGGCGATGAGCGCGCTCGGCGAGCTGTTCGACCGCGACGAGCTGCTGCGCCGCCAGGGCTGGCAGACGGCCGCCTTCGCGGCCGCCACGCTCGGCGGGCCGCCGCTGGGCGGCCTGCTCGCGGCCGGCCCCGGCTGGCGGTGGATCTTCCTGGTCAACCTGCCGCTGAGCGTGCCCGCCCTGGTCTTCGGCTTGCGCGGGCTGCCCGGAAAACGGCGTCAGGACAAGGAGAAGTTCGACGTCCCGGGCAGTGCGCTGCTGACCGTCGCGGGTGCCGCCGTCGTCGCGCTCGGCACGGTCGATGCGCTCGCCAGGAGTCCATTGTGGACGCCGGTGCTGCTGGGAACGACCGTCGGGGCGGGTTTCCTGTTCGTCCGGCGGCAGCGCCGCACGCCGAGCCCGCTGATCTCGGCGAAGGTGTTCGCCGACGCCGTCCTCAAGCGCGCGGTGGTCGTCAACGGCCTGGCGGGTGCCGCGCTCTACGGCACCTTCACCTACGTCGCCCTGGTCGCCGCTTCCGGTGCGGGCGCGGCGGGCACCGGGCTGCTGTTGGCCGCCATGACCGCGGGACAGCTCGTCCTGTCGGCGTCCTTCGCCGCACTGGCCCGGCGGCACCCGGACATGACGGCGTGGGGCCGGGCCGGCTGCCTGCTCGGCACGGCCGGGCTCGCCGCGATCGCCGTCGCGGCGGCCTTCGGCGGCGCACCCGGGTTCCTGGCCCCGGGCCTGTTCGCGATCGGCGCGGCCTTCGCCGTCTGCACGTCCGCCTACACCGTGCTCGGCCAGACACGGGCGGACCGGGCGCTGCTGGGCGTCACGCTGGGGTCGCTGACCTTCGCCCGGCAGGCCGGTGGCCTGGCCGGGGCCGCGGTGTTCGGCTGGCTCGCGCTCGCCACCACCGGCGGGCTGGCCGCGCCGGGCCTCACCGTCGTGTTCGCCGCGGCGGCGGTGACGATGCTGGTGGCCTGGCTCACAGCGCCCGGTGTCACGTCGGCCGACGCCGTCTCGTCCAGCTCGTAGACACCGGACGAAGGAGACCGCCATGCCGCGCATCACCGCGAAGAAGACCTCGGAAGCCGGGCCGCTGACCAGGCTGTTCTACCGGATCGCCGGCCGCCGCTACGGCGCCGTGCCGGAGCCGATGGCCGTCGTCGCGCACCACCCCGGCCTGCTGCGGGCGAACGTCGTGCACGAACTGCTGGTGGAACGCGCCTCCAAGAAGCTGGCGGCGAACGTCCGCGAACTGGCCGTGTACCGGGTCGCGACGCGGATCGGCTGCTCGTGGTGCGTCGACTTCGGCACCATGCTGCAGAAGCACGACGGCCTCGACATCGAGCGGCTCACGAAGATCGACGACTACGCCACCTCGCCCGCGTTCAGCAGGCAGGAGCGGCTGGCGCTCGCCTACGCCGACGCGATGTCCGGCGACCGGGTGACCGTGACCGACGAGCAGGTCGCCGAGCTCGAGCGCGAGTTCGGCCGCGACGGCGTCCTCGAGCTGACCTATCAGATCGCGCTGGAGAACTCCCGCGCCCGGATGAACAGCGCGCTCGGCATCGTCGACCAGGGCTTCACCTCCGGCGACGCGTGCCGGGTCCCGCTCCCGTAACCGCTCGTGAGTGGTAAGGCGGGTTCTAACCCGCCTTACCACTCACGACCACCCGACCACAGGGGGAGGCGGGAGTTCGGACCGCGGTGGGACGCGCCGCCGGGGTCCGGCGCGGGACCGTTCTGCGCATGCACCTCGTCGCCAGTGAACGGATCAAGCTCTTCAGCATCGCCACGCCCTGGGTGTGCGGCATCTTCACCGTGGTGGCGCTGGTTTTCCCGGCCGCGATCGCGGCGCTCAGCGCCGGGGAGGCCCACCTGCCGCCCACCGTCGCCAGCACGCAGTCCGGCTACCAGCTCGCGCTGGTCGCCGTACTGGTGCTGGCCGCGCTCGCCGTCACGAGCGAGTTTCACTCCGGCACGATCCACGGCACCTTCCAGGCCGTGCCGAGCCGGACGCCGGTGCTGCTGGCCAAGGCCGCGCTCGTCGCCGGCTACGCCTTCCTGCTGGGCGAAGCCGCCGCGTTCACGGCCTGGCTGGTGGCCCGGGTCCTCGCCCCGGACGCCGACCTCGTCCTGGACAGCGCCGCGGACTGGCGGATCGTCGCCGGGACCGGCCCGGTGTTCGCCCTCGCCGCGGTCTGCGGGGTCGGCGTCGGCCTGCTCGTGCGGTACACGGCGGGCGCGGTGGCCGTGCTCGTCGCCTACCCGCTGATGGTCGAGAACCTCGTCCAGCTCATCCCGCGGGCCGGGCAGGCGATCCACCGGTGGCTGCCGCTGAACGCCGTCACGAAGTTCCTCAGCGGGAGCGGGGAGGCCAACGCGGGCCGGGACGGCGGCAACGCCGCGGTCCTGTCCGATTCGCCGCTGAGCCCGGGCTGGGCGCTGGCCTACTTCGGGCTCTTCGCCGCCGTCCTGCTCGCGGCCGGGATCGTGCGGGTCAAGCGCCGGGACGCGTGATCCGGGCCAGCTTGTCGGGGTTGACGACGTCGTAGATCGCCACGATCTTCCCGTCGCGGACGGTCATCGCCTGCACGTGCTCGTCGAGGGCGAAGAGGCCGTCGCGGGCCGGCTGCGGAGCGAGGTACACCCCGAGGTCGCCGTTGACGAGCACCGGCGTGCCGCTGGTGAGCACTCCGGACGGGTACTTCCTCGTGAGGCCCACGAAGAAGCGGGCGATCTTGTCCGGGCCGACGATGAGCTGGCGCGTGGTCCGGCCCTTGCCGTTCGAGTCGCCGATGAGCACGACGTCCGGGGCCAGCAGCTCGGTCATCGCCCGGACGTCGCCCGCCTGCAGGGCGACGACGAACTTCTCGAGGACCTTCGCCTGGTCGTCCAGCGGGATGCGTGGCGCCGGGTCCGCGTCGGCGAGGGCCTTGCGGCCGCGGGAGGCGTACTGCCGCGCGGCGTCGACCGAGACGCCGAGCGCGTCCGCGATCTCGGCGAACGGCACCGAAAAGGCGTCGTGCAGCACGAACGCGACGCGCTGCTCCGGCGTCAGCTTGTCGAGGACGACGAGCGCGGCCATCCGCAGCCCGTCGTCGCGGACCGCGACGTCCAGTGGGTCTTCGCTGACCGGCCGCCCGAACGGCGTGACGACCGGCTCGGGCAGCCAGTTGCCCACGTACTTCTCCCGCTGCGCGGCCGCCGACTTGAGCCGGTCGAGGCAGATCCGGCCGACGACGGTCGTCAGCCAGCCCCGCAGGTCGCGGATCGCCGCGCGGCCCGCGTCGTCCAGCCCGGCCAGGCGGAACCAGGACTCCTGGACGGCGTCCTCGGCGTCGGCGCGCGTGCCGGTCAGCCGGTAGGCCACCCCGATCAGGTGACTGCGGTGCTCGGCGAACTGCGCGGCGAGCGTGTCCTGGGCGGTGGAGGAGGCCATGCCAAGAGTGTGCCGGATGAGGTCGCATCTCCCCGTGGACGAGGTCCGATCTATTGTGGTGAGGTGGCAGGACGGATTCGGGAGAGCGACATCGCGGAGGTGCGCGAGCGGAACCGGATCGACGAGGTCGTCGGGGAGTACGTGGCGCTGCGCCGCGCCGGCGGGGGCAGCCTGAAGGGCCTCTGCCCGTTCCACAACGAGAAGACCCCGTCGTTCAACGTCCGCCCGACGCACGGCACCTTCCACTGCTTCGGCTGTGGCGAGGGCGGTGACGTGATCAAGTTCATCCAGAAGATCGACCTGATCTCGTTCGTGGAGGCCGTCGAGCGGCTGGCCGACCGGGTCGGCATCCGGCTCACCTACGAAGGCGGCGGCGCGACGGTCCAGCGCGACCGCGGCAGCCGCACCCGGCTGGTCGAGGCCCACCGCCTGGCGCAGGAGTTCTACGCCGAGCAGCTGGTCACCGACGAGGCGCGCCCGGCGCGGGACTTCCTGTCCGAGCGCGGGTTCGACGCCGCCATGGCGAAGACGTTCGGCTGCGGGTACGCACCCGGCGGCTGGGACAAGCTGACGAAGTTCCTGCTCAACCGCGGCTTCGAGGTCAAGGAGCTGCTCACCGCGGGCCTGTCCAAGGAGGGCCAGCGCGGCCCGATGGACCGGTTCCACCGGCGGCTGGTCTGGCCGATCCGCGACGTCGGCAACGACGTCGTCGGCTTCGGCGCGCGGCGGCTGTTCGAAGACGACCGCATCTCGGCGAAGTATCTGAACACGGCCGAATCGCCGATCTACAAGAAGTCCCAGGTCATGTTCGGCCTCGACCTGGCCAAGCGCGAAATCGCGAAGCGGCACCAGGTGGTCGTGGTCGAGGGATACACCGACGTGATGGCGATGCACGCCGCGGGTGTGCCGACGGCGGTCGCCTCCTCGGGCACGGCGTTCGGCGAAGACCACATGAAGGTGCTTCGCCGGCTGATGATGGACGACGACGCCTTCCGCGGCGAAGTCATCTTCACCTTCGACGGTGACGAAGCCGGTCAGAAGGCCGCGTTGAAGGCGTTCGAAGGCGACCAGACCTTCGCCGGCCAGACGTACATCGCGGTCGCGCCGGACGGCATGGACCCGTGCGAGCTGCGGCTGGCCAAGGGCGACAGCGCGGTGAAGGACCTGGTCGCGCGGCGCACGCCGCTGTTCGAGTTCGTCATCCGCAGCACGCTCAAGAACTACGACCTCGACTCGGTCGACGGCCAGGTGGCGGCGCTGCAGAAGACCGTGCCGATGGTGGCGTCGATCAAGGACCGCGCGGCCCGGGACGGCTACGCGTCGAAGCTCGCCTGGTGGGTCGGCTGGCAGGACGTGGCGCAGGTGGTCAACCGCGTCCGCGGCAGCGCGGGCGCGACGGACAAGCGCGGCGGGGCGCCGGTGCGGCAGCCGGCGCGGGCCCAGACGGTGCCGGCCGCCGCTCCCACCCAGGACATCGCCCGCCCGGCGCCGAAGGACCCGCGGTTCGCCGTGCAGCGCGAAGCGTTGAAGGCGGCGCTGCAGCAGCCCGCGATCGCCGGGCCGGAGTACGACGCCCTGCCGCTGGAGGCGTTCACGCACCCGGTGTACGTGGCCGTCCACGAGGCCGTCCTGAAGGCGGGCGGCGCGGGTTCGGGCCTGACCGGGCCGGCGCTGCTGGACGCGGCCGCCCCGCACTGTCCGGAAGGGACGGTCCGGCGCGTGCTGTCGGAGCTGGCCGTGGAACCGTTGCAGGCCAAAGACGAGGTCGACTCGCGGTACATCTCCTCGATCCTCGCGCGGCTGCAGGAAGGCCTCGTCGGGCGGCAGATCGCGGAGATCAAGGGGAAGCTGCAGCGGCTGTCGCCGGTCGAAGCGCCGGACGACTACCGCGCGCTGTTCGGTGATCTGGTCGCGCTGGAGCAGTACAAGAAGTCGCTGGGCGAGCAGGCCGCCGCCGGCGCGTGGGGCTGAGATGGGGTTCCTGCGCCGGTTGCTGGGCGACCGCACACCTCCGGGTTTCACCGGTGCGCTCGCGCCGGGCGAAGAAGTCGTGGACAGCGCCCCGGTCGAGGGCGGCGGCCACCTCGTGGTGACCGCACTGGGGCTGTGGATCCCCGCGGACGACAGCCCCCGCCGCGTCGGCTGGCACCTCGTCGCCAAGGCGACCTGGGCGGACGGCGTCTTCACGCTGACGGAGTCGTCCGAGGTGGGGACGGCGGGTGCGGCGGTCGTGCTGGCCGACCTCCCGCCGGTGCGGTTCCGGCTGCCGGCGCCGGGCAAGGTGCCCCGCGAGGCCTACCAGCGCGTCGAGGGCTCTATCCGCTCGCGGCACCGGCAGGAGATCGGCGCCGGGGGAGCGTGGTTCGTCCAGCGCAAGGTGCCCGGCCGGGACGGCACCGTGCTGCAGGTCCGGCCGGATCCCGGCACCGACGCCGCCCTGGTCGAGGCCATCGCCGAGCAGGCCGCCGCGAAGCTGGTCAACCCGGCGGAATAGCAGTACGCTCGTACTCAGTACAGGCGTACTGCTATTTCCGGAGGTGGCCATGTGGGATCCCGGCAAGTACCTCGACTACGCCGACCTGCGGGCCCGGCCGTTTTACGATCTGGTCTCCCGCATCGGGGCGTCGGCCCCGCGACGCGTCGTTGACCTGGGCTGCGGCCCGGGGAACCTGACTGTGTCCCTCCGGGAACGCTGGCCGTCGGCGGCGCTGGAGTGCAGTGACAGTTCACCCGAAATGGTGACCGCGGCCCGCGCTTGCGGCCTCGACGCGGCCCTGCTCGACGTCCGCGACTGGACGCCGGCGCCCGACACCGACGTCGTCGTGTCGAACGCCGTCCTGCAGTGGGTGCCGGACCACGGGCCGCTGCTGCGCCGCTGGGCTGCCGAGCTGCCCGCGGGCGCCTACCTGGCGGTGCAGGTGCCGGGCAACTTCAACGCGCCTTCGCACGTGCTGACCCGCGAGCTGGCAGCGTCGCCGGCCTGGGCATCACGCTTGGCCGAGGTGGTGCTGCGCGAGGACGACGCGGTGTCGGCCCCGCAGGAGTACGCGGACCTCTTGGCCGACGCGGGCTGCACCGTCGACGCCTGGGAGACGACGTACGTGCAGCCGCTGCACGGGCCTTCGCCGGTGCTGGAGTGGATCACCGGCACGGCGCTGCGCCCGATCCGCGCGGCGCTGTCCGACTCCGAGTGGGAGCAGTTCCGCGCCGCGCTGGCGCCGCGCCTGGCCGACGCCTACCCGGCCCGGCCCGACGGGGTCACCTGGTTCGAGTTCCGCCGCGTGTTCTTCGTGGCCCGCGTCAGCGCTTGAGCTTCTCCCCGAGCTTGGCCCGCGCCACCCCGGCGGCACCCTGGACCATCGGGTGGTCGACGACCCGGCGGTAGGTGCGCACGAGCTGCTCGTACCGCCCCCGGCCTGCCTTGGCGCCCAGTACGTACCCCAGGCCTGCCCCCAGCAGGAACTTCTTCATCCGCGTCCACGCCTTCCGTCGTTAGGTCGTCCGACTGTCCATTGTCCAGGAAAACCGCCCGGGCGGGGGCGGTTGCGCTAAGTGGGGGGTGGTGTGCGGCGCTTCCGGGGCATGGTCTAAAGTTCTTCTCGTCGGTCGGAGAGACCGGCACCGGAAGTGAGCAACATTCCCCTGTAGCTCAACTGGCAGAGCATTCGGCTGTTAACCGGAGGGTTCTTGGTTCGAGTCCAAGCGGGGGAGCTGTTAGACGAGAAAGCCCAGGCCAACGGCCTGGGCTTCTCTGCGTTGTGGGGCGGTGACGCCTGGAGGGAGGATTTAGTGATTAAAAACTCCGTCACGGCGCCGCAGCTGCGGGCATCACCGCCTCCGTGCTTGGCCGATGCCGTCCGCAGAGATCAGCATGGTGGTTTCGGTGAGTTCCACTGGGCACGCTGGGCAGCATCGGCCCGCAGGGACGGCAGGTATACCGAGAAGCTTCCGTCTTGTCGCGACGTGCACAAGTCCAGGTGTGTTCGGTCAGCGCGCCGATCACGGCCGTGTAGCTGTCGTTGACGGAGGGTTGCGCACGCGCCGTCGGGGGCACCGAATCAGGTGAGCAGGAGTTGGTGGCCTCCTTGACGACGGGGTTGGTGCACTGCTCCTCGCTGCTTGGTCAGCGCCGATCTGGAGGCGCGAAGTGCGAGGACTCAGGCGTGACTCCGGCGAGCCATCGGGTCAAAGCATTGGCTTCGTCCGGTTTACGGTCGAGGTTGCCGCCGGTCAAGTGCAGGGTGACGACGTCGCCGAGTCGTTCGTCGAAGCGGATCTCGCGGGCTGCGGCGAACACACCGTAGCCGCGAATATCCACGCTGGACATGCGGCCGGCACGCCCGAAGGCCAGTGCTGGTTCGAGGTCGTGGAAGAACACCCAGGTCTGCGGGATGGCTCCGGAGATTTCGACCGCGTAGCCGTGAATGACGATGTGGCCGTCGCTGCTGCGGGGCTGGGGAAGCTTGTCGGCGCGGTGGATGTGGTGGTAGTTCGGAACGTCGCGGTCGGCGAAGCGGTCGCACCCTCACACCTGCGGCTGGGAGTGGTTACCAACGTGGCCTCCTGTCTTTCGTGACCTGATACAGCGGCTGGTGAGCACGGGCCGGATAAAGCATCTCAGTGGCGGCGGTAAGGCCGCGTCACAGGTAGCGGGCTAGCCGGAGGTCCTCCTTGTGGGAAGCGCGCCCGCTCGGCGCGAGCTCTTGCCCCCGAGGCAACCGGTGGGCCGTCGCGCGGTCCAGCACGGTCACCGTGCCGTCCACGCCGAGCCGCACGTGCCCTTGGCGAGATCGGCGTGGATCAGGTCCCCGGAAGCTCCACTGACGAACTCAAGTGTGATGCAGATCAGCATCTTCGAGGAAGATGACTGGCTTCTGAGCTCCGCAGATGTGTCGAATCGTGGGAGCGCAAACGGTGTCAGCTCGAGGTCCTCTCAGGTTTTTCGCCAGGTCGGCGACCTGCCGGTGCCGACGCCGGCCGAGATTCGAGACCGCGTACGCCGGTTCACTCCGGAACAGCGTGCCGAGGCCGAGCGTGACGCTCTTCGCGTCGAGCTCGGCGACACCGCCATGTCCTTGGCCAAGGCGCTGATCGAGCAGGAACGTCTCGACGAGGCGGAGCAATGGCTGAAGGTGGCCGAGGAGTACAACGTGCCGGAGGCACGTGGGCTGCTCGACAACCAGTGGTCGTGGGCTGCGCAGGAACTGCTCGAGGAATCCTTCGACGAGGACGTTCATGTCGACCAGATGGAGGCCCGAGCGAAGCAACGTGCGGCGGAGATCGTGGCAGAGGCTCGTGAGCTGTCCGACGAGCTGGTCGACTCCGCGCTGACCAAGGTGCAGCAGATGCTCGACCGGACCCGCTACCAGACGGTCAAGGCCGACCTGGCGAGCAGCCTGATCGACGTGACCAGGGTCAATCGCAGCGAAGGCCAGCAAACGCCGACGCTGCTGAGGCTGCTGTTCGCGCTGCTGAGCAGCCTGACCGGCATGTTGGTCGCCCGGACGACCGACAGCGGCACGACGATGAGCGCCGTCGGGTGGCGCGCGGCACCGCCTTGGCCAACCTGCTGTCCCCAGGCGCCGACATCACCCAAATCGGCAAATCTCCGGGTTTGCCGTTCCGGGTGCTCCTGCTGCCCCGCACAGCGAGTGCATGGGCGGCTGGCGAACCACGCGACCCGGCACCCAATCGCTGGGTCACGCAGGTGAAGCACCTGCACCACCTTAATCGATTCCCTGACCGGTTCACGCCCGGCGACGACTGCCGGCTGATCGTGGCCTTTCCGCATGTCCTGGGCGCGCCCGCGGACAAGTACGGGCGGCTGCTGCTGGCCTTGGTGGAACATCTAGTCCCGGATCACGGGCTCAGTTTCGACACCGTGCAGACCCTGGCCTGGGAGACCGTCCAGGAGCTTGACCTCGACGCACCACCCAGCTGCCCAACCTGTACGAGCTGCTTCGCCACGGCGCTGGTCGCACATGCCGCATGACCGCGGCGATGGCGGTGGCGGGAGTGGTCGCGAGGGCCTCGCCCCCGGGGCGCCGTCGACGATACAACTCCAGACCACATCGTGCTAGCTCCTCTGCCGAGGAGCGCGCCACCGAATGCGACATGCTTCGCCCGTCCGCGGATTTTCTTTATATTTGAAACCGATGGACGTAGGTCGAGAAATCTGCAATTGTGGCATGTTGGCGCTGTCAAGGTCTATTCAAGGGGAAAGTATGCGTCGAATCATCGCGATTTGTGTTCCAATCCTGGCAATGTTTGCCACGGTCTTCGCATCTTCGGCTCAGGCGCGAACACAAGACTTGTGCACCTGGACGCAGTCATTTTTGCCGCTGCCGGTGGGCGTGACGGGCGGATCCGTTCAGGCCGCCGGCCCGAACGGCTATCTGGCCGGGCAGGCGACTGACGGCACTCTGCTGCTCTGGCACAACGGTGAGGTCGTGCCGATCAACGCTCCGGTCAGTTCCTCCATTCGGGTTTCCGCGGTCAACGGTAGTGGCACGATCGTCGGTTGGGATGGTCGCTCAGACGTGCCGTTCGTTTACCGGGACGGGACGTTCCAGAACCTTTCGGTTCCCGCCGGGAGCAGTACGTTTGCCAGCGCTGTCAACGAGACCGGCGACATCGTCGGCACTACGTTCGCGTACGCAACCGACTACCGGAGTGTGGTGTGGAAGCTGGGCAATCCGGGCTCATATCAGATTGTCGCCAACGATGTAGCGGTCGGCATCGATGATGTGGGCAACGTGGTGACCGAGAAGGGTCTGGTGTGGTCTCCGAACGGAACGACCTCACGTCTGCCCAGCTCGCCGGATCTCGTCGTGCAAATCTTCCAGCGTGGTTATGCGCTCGGGCACGATTTCACCGATGACAACGGCCTGCGGGTGTGGGATGCCACGGGTACCGTGGTGCACCGCTTCGAACTGGCGCGCCATACCCCGATCGGCATCAATTCCCAGGGCCAGTTGGCCGCCTGGTACACCCCGGAGGGGTCCACGGTGACGACTCTCGGCGTCTGGCGAGGCGAGACGTTCGTCGGCAACGTGCCTGGCAGGCCATTGGTTCACGCGGTGGCGGAGACCGGTGAGCTCGTTGGACTGGCATGGCCTGCAGGTGCCACCAAATCCGCGCCGGCGACCTGGACGTGCTCCTGAGCGCACAAGTCGGAACCACGCGCGCCATTCTACGGAGCCAACCCCACGGTTGAGCCGGGACACCACCCCGGCTCAACCTCGCGCCGAGCCCGAAGTTCCTCGAACACGCCCTCCGGATGCCTCGGCCGGCTGTGGTGCGGCGACCTGCTGTTCAGCCGCGCCGGGGTGCGGTTGCGAGCGCCTCAGCACCTCATGGACGCAACCGTGGCCACGACCTCGACGCTCTACTCCACATTCCGTCGCTAGCTGCGACAATCCGACGACATATCACACCCCGACTGCGGGATGGATCCCGTTGGTTCGTTCGCGAACCGCCTCCAGACTTCGGCACACACCGCATACCGGTGGCGCGACGTGTGGCTCCGCACGGCGACGACGACAGCTGACTGACCACTCATCGCTCAGCGGCAATAGCGGACGTTGCCGACGATTGTCGTCGTGTCGGCGTACGCAGTGGACAATTCTAACCAGGCCTCCCGGCCGCGCGAACGATTCCGGCGACGACCGCCAGCATGTCCCCTTTCAGTTGTGATGTTGACCTCCACCAGGGGTCGCCGCTGAGCGGGAGGACGGGTTCGCCCACAGTTCGGCCTCATGGCGTGCCAGATCGAGATCGCCCCGCATGCCGATGCCGCGGCACGCGCGTAGTAGCGCGACCGGGCAATCTCGAGTTGGACCACACAACGCACTTCCACCGCCCGGCGCTATAGACGGGCTGCCGGTCATGCGAGCTCTGCGCGACTCGGTCGGCGAGGATGGTTAGTGCTGACCGATGAGTTGCCCGGCGGTCTGGTGGGTCAGAACACCCCTGGTGTAGACGTCCAGTGCGTCGTCGGCGTGGACGAGAGCGAAGGTGCCGAACAGGCATGCTGGGTCGGTGCAGGACACTGACAGCGATCAACGTGGCGAACGCGGCTCGGCCGCGGCGGTCGGCACTGCCGCGGTACAGAACCGTCCATAACTGCTCGATCGGCGGAGATCCAGCCTGATCGCAGGACCCGCAGAGGCGTGTTGACGCGCGGAGTGCAACCGAGTGCGAGCCCGCTCTCCTCGTCGAGGAGTTCGAGGCTCCGATGACGGCACCGATCACCTCGCCCGGAGGTGAGATCCACGGTCACGGCGGTGCTCCTGTCGATCAGCCTACCGGGGCCGGGAGCCGTGGCGGCTCAGCGGGAATGTGAGCCGCCACCGCCCAAGCGCGCGCTCGACGGCGGCACCATAAGCGTTGACCAACTGCCCCGTCGGGTGCGCGCGACCCTCGATCGGCCTGAAGTCCGGACGCGACAGCTCGAAAATAACTGAACCTGATAGTTTCTGCCTCACACGACAGCAAAACTTGCGCAATTTAAGCTGGTTGAACGATTATTAATCGCCTGCGGCCGCTGACCGAGTTCGAGCTTACTGTTCGAGCAGCTCGCTGCGATGACAGCCTCGTCTCGATCACGCGCACCGATCCCGCTTGATGAAAGCGACTTCATCGGGCAAAATATGAGGATGGATATTGGCATCGCCGTTTACTCTGGGTGTGAAGGCTTGACACCTCCTGAGCTTGGTCGTGCCGTCGAGGAACGTGGCTTTGAGTCACTGTTCTGGACCGAGCACACGCATATTCCTGTACACAGCCGACGCTCCTCAGGTGGCTCGCCCCGCGGCTACGCGGAGACCATCGACCCCTTCGTCGCTCTGGCTGCCGTCGCGGCGGTGACAAGCACCATCACATTGGGCACTGCCGTCTGTCTCGTCACTCAACGAGATCCGATCACTACGGCGAAGGAGGTGGCCAGCCTCGATCAACTGAGTGGGGGGCGCTTCCAGTTCGGTGTTGGTGCCGGGTGGAACCGCATGGAGATGGCCAATCACGGAACTGACCCACGAATTCGGATGGCCTTGCTTGCCGATCGTGTTCGCGCAATGCGCGAAATATGGACTGCTGAGCAGGCCGAGTATCACGGCGAGTTTGTCGACTTCGACCCGATTTGGTCCTGGCCAAAACCGGTGCAGAAACCGCACCCTCCTGTGCTGGTCGGCGGGAACGGACCAGGGTCGGAGGAACGAGTGCTGGCCTTCGGTGATGCTTGGCTTCCCCAAGCGGATATGATGGACGTTGACGAGCTCGTCCGGCGTGCTTCCGCGCTGCGCAGCCGTGCCGCCGACGTCGGCCGGGGACCGGTACCTATTACGCTCTTCGGTGCGATCGCCGAGGATGGTCGGATGCCAGAGTCCGGTCGTTTGGAGGCCTACGCCGAAGCCGGCGTCAACCGCAGTTTGTTCACCCTGCAATATCGGTCTGCGAAAGATGCTTTGTCTACGCTGGACAAGTGGACCAAGTTTCTCAGCCTGTGATGTCCGAAAGGCAGGTAAATCGCACGGAGCGAAGCTGTCATCCGACGGGGCGGCGAATGACGACCCGGTCAACGATTAGTAGAGCTGCCGCCAAGGCGCAGAACGCCATCGCGATCAGGAAGGCTGGTGGGCTGTAACCGGGCACGATGAGCGGTGAGAGAATGCTGACCGTGGATCCCACCTGCACCAGCGCGGTGTAGAGCGCCGCGCCACCGCCGATACCCGATCGCAAGGCTTCACCGAGAAGCACCATTCCGACACTCTGGAAACCGGCGGCGAACGCTGCGTAGAAGACCTGAGAACCCACCAAGATCGGATAGCCTGAGCCAACGGCGACCAAGAGAAACGCGAGCGTCCCCGTGAGGCAGACGACGACAAGTGTCCGCCGGCTGCCATAACGATCGCTGAGCATGCTGATCGGGACCAGAACGACGAATTCCGCTATCGCCGTGACCGCGGACAAGACCGAGACGCCGGTGCCGTCAACGCCGATATCAGTTGCGTAGAGCGGCAAGTACACGCCGCGCAGACTGTCCGCGGCCCGTAGTAGCACCAGGGCGGCCGCAGCCCCGACCAGTACAACCCGTCCCCGTACCGACGAGGCCTCCACGGAAGCCGGTTTTTCCGCGACGTCGCCGTTTGCCGGTTCCAGAAACCAGGCGACGGCAATGTTCACGACCGCTAGTCCGGCGGCCACGTGCACCGGCCGCAGCAGTGGCCCTAAAACGGTCTGCGACTCAGAGGCAGCGGCGAATACGCCAAGCCCGGCGATGTATCCCACTACGTAGAACGAACGTAGACTTCCGATGGTTCGTGCGGCGGTCAGGGCAGAGTACCGGTGCGCCAGCGACACATATTGCGGATACACCAAACTCATCGCCATCACGGCCATGCCGGCCGGGTAGATCGCCCACGACGTTATCGAAGACGGCAGTAGCGCGAGCGACAGCAATCCCAGTGCCGATGTTGCGGCGCTACCTGAGATCACCCAGTGTGAGTCGAGTTCACGTAATTTACGCCCAAGTGTGAGGTTGAGCGCTGCGGCCGTGAGTGCGTTCAGGACGAAAACACGGCAACGGCCGTCTTACTCTGGCCCCGCGCGTCGAGAAGCAACGGCAACGCTACCGTGATCAATTCGGTGAAACTTGCATTCGCCAAGACACCCAGACGCAACGACACCGGCAGTCGGCCGGGAACATCTCGTCGCAAAGCCTGACCCCCCTCGTCGATTCTGAATCGTTCATGATCGAGTCGAACGTTGTCAACCGAGCAGAGTCGGTTCAATAATCATTGACTGTGTCGCAATGGTGTAAAGTGTAAAATTCGATAGCAGATCCGCCGGCGTCCAGTGCGGCGAGCAAGGAGTTCCGCTACCGGCACAGTTGAGGCAGGCCAGCGACAGCCGAACCGACCAACGCGGTGGTTCGGCTAGGTACCGCGGGTACACAACGCGACGGGCATTCGGCCGCTCTCGAAATCTCGCGCATTACTGGGCCTGGACGCTGAACACCTGCAGTGTCGCGTGAGGGTGCAGGCAGGTGAGATCGGCGAGGGCTTGCGGGAGGTGGGCCGCGGCGAGGTCCTCGATCGGCCCGACCCCGCAGTGGCCGCCCAGGGACGGACGTGTACTGCTGTCATTGGTTCGTTGCGGGGCATTATCGTCGCTTAGCCGAGGAAGAACCCCGTTCGCCAAGTCGGGTAGTGGGGTTTCCAGCCGAGAGAACGCGCCAGGCTGTTGTCGGCTCCGCGTTCCCACGCATTACGTCCGGAGACGATTCGAGGAGGCGGTGCACCCACGGAGACAGCGAGTGCTGGCAGCCATGCCCGGGCCGGCGCCGGTTCGTCGTCGACGATGTTGACTGGCCCGGATGGCCACGTAAGAGCGTCGGCCGCCGCGCGCGCGGCTTCTTCGACGTGCACGAATGAAGAGACGGCGTCGTTGGCGGCGGAAAGGTCCCCGAGAAAGAGTGCGGCGGGATCGTGAGCGCGGTCGTTGAGAACGTCATCGACGAGCCCACCGCGGCGGTACCAGGTGCCAGGACCGTACAGTAGACCGTAGCGCAATATGATGTGTTCCTCGATCTCGGATGAAATGTTTTCTAGAGCGCGGATGCCCGAGATCAAGGTTGCTCGTGGCGGAAGTGCCTCGTAGTGCAGGGTGTCACGTTCTGTCGCGGGGCGTTCGCCGGGTCCGTACGCCCAGGCGACAGACTGGGTGATGATTCGGGGAACGGCGGCGAGCTTGGCCGCGTCGACGAGGTGGCGCGTTCCGATTCGGCGTATCCGCCCGTTGTCCTCCCGCGTGCCGCCCTTCAGTGCGGTGAGTTGGTGGATGATGGCGTCGGGTGCGGCCTCGGCAACGGCTCGTTTTGCGGCTTCGGCGTTGTACACATCCAGTCGAACACCTCGCGCTCCCATGCCTTGGAGAAGTCTCAGGCCGGTCTCTGTGCGGGTGGTGCCGGTGACTCGGTGTCCCGCAGCGCGCAGCATTGTGGTGAGATAGCGCCCGATTGCGCCGGTGGCGCCTGCGATGAAGACGTGCATGGCTCTCTTTTCAATGAATCCGGTTACAGCGGCGGCACGGTCGATGGCGAGCCGGCTGCCGGCGCTGTAGATGGGTGCGGCGATGCCGCCGCTAAGTGTCCCCCAGAGCACGTTGACGGTCAGCGCGCAGGGAACCGCACCAGTTCGAGCAGGATGCCGGTCGCGCGATGGGCGTGTCCCTGGTCGTGGGGGCGTTTGACCTGTCGGACCGTTAAGGCGCCGAGCGCACCCAGGAGGGCGAGTGGTCCGATCGCACCGACCGAGTATCCGTACGGTTCTGCCCACGGGTGCCACGACGAGCGCCGTGAGGTGGAGGGTGAACGATCCGTTGATCAATGGCCGGGCCGCATGCAAGTCCCCGAGCGGCACGACAGAGACAAGGCCTACCGCCTAACCCAGCTGACGGAACACGATCGACCGCCCGGCGACCCCTACTGGCACCAAGGTCAAGCTGCGGGGAAGCCCCGGCTCGCTCGTTCGCGGCTTGGCTTCCATGTCGCTACCCTAACGGCGGGTTGCCCGGAAAAATGGACCAGTTGCCCGCCCAAAAAATAGACCACTTGCACGTCGTCTGGCGACTTTCCGAGCTTAGAACTGCTCCGTCTCACGGACTAGGGGGAGCCGCCGCCGCGTACTGGAAGACGCCTTCCGGGCGGGTGAACGAGGCGGCGGCGACGGACAGCTGGTCACGGTCGGCGGAGGCGCTATGCCGCGGCGGTAGCGCAGCTCGTACTGCTGTGCACCACCGTTACGCAGCGGGACCCTGCCAGTGCTCCCACCTCGCGGTGGGGCGGCGCCTGAGCGCGCAGCGTCGCCTAGCCACCATCCACTGTGCCTGGTCGACCTTGACTCCGACTGTTGACTGTTTTAGTCGTGGCTGAACCCGTTGAAGTCGCCAAGGTCTTCCGGTTACCTTCCCGTTGGAAGTGGATCGCGTGGCAACTAGGAGACAAAGGGTGAAATCCAGAATCGGCGTGTTGCTGGGGTGTGTAGTCGCATCGTTAATCATGATGATTTCGGGAGCGGGCGTAGCCGGTGCGGCAGTGAATCGCAGCGATTTCGTGACCCAAGTGCGAGCTGCTGGGCTTTCGACTGAAAAGGCCGCGGCTCTGCAGGCGAAAGTGGACGGCTATCTTGTTGCGCTCAAGGGCCGTGGAAAGCAAGTGTCGCCGAACCAGATCGATCTAAACGGGGCCGTGCTTAGCGTTACTGTGCCTGGTGAGGGCAAAGCGCGGCAGTTCGTGGCCGCGGGAATTCCACAGTGCGCTGGCGCGTCCGCCAATTATGGATGGTTCTGCGCGTATCAGTTCGAGAATTACACTGGTGACAACATTGGTATGTACAGTTGCGGCTACTATCGAATTCCGTGGATCTCGATTGGCTCTTTTCAGAATAGGCAGACCGCTGGCACTGTGCCAACCGTGTATTTTGACGACGGCACCCGGCAAAATCTGGCGCCTGCGCCTTCCAAGCAGAGTGGAGATGTGCTCTGGTTTGAGATCAACACGGTCAGGAACTGTTGACGGGCGACGTCCGTTGTGAGCCACATCGCACCGGTCCGCCTCTCAGCAGTCGCCGCCAAGCAGCGCTTTGTTAGGTGCCGTTGGGTTGGAGTTTGTTATGCTGGTTTAGGTCTGCGCGTGCGATCGCCGATGTCGCCGTTTACCGGGGCGTACACTTAAGTGCGTCCGCCGTCACATCGACCTTCCGGAAACGGCGATCTGCTGCGGGCCAGTGGTGAGTAGAACCGCGGGCCTAGAAACGGTGGTCGACAACGTGGTGACGGCGACTTCTACCGGCGTCATCTTTAGCACAAGATGGATCTCTAGTCGCGGCAACGACAAAGACTGTCACTGGCTGGGTATTCACGACGCTATTTTTGCCCCTTATATTATATCCGTCCTTCCCAGTCGTACGCGACCGTCCGCGGTACCATCTGTCGATGGCCGTTGCAGTTCAGGCGGCTGGGGAAAGTTGATAGGAGAGGAAAACAATGATCGACGCATACGGCAATGAGTGGATCTCGGCTGTGCACGGCAACGAGTGGTCCCGGCAGGGCAACGAATGGCAGCGCGGCAACGAATGGGGTCGCTGATCGACGGCCGAGACGCGGATGTTCTAGCCGGCTTGCTCGGCGGGTAAGGCGCGGCGAGCGCGGTTCCACGCGGCGCCCGCCAGACCGGCGGCCACCACGCCGAGGCCGCCGGTCCCCGCAAGCGCCGCGGATGGGGCCACGACGGTCGCTGCCAGCCCCGCCAGTGCGATCCCCAGCCCTTGGCTGGTCATCAGCACGGTCGCGGCTAGGCCGTATGCCTGAGCGCGCCGGTGGTCGGGCACGGCAAGGGTGAACTCGGCCGAGGCCGGCAAGTGATATGCGCTGGCCACTCCGGACAGCAGCCACAGCACCGCCGTGACGGCCAAGCGCGGCCGGGCCAGGCACATCACAAGCGGTACGCACGCCGCGATCGCCAGCGGCCCCAGCAGCTGCGACCGCACCTGAGGCCGCAACCTGGTGATCAGCGCCATGCCGAGCACCGCCCCGGCCGGGCTTGCTGCCAGCAGTACCCCGACCGCGTCCGCTGATCCGCCGATCTGGGCGGCGTACGGTGCGGCCAATCCTTCCACCGACACATAAAACCCGGCGACCGCGGCGAGTGCGACCAGCGATCGCAGCTTCGGTGTGCGTGCGACCAGGCGTGAACCGTCGACCAGATCGCGTCGCCAACGGGCCAGCACGCCAGCTTGGATCGCCGCATCGGAGACCGTCGTGCTCGGAGCGGGCCGCTCGCGCACTCCAAGGCGGACCACGGCAGCCGATACGAGGAAGCTCGCGCCGTCGGAAAGCAACGCGGTTGCCGGGCCCGCTCCTGCTACCAGGGCGCCGCCGGTGGCGAATCCGACCACCTGCGACAGCTGCACGATCGTGTCGAGCGCACCCTTGCCCAGCACGTATTGCTCGTCCGGCAGTGCCGCGGCCGCGGTCGCCGCCCGCGCGGCGTTGCCCGGTGCGCCTGCGGCCTGCACGAGCACCAGCAGCGCCACCGCGATCGGCAACGCCAGTCCCGGGATCGCCATCAGCGCGACCAGCGCGGCGCGCAGCAGGTCCGCGACGATCATGACTCGCCGTCGGGGCCACCGGTCTGCCAGCCCGGACAGCAACGGCCCGGCCAGCACGGAGGGCAGGTAGGTCAGCGCGTAGGTCACCGCAGTCCATCCGGCCGAGCGTGTCCGGTCGAAGATCAGGAGTGACAGCGCCACCCGCGCGAACTGATCGCCGGTAACGGACACCATCATGCTCACGAACAGCGTGCGGAACTCGCCAACTTGAAATACCTGCCGGTAAGTCACGGACATGTGCTCATGCTGATCGCCCCTCCAGTGCAAAGGACGGCTCGACAACTGGATGAGCGACTTGTCGGCGCAAGTCGTCAGTCGACGTCCATTCGCGCCCCTGAGCAGGTCATTCTCAGTCCACGATCTGGCGAACGCGCCGACGGCGACCGCTGATTTACCTGTAGAACGCTGCTTGCCTGTAGTCTCCGCTCCGGTTCTGAGCAACTGACTGCCCGTCGCCTTCTCTCTGGAGAATCTCTCCGCGGCGGCGGCCAGCGCCGCGGCCCGGACGGAAGGCAGTCGCGCGTCTCGTCTCCGTTGTCGGCAGGCGAGAGTAGTCGTTGCCATGCCCGGCGACGGTACACGGCTCGCGGCCACTTTGCCCTGGAAGAAAGTCAGAGTCAATTATTGTTAAAAGAAGTTTCTGGGCCGAACAGCCGAGTCGTCGACCATGACGGTCGAGAGTCATTGACGTCAGATGCGTCCGCCCAGGCTGGGGTAGTCTGGCCGTACCGTTGCCGTGACGCGGACAGCGATGTCTTCTGTCACGTGTTTCAATTATTCTTGAATGGTGTAGTGACAGAGATTGGTGGATTGAGGACTTATGCGTCGGAGGAACTTCCTCAAAGCGGTGGTACGCTTGGTATTTTGGGAACAAGCGCGGCTGTCGGATCGATGTGGGGTTCGGAAGGTGCCGAGGCGGGATTGATCGACCGTTCGACGCGGAGCGTGGGTGGGTCCAACTACGGCTGGTTCGGTCTCGACGGTTGTGACCGGGAGTCGTACGGTGTAATCAAGAACTACGGGCAGGCGGCCTCGACAATTGACGATCAGTTGACCGCAATGTATCTCAACGGTCAGCGCAGGTTGCGTGTTCCGATATACCACAGGCGCGGTCCTGAAACTGGGACGCTCATGGATTCCACCGGTGGAAACTTGATGGCGCAGAATCGACGCAACCTCGCCGACTTTCTTTCTTCGGTCAGGCGTGTCGGGTTCGAAGAGATACTGGTAGCGTTTATGCCGGTCGGCGAAAATGCTGCCCACACTTGGACCGAGTGGCGTGAGGACGTCTACCAAGAAAACTGGAACTTGGTGCATAACCTACGATCGATCGTGATGGGTGCGGGAATACATTATCGGATTGATTTATGTAATGAAGCTATTCCCGCGCCCAGTCAACCGATGCTGCTCGCGTACGCGCAGCGCCTCTGGACCGACTATACGCACGTGTACGGCAGAAACGATACTCTTGGTTTCTCGGTAATCCCTGATCCTTCACGGATTATGCGCATCCCGGAGGTTTACCGGGGCAACGGACCGTATGTCTATGACTTCCACTTCTACCCTGGGGCTGGCGGCGACGAGTATCAGCGTTTCATGGCGGCTCACGTGCTGATGAACGATATGGGCTTGGGGCGGCAGGGCTGGGTGGTAGGGGGAGAGTCACTACGATGATCCCATTGCGGCTGAGAACCTGCGGCGTGCCATCCAGGAGTCAGGGCGCACGGTGTTCTACGCGCTTCAATGGCCGCTGAGTCGCGACTGGCGGTGTCAAGATGTCGACATCTCTTCACCGCTCGAGTTCGGCGAGTATCTTAGCCGCGGGTTTTGACCAAGTCCGGTGATGTTCTGAGACGCCGGGAGGGTTCGGCGCGGTTGCGAGTCGGGTGATTTCCGGCCCGATCCGGCGCGTCGTACCTTCGAAAACACCTGAATCCGATAGTTGGTGTTCGTTGATTAGCTCGGTGCGATGGTAGGCACGTCTCGCTAGCTCTGCGATATCTGGTTGATGGGTGTAGCCTTATCGGAGCAGAAATGCGAATGAATATCGGCATCGCCTTTTGCTTCGGGTGTGAAGGCTTGACACCTCCTGAGCTTGGTCGTGCCGTCGGGGAACGTGGCTTTGAGTCACTGTTCTGGACCGGGCACACGCACATCCCTGTACACAGCCGACGCTCCTCGGTGGTTCGCCCCGTGGCTACGCGGAGACCATCGATCCCTTCGCTGCTCTGGCTGCCGTCGTGGCGGGATCGAGGGTCCTCCTGAGCAGGGAACTCGCTCCGCGGGCAAGTGGTTCGGCTCTTGCCGATGTGGACGGTTTCAATGACTGCTGCGGAGCCACACTTCGCCGTCGAGGCGCGTCCGGAACTGCGATCATTGGCGCCGCACCAACCCGACACGGCAGCCAGCAGACGTGTTCCGCTGCTTCCGATGTCGGATCGGGGAGGGTTTCACCCGCGTCTGAACCCGTGGCCGATAATCCGTCAGTCACTTGCCTACAGCTGTTCGGCTCGGTGTGTGCTGGTCTGCGACGCGGTACTTGTCGTCGGAGACCGGCCGAACTCCAGCCGGATTTGGCCATCGGCCTCGACGGCATGCGGGCGTGTCTGCCGGGGTGCGCAGCGAGTGGGCGCACCCAGCCGCATCGGTTCCGGACTAGTATCTCCGCTGGCAGCAGGCATGCGCCGACGGCTCTCGCGCCGATCGAGCGAAGTACTGTCGTGTGGTCATGCAGGTGGCGACGTCGACCGCGATGGTCACATCGGCAGGGCCCGGTACGCCGGCCACTGCGGACACCATGACGTCGATTTAGGTGCGGTCGCCGCGGATCTGCTCGCCGGCCGCGCGGCGAACGTCGCCGTGAACGGCCCGGCGGTCTACGGCGGGTAAGCTGCTGTCGGCCAGGCGAATTCGCTCAGCTCGGAGGGATGAGCCTGCAGTGTCGCCCGCCGATGCGTGGACTTCCGGCATCGCGCGACCCAAACGGGGTCGAGACCTCTATTCGATACGTCCGTTTTCATCACAGTTTCTCGTAGTGTGAAGGGGAAGCGCCGGCCCGGTCCCGCTGAGTGATGACGATGCACAGCAGTACGAGCACCGCCGTAACCGGCGCCACCGTCGGCAAGGTCTCGTGCAGCAGGAGGACCGACCAGACCAGTGTGAGCAGCGGCTGGGCTAGCTGGAGTTGGCTGGCACGGGTAACGCCCAAATAGCTCATCCCGCGGTACCACACGATGAAGCCGCCGAATTGGGAGACGATCGCGACGTAGGCCAGCCCCAGCACTGCGGCACCACTAGGCCGCGGGTCTTCGTGCGCCAGCGCTAGCGCGGTCATGGGCACGGTGACTGGCAGCGCGAGCACAAGCGCCCAAGCGATCACCTGCCAGCCGGGCAGCTCGGCCGCCAGGCGGCCCCCTTCAGCGTAGCCGAACGCGCACAGCCCCAAGGCGGCGAACAGCAGCAGATCTGCCGTGGACGGTGCACCACGGCTCTGGGAGAAGGTGAACGCAAGCACCGTTATGGCGCCGGCCCCGACGGCGAGCCAGAACCGTCGCGATCGGCGCCGCCGGTCGCGACGCGCCCCGACGATGGCGGTGGCTAGCGGCAGGAGCCCGACCACCACCGCAGAGTGACCGGTGGTCGATAGGCGTAGCGCCCAGGTCGTGAACAGAGGGAATCCGAGAACGCAGCCCCCCGCGACGGCGGCGATTCCACGCCAGTGCCTGCGGTCCGGGACGGGTACCTGCCCGGCGGCCAGGCACCCGGCCGCGACGACGCCGGCGACGACAGAGCGCCCACATGCGACCGTCCACGGACCGAAACCTTCGAGCGCCAATGTGGTAGCAGGGAAGGTGAAGGAGAAACTGACCACGCCAAGGAGGGCGAGCACCAAACCAGGGCGAATCGCTTCTCGGCCACCGACGATAGCGCTATTATCATTCTTCATGTCCGAGAGTAGCAGTGTGCGGAAAGTTGCGGCTCGTCTTCGCGGGGAGATCGAGTGCTACTCGGATGGCTCCAAGCTGCCCTCAAGCCGGGAGTTGATCAGCCGGTACCGGATCAGTCCCGTGACGATGTCCCGGGTGATCGCCGTCCTCGCAGAGGAAGGGATGGTGACGGTGCGTCCCGGCGCCGGCGTCTTCCGCGCAACTCACGCGCGTGGCGGCGTCGACGTGCCCGACGTGTCCTGGCAGGAGGTGGCGCTCAACGCTGGTGGCGACGGGGAGCCGCGAGTGGTCGACGCGAGCGCGGTGTTGACGGCGCTCACCGATCCGCCCGGCGAGGTCATCGACCTCAACGGCGGTTACCTGCCGTCGGCTCTGCAACCGGAGGGCGCGCTCGCGGCGGCCCTCTCGCGGGCCGGACGTCGCCCAGGGGTGTGGAACCGTCCGCCGGCGCCCGGCTTGCCGGAGCTCAGGAGGTGGTTCGCCCGGCACATCGGGAGTGACACCGGTGCGATCACCGGTGACAACGTCGTGATCACCGGTGGTGGGCAGAGTGCACTGGGAGTGGTAGTCCGAGCGCTGGCACGGCCTGGGGCGCCGGTCCTGGTGGAGTCGCCGACTTACGCCGGCCTGCTGGCGGTCCTGCTGTCCGCAGGCCGGCGTCCGGTGCCGGTACCGATGGACGAACACGGCTTGCGGCCCGACCTGCTCGCCGACACGTTCCGGGGTACTCGCGCCCGGTTGCTGGTGTGCCAGCCGACGTTCCAGAACCCGACCGGGACGACCTGGCCGCGGCAACGTCGCCTCGACGTGCTCGCCGTTGCGCGTGAGGCCGGCTCATTCGTGGTCGAAGATGACTTCGCCCGGCTCCTTGGGCACGCCGATGCCATCGCGGCGCCGCCGCCTCTGGCAGCCGACGACCGCGACGGCGTCGTTGTTCACGTGCGGTCCCTGAGCAAAGCCGCATCGCCGACTCTGCGTATCGCCGCGGTGTCCGCCCACGGGGCAGCCCTGGAACGGATCCGCAGCCTACACGCCATCGAGCACTTCTTCGTGCCGAGGCCGCTGCAGGAAGCGGCTCTCGAACTGGTCACCGCGCCGGCGTGGCGGCGGCACCTGCGCTCCCTGGCCGCCGAACTGCGCGACCGCTGCGACATATCCGTCTCCGCCGTCCGGGACCAGTTGCCCGGCGTCATCGTGCCCGTTGTGCCTGCCGGGGGCTACCACCTATGGCTGCGGCTGCCTGACCGGATCGACGAGTCGCAGCTGGTAGCCGAGGCCCTGCGGGCGGGGGTCGCTGTCATGCCGGGGAAGGTCTACTTCGCCACCGGCCCGCCGGCCCCGCATCTCCGGCTCAGCTTCGCCGCCCCGGCCACACGCGGACAGGTCAGTGAGGGAGTACACAGGCTGGCCGATGCGCTGCGTCGCCTCGGATGACCGGACCTGAAGGCACGAGCCGCCCCTTCCCGGATCGAAGGTCTGAGCAGCCGACCCGCTAATATTCGCCGCGGCGGTCCGGTTGAGGCACAGTTACCGACCCTTGCGCGGCTTCCGCGCGTAGATGCTGCTCGGCTTGTGTGGTGTCGGGTTCTCTGCATCGCTGGCCGCGCTGGGCGGCTGTAGGAGTTCGCCGCCGCAGTAGCTGTAAGCGGGCTGAGAGCGCCCCCGGCCCCGATGCCTGGCCACAGGTGGCCGGGTCGCCGAGAACAAATTCGTCGCCGTGGCGGGTGGTTCGTCCGGCGAACGCCCGTCCGGTCAGCTCGCCCGGGTTTCCCGGCGTGCTCGCAGTCGTCGGCCCGCTGCGATGATGCCGGCGGCGCCGGCGTGAGCAGCGCCGATGGACAGCGGAACAAGCATGAGAGCAGCGGTCGGTACCTTTGCCTTCTCGACTCCGGCCTGGCCCAACTCGCGCCACGCCCACCAAGAGAATGGCAGCACCACGGTCGAGGCGGTGACGAGCCCTGGGGTGTATCCGCGAGTCACGACCGCGGATGCGATGTGGGGGATGACGGCGTGAACGCCGAACCCCACGAGCACGGCCTGGAAGAACGGGCTGCGCCCGCCGGTGCGGTCGCCGGCTGCCGATGCCGCCGCGACCAGCGCGCCCATGATGCAGATGGCGACGGAGGTGTGGGCTTGGCCGGGTGCCAGTCGTTGCCACGTTCGCTGAGGCACGGCTGGGAGCGTTCGTTCCAGCCGAGGTCGAGCGTGTTTCAGCCACTGCGGCACGGCCACCAGTTCCTCCGAGTCGTGAATCGCCCAGGCGCCGAACATGCCCCACGTCACTATCCGGTTGACACGTCGATCCACTTTTCCCCCTTGATTCCTTTTAGGACGTTGCGGCCCGTCAGCTGCGCGACACTTCCGCGACTGGGTCAACTCGAGGACTTGGCCGCCGTGCCAGTGTGCACGAACAGGTCGTCGATGGCAGCGGCCGACGCAGTGCAAGCCGCATCAGGAGGGGCTCAGGACCACTCCAGTGCCTGGATCAACGGCCGTATTCGCCGCCAGGCACGGCAGGACCGCCTGCGTGTATTGAAAGCGGTGGTCCGCGCTCTGGCGTGCCCAGTGATTGTCGGTGCTGGTTAAGTCGCCGACGTACGCCGACCTGCAAGGGCGGTCCTGCTCTCCGCTGGCCGGTGCCGGTCGACGAGCACGGACTGCGTCGCCTCGACGTGCTCGCCCTCGCCGCTCTGCTCGCGACCGCCGTGACATAGCGTTTCCGCCGTTCGGGGACCCCTGGGCGGCTTTAAGAGTTCGCCGCCGCAGCAACCGTAACTGGGCCGGAGTGCGCCTGGTTCGATGCCTGACGGGGCCCCTTGTCCTCCCTTTGACGGGTTTCCCCCGCGATCAGTGCCCGAGTATCGAAGTCCTTGACAGTGACCGCACTCCTCCGTACCTTCCGTAATGCGGGACGTTTGTAGCGCATCGCGGGACAAAATGGGGATGGTGTCAAAGTTGACGGCGCAGTCAAGGTTCGATGTCAGCGGTAAGTCGTTCCTGATCACGGGAGCTACCGGCACGCTCGGCAGCGAAGCCGCGCGGGCTCTCTCCGCGGCCGGTGCGAATCTCACTCTTGCCGGTGGGAATGCGGAACGGTTGAAGGAGTTGGCGGCGGAGCTCCCCAGATCATCGGTGCGGGTCCAGCGTCGGCCCGAGTCGGCCCACGACGCCGCAGCCATGGTCGCCGAAGCAGAGGATGCCTTCGGCCGGTTGGATGGGGTGCTCACGGCAGCGGGAATGAACAAGGTTTCGCCCATCGTCGACATGCCGCTCGAGGACTTCGAGACGGTCATGGACGCGAACGTGCGCGGATCGTGGCTGACCTGTCAGGCCGTGGGCCGTCGTCTGCTGGAGCAGGGGACCGGTGGCAGCGTAGTGCTCGTCTCGTCCACTCGAGGGAAGTTGGGGCATCCTGCCGGGTACAGCGCCTACAGCCCGTCGAAGGCGGCTGTCGATGTGTTGGCCAAGACTTTGGCGGCGGAATGGGGTCCACACGGGATCCGAGTCAACGCGCTGGCTCCCACCGTTTTCCGTTCGGAGCTTACGGCCTGGATGTACGAAGACGACGAGGTGGGAACCGCCACGCGCGAGGCGATGCTCAGCCGAATCCCCTTGGGTCGCCTGGCCGAACCCGAAGACTTCGTCGGTGCGCTCATCTACTTGCTCAGTGACGCCTCGGCCTTTCTCACAGGCCAGGTGCTTTATCTGGATGGCGGGTACACCGCATGCTGAACTCGTGCGGACAGCCCGACAGCCCGGCAACCACGGCCGAGCCGATCGGGGATCCCTCGCGATTCACGTCGGCCGCCGTGGTCGGCGCGGGACTGATGGGCGCCCGACTGGCGGGTGTCCTCGCTTCCCGTGGCATGGATGTGAGCATCACAGATATTCGGAGCGAATTGCTGGGAAATGCGGCTTCGACGGCGAACACCGTGGCCGCGGCCCTCGGCGACGCGCCGGGGACCGTGCGCACGGCACCCACGGTCGCCGACGCGGTCGACGGTGCCGACCTCGTGCTCGAGGCGGTCGTCGAGAACATCGATGTCAAACGTGGCTTGTTCCGCCGAGTGGCGAGATTGGCTCCGGACGCGGTGCTCGCCACCAACTCCTCGGTGTTGCGCGTGACGGCAATCGGTGCCGACGTCGAGAACGCCGAGCGAGTGGTGGGCACCCACTGGTGGAACCCACCGGACCTCATCCCCATCGTCGAAGTGGTGCAAGGCGAGCACACCAGCACCGCGACCGTCGGCGACGTCATGGCACTGCTGAGACAACTGGGTAAAACGCCGGTTTGGGTTCGTCGAGACACGCCGGGCTACGTCGGCAACCGGATTCAGCACGCGATGTGGCGAGAAGCGATCGCGTTGGTCAGCGAGGGTGTTGCCGACGCGCGGACGATCGACCTCATCGTCCGGAACACGATCGGTCTGCGGTTGGCAAGAATGGGGCCGATCGAGAATGCCGACTACGTCGGCCTGGACCTCACCCTCGCCATCCAGAAGGCGGTACTTCCGGTACTGAGCCGCGCCACCGAGCCCGACGCCCTCCTCGTGGAAATGGTGGCGGCCGGAAGGCTCGGGGCCAAGTCACAGCAAGGCTTCCTTCCTTGGCCTGAGGGAGCCCAGGACGCGGCGGCCGCCGCATTGGCAGCGCATGTGGCCGATGGCCTTGGCAGAGCAAACCCCTGAGTTCGCCCGAGAAGTTCTGATGGTCTCCGGCCTCGGCAGGCAGCTCAGCGAGGTCAAGGACCAGCCTGACCTGCGTTCACCCCTATCGGCGACATCGGTGCCGATGAGCAGAAAAGGATCCGGATCATGTCGTACACCTGGGCCGAGGGCCCGAACGAGAAGAACCTTCGGTTCTACGACCTGTCCCACCCGTGGGGACACGGGGTGCCGGCTTGGCCGTACTTCGAAGACGTCAAGATCGAGCGGCTCCACGGTATGGCCAAGAGCCGGGTGCTGACCCAGAAGATCACGACCGTGATGCACTCCGGCACGCACATCGACGCTCCCGGCCACGTGGTCGAAGGGACCCCGCTGCTCCACGAGATCCCTCTGCGGAACTTTTTCGGCACCGGAGTGGTTCTCAGCATCCCCAAGCAGAAGTGGGAAGTCGTCACCGCCGAAGACCTGGAGCAGGCTGCCCAGCTCGTCGAGGTACGCGAGGGCGACTTCGTGATCGTCAACACGGGCTGGCACCACAAGTACGCCGACAGCGCCGAGTACTACGCCTATTCTCCCGGCTTCTACAAGGAGGCCGGTGAGTGGTTCGTCGATCGCAAGGTCAAGGCGGTCGGCTCGGACTGCCAGGCTCTCGACCACCCGCTCGGCACCGCGATCGGGCCGCACGGTCCCGCGGAGGAGAGTGGCGGACTGCTTCCGTGGGCGGTCCGGGAGTACGAGGAAACCACCGGTCGCTCGGTCAAAGACGACTTCCCCGAGTGGGAACCCTGCCACAACGCAATCCTCGGCAACGGCATCTACGGGTTCGAGAACGTCGGCGGCGATCTGGACGCGGTGACCGGGAAACGGCTGACATTCGCGGCGTTCCCGTGGCGTTGGGTCGGCGGCGACGGCTGCATCGTCCGGCTGGTCGCCATCGCCGATCCCACCGGCGAGTACCGCATCGAGCGGGGCTGACCGGCCATGACGGTCCGGATCACCCGCGGCGCCGACGCCCCCCGCTACCACCCACCTCGACACTCGGGCGTCGACGCCCGACGTCTCCAAGGGCACGAAGCCGGGCCCACCCAGCGGTTCTGGGTGGGCGAGTCGCGGTACCAGCCAGGTGCCGTGGCCGAGAGGTCGGCCACGACCGAAGAGACCGTCTACGTCGTCCTCGATGGTGAACTCAGGCTGATCCTCGAGGACGGGAGCGCGCAGGCACTTGCGTCCGGAGACTCGGTTCACCTGCCTCGCGGCACTACACGCAGTGTCGAGAACACCAGCGGCCGGGACGCCCGGCTGCTCGTCATCATCGCCACACCCAGCCGGACGGAATCCTGAGCCATGAACGTCGTGATCACGGTCGCTCCGACCGGGCCGATAGCCACGCGCGCCGACAACCCCAACCTCCCGACCCAACCGGACGAGATCGCGGCAGCGGTGGAAAGGGCGTACCACCTCGGCGCGTCGGTGGCCCATGTTCATCTTCGTGACGAGCGTGACCGGCCCACCGCCGACCTGGACATCGCGCGCCGCACGATGGATCTCATCGCTGAGCGATGCCCGATCCTGATCCAGTTGTCCACAGGGGTCGGCCTCAGCGTGCCGTTCGAAGAACGCGAGAAGCTGGTCGAGCTGCGTCCCCGGATGGCGACGCTCAACCCTTGCACGATGAGCTTCGGCGACGGTGAGTTCCGCAATCCCCCCGATGGAGTGAGGCGGCTGGCCGCTCGTATGAAGGAACTCGGGGTCGTACCCGAACTGGAGATCTACGACACCGGACACCTCGACGCCTGCTTGCGTCTGCGCGACGAAGGCCTGCTCGACGAGCCACTCCAGTTCAGCATCGTCCTGGGCGTGCGGGGCGGCGCCGCCGCCACCCCGGAGAACCTGCTGACGTTGGTCCGCCGGCTCCCTGAGGGGGCAATATGGCAGATCATCGCCATCGGCAAAGCGAATCTCAACCTGACCGCGATGGCGATGGCGATGGGAGGCAACGCGCGTGCCGGGATGGAGGACACGCTGTACTTGCGCAAGGGTGAACTCACCCCGGGCAACGACCCGCTCGTGGCCCGCGTCGCCGCGCTCGCGCGCAGCCTTGACCGAAGTGTGGCCACGGTTGAGGAGACCGCAGCCATGCTGAAGCTGGCCTCGCCCAGGTGAGAGAGGAACGACGATGGACCTGCAGGACGTAGCGGCGCTGTTGCGGCCGGAACCGCTGCCGCTGGAAACCGGGTACGAGCGGCTGTCCTCCGGAGTGCTGCACGTCGCCGTGCGCACGGACATGCACGACTGCACCGGCGAGATGTTCGAATGGTGGTTCCGCTGGCGATGCGACACCCACAAGTACATCTGGTGGCATCCCGTGGACCATGTTTCCTCCGCGTGGCAAGGCACGCTGGCCGACGACACCCACGTCGGGAGCGAGCACCTCGTCACCGAGTCCTTCACCGGACTTTCCCAGCAGGACCTCGTCGTTCAATTCCGGGAACCGGATGAGTTCTTCGACAGAGGGGAGTACAGCTCTGCGCGCGAGGACAGGTGGATTTCCTGCGCGGTTCTCGGCCGGGTAGGGTTCGGGCACGAGCCTGCTCGCAGCGAGACTGGCGCAGTGCTCGGCGGCCGTCTGTTGCACGTAGGCAGGGACACCCCGTGGGGACTGGCGCTGCGGAGCCACTTCTTCCTCGGCCAGGACCTCCCCGGTGCCGGAGCAACACCGGACGAGGTGCAGGCCGAGGTACCCACCGAGCTCGGCGTCGCGCTGCTGCAACACGCATACAATGAGTTCACCTTCCTCGCCCGCTTCCTGCCGTCGCTGTTCACTGCCGAACACCGGGACGAGCGCCCTCCCGTCGTGCCGTGGTGACAGGTCGCTGCCGAAGGCCTCAGGCAGCCGGGACGAACCAGCCACGGGCGGCCTGCGGTGAAGCCGCCGGGTCCGGCAGGATGAGGTCATGCAGGGTAGCCCTCGAGAACAGGACAGCCGGGTGGCCGGGATCCAGGTGATCGCGCGGGCCGCACAGATGCTCCGCACCGTCCGGCAGGCACCCGGTGGGCTGACGCAGGCGGAGCTGGCCGAGAAGCTCGGTCTCCCGCGGTCGACGATCCATCGTATTTTGAGCGCTCTGGAAGAGGAGGAGCTGGTCGCCGGCAGCGGCGGCCCGCGTGGCCGGTACCGGATCGGGCCGGAGATCACCCGGCTCGCGTCAGCGGCGTACCGGGACATCGTCGGGCTCGTCCATCCGCTCCTGGTCGAGCTGTCAGGCCGTTTGTCGGAGACCGTGGACCTGTCCATGCTCGACGGCAGCCAGATCACGTTCATCGACCAGGTCGACGCGCCACACCGGCTGCGCGCCGTCAGTGCGGTGGGGGAGTCGTTCCCCCTGCACAGCTGCGCACCGGGCAAGGCGCTGCTGGCGACATTGCCACCGGGACGGGTGCGGGAACTGCTGCCGGCGCGGCTGCCCGCCTCCACGGCACACACGCTCACGTCGCTCGACGAGCTGCGTGCCCAGCTCGACCAGATCCGCACGACGGGGATCGCCTTCGACTACGAGGAGCAGAACGACGGGATCTGCGCCGCTGGCATCGCCATCGAGCTCGGGGGTCTCGCCATGGCCGTAAGCGTCCCCATGCCGACGCAACGCTTCCACGGCCGCGAGGAAGACTGCGCCGAGGCGCTGCTGCGTTTTCGCGACCGCATCGCCGGCGAGGAGTGGTTCTGAGCGGGTTCGGCCGTTTCAGGGCACCCCGGCTATGTCGACCTGTCGCTTGGGTATGTCTGCCATAGCCAGCGACACCAATCGAGCGCCCTCGGCTATCACTTCGTCTCGTTGCGCCGTGGTGCGAGGTCGGAACGGGACGATCGTGAGCAATCCGGTTGCTCGACAGACGCGCCAGTCGGCTGCGTACCAGCCGTCGATGAGCACGGTGCAGCAGGCGGCCCCGTTGCCCGGCGGTAACGGCACGGGACGCGCGTCCGGGATGATGCGGCTGCGGTCGGCGTGGGAGAGCAGGACGTTGTCGTACTCCGGGAGGAACCTGACAGGGGCCTTCGGAGTCCGGATCGGGACGGAGACCGCCGGGTACGTCGTAGAGCTCGCGGCCTGCGTCGTCGCGGAAGCGCAGCAGATTCGGGATGCGCTCGACGACCTCGCGGAGTTTGGTCAGCCCCGACCATACCTGCATGTCGCGCACAGAGGCCGGCCCGTACGCGGTCAGATACCGGACGACAAGCTCGTCGACCGACGTCCGATGGCACAGGGGACCGAGCCAGTGCTCGGTCGTGGTGAGTGTCGCCGGTCCGGCCCCAGAGACCTCGCGGCGTCACCCATACCCCGGGAACAAGGTAGCTGACGGCGTAGGCGAGGGCGTCCGGCTCGTGCCTGGGCCAGTGCGCGGCCAGCAGCGAGCGCAGCTGGGGCCGGGTCAAGGCGCGTTCGGTCAGGAGCTGCCGCCCTGCCTCGACGACGGCGTCGACGTCCAGGCCATCGAGCAGACGGCTGAAGTGGCCGGTGAAGCCGGTGCGCGCCACCTGGTCCAGCAACGGCCGGATGGCGACGCAATCGCGGGCACTGACCAGGTGGATCGTGCAGCGCATCAGGGAGGACCGCACCGCGTGGCGACTGACCAGCAGATCGGCGAGGTCGGCCGGGACGAACCTGTGGATACGGCTCCAGAGCCCGATGTAGGGAGCGAGAGGTGCCTGTGCCTGCAGCCCGACGAGGTGCTCGATCATGTCGATTCCGGAGAGCGTCGCGCGGTCGAGCAGGTGCTGGCGGCCGAGCAGCGCGCGGTTGAGCGCGCGCCGCTCGAGCAACGGCACGCGAGTCACGGGCGGAGGGTGCGGAAGAACGTCCGCACGTCCTCGACCAGCAGGTCACCGGCTTCCATGGCGGCGAAGTGGCCGCCCTGCGCGAAGTCCGACCAGTGCGAGATCTTGTGGTCGGGGTCCATGATCCGGCGGAGCACGGGATCACTGTTGAAAACCGCCCATCCGTTCGGTGTGCCGGAGGGTGGCGCCCAGTCGAGGGTCGAATGTGCGGTCTCGTAGAGGAAGCGAGCCGCCGAGGCGCCGCTGCGGGTGAACCAGTAGATGCTGACGGTGGTCAGCAACTGGTCCCGATCCACCGCGGCGTCAGGAGTCGCTGCAGCAGGATTGGTCCAGGCCTGGAACTTTTCGACGATCCACGCCAGCTGGCCGACCGGCGAGTCGGTCAGTGCGGCGGCGATCGTGTCCGGCCGATGGCATTGCACGTCGAGGTAACCCCGTTCCTCCTTCCAGGCAGCCTGCGCTCGCTCGACCACCGCCTGCTCGCCGGCTGTCAGGTCGTCCGGGAGCGGAAGCTGTTCGCCCACCATCCCCAGCGCACCGCGGTCGCTGTTGACGTGGGCTCCGATGACGTTCCCCGGCCGGGTTGCGGCCAGCCGGCCCGTGATGCCGGCACCGATGTCACCGCCCTGCACCCCGTACCGGTCGTACTCGAGCCGGTTCATCAGTTCGGCGAACGCTTCCGTGGTGCGGCCCAGCTCCCAGCCTCCTGACGCGAGGGGGGTCGAGAAGCCGAAGCCGGGCAAGGAGGGCACCACCACGTGGAACGCGTCGGCAGGGTCGCCTCCATGGGCTCGGGGATCGGTCAGGGAACCAAGGATGTGCGTGAACTCGGCGATCGAGCTCGGATAGCCGTGCGTGACCAGCAGGGGCACGGCGCCCGGTTCAGGGGAGCGGACGTGCAAGAAGTGGATTCGTTGCCCGTCGATCTCGGTGTGGAACTGCGGGAAGGCGTTGAGGGCCGCTTCCTGCGCCCGCCAGTCGAACTCGGAGCGCCAGTAGTCAGCCAGCTCCTTCAGGTAGTCGGCAGGGACACCTCGACCCCAGTCGGCAGCGGCGTCGCCCGGCACCTCGGCGGCGAAACGGCCGGCGCCGAGGCGGCTTGGAGGTCTTCGACGGCGGTCTGCGGGATCTCGATGCGGAAGGAATGAATCTGCTGGCGTGAGGTCATGCAACGAGGTTAGGAGCTATTGCGGAAGAGCGGCTTCCGCAATAGGTGCGATCACGTCGAGGCGGCTCTGCCCTCGACGACTGGGCGATCGGGGTTAGCGGCGCGCGGCTCCCTGGAGGCTACTCGTGCGGCCGTACCGGCTCCCCAAAGATGCGGCGCATGGCTACGGCGTCATCCTTAGCGCAACGGAGCGTCCGTGGCGCTGCGAACTTCGTCCTCGGTGACACCGGGCGCTGTCTCGACCAGAACCAGCCCGTCGCTTGCCACGTCAATGACGGCGAGGTCGGTGATGATCCGATTCACCACACGGAGCCCGGTGTAGGGCAAGGTGTTTTCGCGGAGGATCTTCGGCGAGCCGTCTTTGGCGGTGTGCTCCATCAGCACGATAACTCGCCTGGCTCCGTGGACGAGGTCCATCGCCCCACCCATGCCCTTCACCATCTTGCCGGGCACGGCCCAGTTCGACAGATCACCGCGTTCAGAAACCTGCATCGCGCCCAGGACGGCGACGTCGAGGTGGCCGCCGCGGATGATGCCGAAGGAGAGAGCGGAGTCGAAGTACGACGCACCGGGGCGGACCGTCACCGTTTCCTTGCCGGCGTTGATCAGGTCCGGGTCGATCGCGTCGGGCGCCGGGTAGGGCCCGGTGCCCAGGATGCCGTTCTCACTGTGCAGCACGACGTGCACATCTTCGGGCAGGAAGTTGGGTATCAGTGTCGGCAGCCCGATGCCGAGGTTGACGTACTCGCCGTCACGCAACTCGGCGGCCGCACGGGCGGCCATCTGGGCGCGGGTGAGACTCATCGGTCCACCTCCGTCACGGTGATTTTTTTCGATGCGCTTTTCGAGAGGTGAGGTGTGCACGACGCGCTGGACGAACACGCCGGGCAGGTGAACCTCGGCTGGGTCGAGCTCACCGGGTTCGACCAGCTCTTGGACCTCGACGACGGTGACTCGGCCCGCCATCGCGCACAGCGGGTTGAAGTTCTGCGCGGACTTTTCGAACACGAGGTTGCCGTGCCGGTCTCCCTTGGCGGCGCAGACGAGCGCGAAGTCCGTGACAATGGCCTCCTCAAGAACGTGCGTGATGCCGCCGAACTCACGGGTCTCCTTGGCAGGCGACGCAACAGCGACCGAGCCGTCGGGCGCGTACCGCCATGGCAGTCCGCCGTCGGCGAGTTGGCTCCCCACACCCGCCGGGGTGAAGAACGCCGGAATGCCGGATCCACCGGCGCGCAAACGTTCGGCGAGTGTGCCCTGGGGGCAGAGTTCGACCTCGAGTTCGCCGCCGAGGTACTGACGTGCGAACTCCTTGTTCTCCCCGACGTAGGACCCGGTGACGCGGCTGATCCGCCGATCGGCCAGCAGGATTCCGAGCCCCCAGTCGTCGATCCCGCAGTTGTTCGAGACCACACGCAGGTCGTGGACTTCCAGCTTGTGGAGGATCTCGATCAGGGTGGTGGGGATGCCGCAGAGACCGAATCCGCCGACAGCGAGAGTCGCGCCGTTGGCGATTCCGGCCAATGCTTGTTCGGCTGTGACAACCTTGTCCATGCCTCTTCTCCTAGGGATTGCGGTAAGCCAGCGAGCGCAGCGATCAGTGGCGAAGCTGCCGGTTGTGCGCTGGAACGGGTAGCTGCCAAACCGCGGTGAGCGTCTGTACGAGGTTGATGCCTTCGCGCAGCGCAGTCGGGTGTTGCCGGCGACTGGTCGGCGGCGTCGTAGTACTGCGTGGCGGGTCGCGCACGGTCAACGCGATGGTGATCACGCCGAGCAGCGAGTCGGTACCGGCCGGCTACGGCGCCTAATTCGGACGCACGAAGCTGACCTGAGAAGGCATCAACCTCCTGTTGGTCTGTTCAGTGAACGCCTCAGTAGTCAACTTCGGGCCACGACCACCGGTCAAGAGTGGCAGAAGGTGCGACTTGAAGTTCTCGACAGATGAACAGGGGCGAGCAGTGCGTTCACTGAGTGAACGTAGGATCGAAGACATGGCTGCTCCTTCTCCAAGCGTGATCGGCCGGATCGCCGCAGTCTTGCGCGCGCTGTCGGCCGCACAGCGCAGCGGCGCGTCGACCTCCGAGATCGCGCGCGCGAGCGCGCTGGCCCGCCCCACCACCCACCGGCTGCTCGTGGCGCTGGCGGACGAAGGCTACGTGGACAGGAACCACCGAACCGGGCAGTGGTACCTCGGACCGGAGCTATACCTGCTGGGTGGAGTTGCCGCATCCCGCTACGACGTCACCCAGCACGCTCGCGACAGCGTGCACCGGCTCGCCGCCGCGACCGGCGAGAGCGCCTTCTTCTCCGCCCGCCGCGGCGAGGAAACGGTGTGCCTGCTCCGCGAGGACGGCTCCTTCCCGATTCGCACGTTCGTGCTCTTCGAAGGCGCCCGGTTCCCCCTCGGCGTCGTCTCGGCTGGCCAGGTCGTGCTGGCAATGCTGCAAGACCGCGAAATCGACGCCTACCTCCGCCGAACGGATCTCACGATCCACTGGGGCCCGCAGTACACGGCGGACGCAGTCCGCGAGCGGATCGCCCGCACCCGCGAGCTTGGATACGCCGTCAACCCAGGACTGGTCGTCGAAGGCAGCTGGGGCATGGCTGCCGCCGTGTTCGACCATGCTGGCGAACCCGCATGGGCTCTGACCCTCACGGGCATCGAGTCCCGCTTCCATGAACAGCGCCGTCCTGAGCTCGGTGCCCTTCTGCTCGAGGAAGCCCACCAGCTGACCAAGACACTACAAGTGCGACACCGGTAACCCCCGGTCAACCGGACGAGGTCATCAGGCTGATCGTGGCATACCGCGCCGCTGCCGTGCTTCACGCCCTGACCACCTGAAGCACATGGTCGAAAGCCCAAAGCGTGTAACCCGGGAACCCGTATCCCGCCGGCATGTCCTGGCACGACGCATCGGTGCGCACCCGCCACCGGATCCGATCGATCAACTGCCGCTTGCCGAGTGCTCAGAGTGGCCCGAATCCACGGTACGGATGCAGTGGTATGACCGAGAACTCCGAAAGACCTGACTGGGCCATGGGAAGCGCGTCAACCACGGAGTTCGCAGTGTTTTCGTCGGGAGCTTCGATCAACAAGCAAGCGCCTGCCAAGTCTCCGCGCAGCCAAATTTGGCGTACCACACCATCGGCGTAAAGTTGACGAACCTGATCGGTCTCGTGTGGGATTACTTCGTCGAAGTCGGCACTTGTAAATTCTTCGGTTTTGCGGAGGCTGAGGACCATGAATTGCATCGATGATACTTCCGGATTTCTGGCCGAGTAGATGACGGGTCAGGCTCGCGTCAGAGAGGCTGAGTTCGATAAAAGTGTTAATGTCATAGGGATATACTCAGCGTACCATTCGCCGTGCTGGCGCCAGTAGATGTTTCAACTGGACATAAAACAGCTGAGGTTCGACGACTGCCTAATGATCGCGTCGGTCATCCCTCAGCGGCGACAGCCGGCGCGGGAGTGGCTGGCCGAGGCGGCTCGGGTTGTCGCCGGCAGCGTAGGCATGCGCCGTCGGCGGGATAGGGTTTCGCTGGGCTGGGTGACCTCCGGACGCCTATCCGACCCTGAGCACTAGCTTCCCGGCGACGTGGTTTTCCTCGCCCAGACGGTGCGCCGCAGCTGCTTCGGTCAAGGGAAAGGTCTTCTCCACCTCGACAGACAGCTTCCCCTCATCGACCAGCCCGGCGAGCCGGCGCAACCCAGGCCCATCCGGGGCGACGAGAATCTCCGGGCTGACCCGGACCCCACGCTGCGCCGCCTGCTCGAGCAGTTCCAGCGGGGATCCCGGTGCCACGCGCACGAGCACACCGCCCCGGCGGAGCACTGAAAGCGATCGGACAGCGGTGCTGCCGACAAGATCGATGACCAGGTCGACGTCCGCGACCACTTCCTCGAACTGAACAGCGCTGTAATCCACGAGCTCGTCGGCACCCAGGCTGCGCAGCCACTCGTGGTGACGGGCCCGTGCTGTGCCGATCACGTGCGCACCGATGTGCTTAGCGAGCTGCACTGCCAGGTGTCCGACCCCGCCCGCCGCAGCCTGGACGAGGACTCTGTCACCCGGCCGGACGTCGGCGGCTTCGGTGAGGGCCTGCAACGCGGTCAGGCCGGCGAGCGGAATCGCTGCGGCATGGACGTGGTCCAGACTCCGCGGCTTGAGCGCGAAATGGCTCGCCGGTGCGGCGACGAACTGGGCATAGGCCCCGGCGGGGCGGGGGAACCACGGCATGCCGAAGACCTCGTCGCCTTCCCGAAACAGATGTACACCCTTCCCCACCTCCTCGACCACGCCCGACACGTCCCAGCCCAGGATGTACGGGGACTTTCCCAATGCCGCGGCGGCCGGGGTGGGAGCGCCTGCCCGCGTCTTCCAGTCGACCGGGTTGATTCCGGCCGCGTGGACGCGGACGAGGATGTCTCCCGGCAGCACCCGAGGCGTGGGCGCCGTCATGAGCCGAAGCACCTCCGGACCACCGAACTCGCTGATACCGACCACTGTCTGCTCCATGGCTACGCCTTTCGATCGAGGTCAACCCGTGCGGTGCCGCGGCACAAGGTTAAGATAGTCAGACATTAGTTCATGGGTTAACAGTTTGAGGTGCATATTGATCCCTGTCACACCGTCGGGCGAGGTGGCGTCGCTCTGGCGGGCCGCCCGGCCGGGCCTCGATCTGGAAGGCATGGAGGTCTTCGGACGGCTCCGGCGACTGCAAGCTCTCTACGACCTGGAGATGGACTCACTGCACGGCGGCGGCCCACTCAGCGCCGCTGAACTGGACGTCCTGGTGATCATGCGGCACGCGGAGGAACCGATGATCGCCCGCGGCCTCGCCATGCTTCGCGGCTGCTCCCGGGCAGCGATGAGCAACATCTTGGCCAAGCTCGAGAGGCGGGAGCTCATCAACCGCGATCCGAATCCGGCCGACCGCCGCGCCAGCCTGATCCGGCTTTCCCCTGAAGGCATCGCCCTTGTCGACGAGGTCTTCCCCCGCCGCCTCGCCACCGAGAACAGGTTGCTGTCGGATCTCACGGAAGGCGAGCGCCGCACCATCACCCAGGCATTCGACCTGCTCATCCGGGCGATGCTGCGGCAATCTCCCCTCTCCGGCGACGTCGAACACTGACTGGGAAAGTCGAGGACGAAGGGAACCGACCCGAGGTCGGAAGTGTGGCAACACGGCATCATGGCCGCGTGTCTTCGTCGTTCAATCGGCGATCAGGACCCACTGGCCGCCGTCGGGGTTGGCGAACACGTGGTCCCTGACCTCGATCGTAACGAGTTGCGCGCCCCATGCCGGCAGAACACCAGGGTCTTGCCGCGGCGACTCGCGCCAGATGGAGTCGGCGGTGGCCACCCCGCCGGCGATGGCGATCATCCGGCCATCAGGCGTGGCCAGTTCGAGCTCGGCGGTGATCACGCCCGACGTTGCGTAAGCGCGAGCAAGTGCCAAGTCGGCGAACCGGAGTGGACTGTCGTACTTGTCGGGCGTGTTGAGCCACCGGATGCGGGTAACAGAGCTGCCTTCTGGCACTTTTTCCATCCTCGAACCGTACTTCGCCCGACGTGGCCGGGGACCCGAATTCCACGCACTGGAGTGCGCTCGGTGTCCATGGCGGACGCGGATCGGTCTCAGTCGAGCCGGTCTGTGACGGCTCGCAGGGCTCGGCCGACGGCGCGGAGGTCTTCCGGATCGACCACGTCGATGAAGTGCTCCCGGACAGTACGCAGGTTGTCCGGCGCTGCGCTGCGCACAGTCTCATATCCTGTCTCGGTGAGCTGCGCAATCACTCCACGCTTGTCGCCGGAGTTCCGCTCCCGATGAATCAGACCGCGGTTCTCCAGCCCCCGGATGCGATGAGACAGCCGGCTGCGGGAGTAGTAGGCCGACGCGGCGAGATCTGCCATCCGCATCGATCCCTCGTCCGCTTCGGACAGTCGGACCAGTAATTCGTACTCCGCCAAGGACAGTCCGTGTGCGGCCTGCAGGGCCTGGTCGAGCTTGTCGATGAACCGGATGGATCCCTCGATGAACGCTCGCCAGTTCCGTTGCTGCTCGGAGTTGAGCCATCTGGTCACCCACGAAGCCTAGCAGTTGACGGCTTCAACTATCCACCGTACTTCGGTTGAACCTGTCAACTAGTTTGCGAGGCGATATGAAGCTGGACGAAGCCTGGGTCGTGCAGGCGAAGGACGCGGAAACCATCGAGAACCCCGCTCTGTGGCTATTGGCTGACAGCAGCGATACGGGAGGATTGCTCGGCGCCAATCGGCTCTTCCTTCGAGCCGGTGAGCCGGGCACCAAACCGCACTACCACCGGAAGTCGGCGGAAGCGTTCTACGTGCTCGGCGGCGAGCTGCTGATGCTGGTGGGAACCGAGTTGGTCACCTTGCACGAGGGTGGCCTTGCTGTCGTACCCGCGGGGGTGCGGCACGCGTTCGCTGCCCCGGAGGAGACTTTCGCTGACGTCTTCATTACGTTGGTGCCGGGTGTTGAGCGATTCGGCTACTTCCGGTTGCTGCCGAAGATCCTCAGCGGAGAGCTGCCGGAGGATGGAGTGGCACGAATCCACGAAGAGTACGATGTCCACTTCGTGGATGCTCCAGAGTGGAACACGGAAAGCGGCTCGCGTTGACTTGCAGTGCGCTGCCAGGATGCGCTGCTGAAGGTGTGGAGAAGACGACTCAGCGCACTTGCTTGGGCACTGCTCGGGAACCGGTGTAGTAGGTCAGGGCGTCCCGCCGCCGGGACTGAACAGAACGACGGAGGCTGGCGACGTCCCGGCGGGGGCGCGACGTCTGCAAGACACGGCTACCCTGGCAGGCTCGCTGGGAGCTGCTTGCTCCTGGGGATTGGGTGAGGACCATCTTGCCCATGTGTCCCAGCCGCGTGGTGTGAAGCATGAAGACCTGCCTCTCGCAACCGGGCCCGAGGGACAGCAAGTATTTGAGCGCCCTGCGTCGTTCTGCTCGTGCACAATCGCCCGACCATTCCCCCTGAGGGATCGATCAGGCGCCATGCAGCCGGGCGTTCCCCCGTGCGCCGGGCGCATCCAACCGGATTGCGGTGACTGGCTTCAGCGGAGCGCGGCTTGAGCCCGACTGCCCACCCTGCTCAGTCGCTAGCCTGCTTCAGGCGGATTTGCTTTTTCGGCGACCAGTGTTCGATAGGCATCTTCTAACTGCTCACTCACGGTCGGACCTGATCGCTTCTCAAGGGCTTGCCCGAGGTGGCTGCATCGCAGCTCATCCAAGAACTGTTCCTGCATGGCCGGCCCACCGCGCTCTAGGACCTCGATCCGGACGCTCAACTCGTCCGTCGCGTTGAGGTACCGGCGCCCCCAATGACCGAGGCGCACGAGCACTGGCACCAGCTCGATCCCCATCTCCGTGAGACTGTAGATCGACTTCTGCTTGTGTGAGTGGTCCTCGCCGACGCTGATCATTCCGGCGTCGGTGAGCCTCCGGAGGCGATCGGCCAGCACGCTCGGCGATATCCCCTCCTCCGAGCGGAGCAACTCGTTGAAGTGGCGTACCCCGCCGAAAGCGAGGTCGCGCACGATCAACAGCGACCACGCGTCTCCTACGACCTCGAGCGACAGGTTGATCGGGCAACCCGACCGTCGCGCGTGACGTTCCTGCATCTTCCTCACTTGCGCAATACTACTACCACTACTACAGTCGTACTAGTTGCAAATCAGAAGTGGAGTGTGAGATGACATCACTTGACGGGAAGACCGCGCTGGTCACGGGCGCATCGCGCGGTATCGGCAGGGCTTCGGCCGAGCGATTGGGAGAGGCTGGAGCCCTGGTCGGCGTCCACTACGGGCATGATGAAGCCGGCGCGAAAGAGACCCTTGCCGCCATCGAAGCCCGTGGCGGTCAGGGTTTCCTCGTGCAGGCAGAGTTCGGAGTCGACGGCGACGTGGAGAAGGTGCTCGTCGAGCTCAAGGCTGCCCTTGGCGAAAGTTGCTTGGACATACTCGTCAACAACGCCGGGATGCTGGCGGGAAGCCCGTTGGACACAGTCACCCGGGAAGAGTTCGACCACAGCTTCGCCGTCAACGTGCGGGCACCCTTTTTCCTTGTGCAGGGCGTGCTGCCCCTAATTGCCGACGGTGGTCGCATCATCACGATCTCATCGGCTGTGACCCGAATCGCGTCTCCGTTCCTGCACTACGCCATGGCGAAAGGGGCATTGGAGGTGATGGGTCACACCCTTGCCCAAAACCTCGGTCCGCGCGGCATCACAGTCAACACGATCTCGCCGGGCATCGTCGACACTGCGTTGGGCTCTTGGGTCCATGGCAGTCCCGAGATCGAGGCGGCCGTGACCTCCACAATTGCGCTCGGTCGCCTCGGAACCCCTGTCGATGTCGCCGACGTCGTCGGCTTTCTCGCGTCCGACGAAGCACGATGGGTTACCGGGGTCACGGTGGATGTAAGCGGCGGCCAGTGGCTGGGGCCGGCTGCATAGCGGCGTGCTCGGCATGTCTGGGAACCTGACACCGACCGGACGCGACGCCACGCGACGCGATTGGTTTGCTCTCGCCTTGCTCTGTTCTGCTTTCCTGGTCGTGGTGCTTGGCTCCACCATTGTGTTCGCGGCCGCGCCCATGATGGCAGCAGAGCTCGGTTTCGCCGACGACACGATCCAATGGATCTTCGCTGCGGCGGCGCTTCCCGCAGGAGGACTCCTGATCCTGGGTGGCCGACTGGCCGACATACTGGGCCGCCGCCGGATGTTCATGACGGGAACGTTGCTGTTCACCGTTTCATCGACAATGGCGGGTTTCGCGTGGTCGGACATTGCATTGATCGCGGCACGGATCCTCCAAGGCTCGTCAGTGGCTCTCTTGACGCCGGCAGCGCTCGCACTGGTCAGTACTGTCTTCACATCCGAACAGAAACGTAACAAGGCGCTCGGGATCTGGTCGATGATTGGTGGCGTTGGCGCCACCGTCGGACTGCTGGTCGGTGGCGTGGCAAGCGAGGCACTGGGGTGGAGATCAATTTTCTTCCTCAACGTTCCCATCGGTATCGGGACGCTTGTGGTAGCGCCTCTGGTTATCAGTGCTGATCGACGTTCCGAGTCTTCGGTGCCAGGTAGCCGTCTCGACTTCGCCGGGGCGGTTACCATCACGGGCGCTTTGTTGTCGCTTGTCTATGTGGTCACTGAAGGGCCTCAGGTCGGCTGGGCGAGCACCGAGACTTTCGGACTGACTGCATTAGCCGTTGTTCTTTTTGCTGCCTTCATTATCGTGGAAATCCGAGCGGTCACTCCCTTGGTGCCTTTGGTGATGCTGCGGCAGCGGGCGCTCGCCGCAGGGAATGTAATCATGCTGGTGGCGGGAGCGGCCGTCGACGGGCTGTTACTTGTCCTTACGCTCTACGCTCAGGAGGTGTTGAACTACACTGCGATCGAGTACGGCCTCGCGCTGGCGGTCATGACGGTGGCGTCGATCGCCGCGTCCTACGCCGCTCAGCACTTCATCGGCCGGATCGGGGTTCGAAGGGTCGCCTGTGCCGGGATGGTGCTCATCGGGGCCGCATGCATTCTTTTGAGCACGGTCCGGGTGAACGGCACTTTCCTGGAAGACTTGCTGCCTGCGTTGGTGCTTTTCGGGCTGGGGATGGGGGCGTCCTACGTGGCCGGTTCGATTGCGTCGCTGAGCGGAGCAAGCGAGGACGACAGCGGAGCGGCATCCGGACTGCAAACGACCTCGTTCACCGTGGGTAACGCCCTCGGCGTGGCTTTTCTTTCTACGGTGGCAAGTGCATGCCTCGGACCGGTACGCGAACTCGGTGCATTGACGACTGGATACCGGGCAGCGTTCAGTGCGGCAGCCTTGCTTGCCGCCGCAGGATTGATTGCCGCGCTGGCGTTGCCGGCCACCAAGTCCAAAAGGAAACTAAGTGGAAGCCAGTAAGTCGGAGCTGATTCGAAGCTACTATCGAGCATACGAGACAAGTAATCGATCGCTTGTCGAAAAGATTATAGCCAGCGATTTCACCTTCTCAAGCCCGCACGATGATTGCATAGATCGAAATGTGTTCCTGAAAAGGTGTTGGCCGTTTCATGAGCAGTTGCTCGCTTTTGAGATTGATCAATTGGCGTTGGATGGCAGCCATGCTCTTGTCCGGTACCATGCGAGGAGGCATGACGGGAAACAATTTTGCAATGTCGAACATCTCGTGATTGATGGTTGCCAGGTAGTTCATATCGACGTGTACTTCGGAGCCGTTTAGGTCTAGACGTGCCGACACACGTGTGGTGCTCCCATCTGTTTGTGTCGGGCTGTCGACCGACAGAGGCCGCGGCCGAGGGTGGGTCCTCTTGTCCGGCCCACGGGAGGTTTAGCCGGACCTGGTGCGTCGTCGGGGTTGACGCAGGTCGCGGCTCCGGAGGGAGAACCTTCAGGGTGGCTGCGCGCCGCGGTCTCGGGAGACCTTGACGACCCAGATCGTCGACGAGCCTCACGCAAAGTTCAATATTGACTGAAGGCAGTTGTCTAATCGACCCGGGCAACGATAGGTTGTCGTCGATCGACAATCCGGGACTTGTGCTCCGCCAGTGAGCCGATAGGGGTATCAGTAGCATGCTGAAGGAACGGCTACCGCAGCTGGCGCTAACACTGTCGGAGTGGGGCCCTGTCGCACAGTGATGGAAGGCTTGCATGACGGATTGCTACGTCGTTCTGCACGCCCAACGGTCTCGGTTTGTATCAAGCGCTACACTCTATTTTGACTCCGCTCTGGGGAGATTTGATGATTAGCCTATCTGCGCGTGTGTCAAAGACAGTGGCTATCGTGACCGTCGGTTTTGCTGCGACACTACTGTCGCCTGAGTCGGCTCTTGCGGCGGCTGCCGGTTCCGACGACGTCGCTGCCACCGACTACTTCAAGTATGGACAGACAGTGCTCCAGAACCCGGCTCCGGCGCCTTGTCATGCTCTCTTCTCCGGCACCGTGGGACAAACGTGGGCCGACAACCAGACTGACTCCTATGCGTGGGCCTACACTCAGGAAGCTTGTGCCGGGTCTGTGACGCGAATCGCTCCTGGTTCGAAGGTGTGGGTCCAAGCGCTCAGCGTGACGTTCGGTTCGTAGGGATAGCCTGGACGCCACCGTCCGGTAAACGCCAAAGACAAAGCTGTCGATTGCCCTTCACGGGCAGGTTTCCGACAGTGCCATTACGGCAGCAGCAGATTGCTGCCGATGCGGCTCGGTTACCGTGACGTTCCCCCCACGTTCTGCGGTTTCTGGGCAAGAAAGTCCGCCCGTCGTGGCTTCAGCCACGACGGGCGGACTTTCGTTGTCCGTGTGCGGACAAATCGTAACCAATTCGCCCGCAATAATTTCAGTGTCGATGACTCTCGCGCCGCGCACGCCGTATCCCGACACCGGAGGTGTTCACCGTGGTGATGTTTTCCGCGCGAACGTCTCCAGTATGCCGGCTGCTGCTGATCGGGTGATCGTACAGGACGGTTCGCAGCATGGATTTCGGCCGAGCGACGGCGTCTGCGGGGAGTACCTTGGGGTTTGTCGAGCCGCACCGGGGCCGGTGTTGGTTCGGGGTGGCGGTAGTGGGTGCGGTTGCGGAGCATGGCGTGAAGGACGTCGTAGCGTCGGCGGGCCAGGCAGATGAGGGCGGCGTTGTGTTTCTTGCCTTCCGCTCGGTTGGGTCGGCCCGAGGCGCGGTGCCGGTCTTTCGACTGGTCCGTTTCCTCGGGCCGCCCGCCGAACCCGGCGTGCCCATTGCTGAGCACCGGGCTCTCCACAAGTCCCGGCCGGGTAGCCGGTGGTCCTCAGCTCGTGGCGGTCCACGGTGTCGGGATCTTCGTGCCCCGGTAGCGGTAGCGGATGATCCGCATCCGGCCGGGGTCGAAGAGGTAGGACTGACCGTCGGTGGGCCACCATTCGCCGCCGCAGAAGCGGCGTCGAAGTTCCTTCCAGGTGATCTTGCGGTGTTTGCGCCTGATCCATCCCATTACCCGTTCCCAGGCGTACTTGGACAGGTACTGAAATGTCGAGGCGGACACCCCGGCCCGGAAGTAAGTGGCCCAGCCCCGCAGCACCGGGTTGAGCCGGCGCAGCAGGGCCGCCAAGGGCTCGTTGTTGTTCTGCCGGCAGATCATCTTGACCTTGGCCATGACGGCCTTGAGGGCTTTCTTGGCCGGATAGGTGTAGATGTACTGCCTGTCAGTGCCTCGCTTGCGGTGGCGCTGGATGCGCCAGCCGAGGAAGTCGAGGCCCTCGTCGATGTGGGTGATCATCGTCTTGGCTTCCGACAGACGCAGGCCCATCGGCGCCAGGACCGCCGCCACCACGTCACGCGCTTGTTCGGCGTGCTCGCGGTCGCCGGACACCATGACCAGGAAGTCATCCGCATACCGGATCAGCCGGTAGTTGGCCTGGCCCCGCCGCCGTCGTTTCTGGCGTTCCCACTCGCGGGTGGCCGGGCCGCCCTCGACCTGGGCGAAGTACTCGTCCAGGACCGACAGGGCGATGTTGGCCAGCAGCGGCGAGAGGATGCCTCCCTGCGGAGTGCCGGTCTCGGTGTTCCTGAACTGCCGGTCTTGATTGAAGATGCCAGCCTTCAGGAACGCCTTCACCAGGCCCAGCACGCGTTTGTCTCCGACACGACGGCGCACCCGGTCCATCAGGGCCGTGTGGTCGATCATGTCGAAGCATGCCTCGATATCGCCCTCGACCACCCACTCGTAGGAGTGTTTGGCCAGGAACCATGTCTCGGCGATCGCGTCCTGCGCCCCTCGTCCGGGGCGGAACCCGTAGGAACACGGGTGGAAATCCGCCTCGAAAATCGGTTCCAACACCAGCTTCAGGGCCGCTTGGACCACCCTGTCGGCCGTGGTCGGGATGCCCAGGCGGCGCATCTTGCCGTTCGCCTTCGGGATCATCCGTTCCCGGACCGGAACCGGGCGGAAGCTGCGCTGCTTGAGCTGGCAGCGAAGCTGGTCGAGGAACTCCTCGACCCCAGTAACGGCTTCGATGTAGTGGACGGTCTTGCCGTCCACTCCGGCCGTGCGCGACCCCTTGTTGCTCCGCACTCGATCCCATGCCACCAAAAGGAAAGCAGGGTCGGTGACGAGGTTGAACAGATCGTCGAACCGACGCTGAGGATCGTCGGTCGCCCATCGGTGCAGTTTGGTCTGGATCTCCAGTACCCGGCGCTCAGCCCAATACAGGACCGATTCCGGATCGCGGGTGTTCACCCGTGGCCTCCCGGCATTCCAGCATCCTCCTTGCTGACTTGCTGGTCTCCTTCCCCATGTGCCGGGCTTTCCCCGGCTCGGAGTACTACGAGACCTCCGTCCCGCCCCACGCCCATCGGTCGGCAACGGACCTGCCCGCCGCCGGGCTGGCTGCCCAGCGGGGAGGGCGAGCGAGGGCGGTTCCCACGTTCACTCGGTGTTCGATCGGCCAGGCAGGCACCCAGCTCTACCCCGGCAGCATCGCCACGCCTACGCCGCAGACTGTCAGCGTGGCCTCCTCGCCACTTGGGAAACATGGCTTCGGAGTCGATTCCCTCGCAAAACAGGAACCGCGCACTGCATCCCGGCCCGCATCCGCCAGGTTGGAGCCGGTACGACGCTTACGGGGCGTCAACCACTGGTTTGCTTGCGCTGTACCCTCTGGCCTCGCTAGCCGGACCCGCACCATCTGGCAGTGCTGGCGCGTCCCGACGTTGTCGGAGCTGCTTCCCACCCTCCCCGGCGTTCCCCGGATCGGGCTGCTCCCAGCTTCAACCCGGCCGCTGCGACGGCCGGGCGGCGAAGGTCTCTCACCTCCACTCGAACATCAAGCGCCTCGTGGCGCACTTTGCGGTCGTAGTAGGCCCGGCTGGTCGGGTCGGCCAGGACGGCGAAGACGGAGAAGAACGCTCGTTTGAGCTGGCGGTTGCCGGTCCGGGCAGGGTGCTCGCCCTTGATCGATGTTCCGGAGCTGCGGGTGACAGGAGCGATGCCGGCGTAAGCGGTCAGGTGCCCGGAGGTGGCGAAGTGGGAGGCGTCGCCGACTTCGAGGAGGATGCGGGCGGCGGTCCTGACTCCGATGCCGGGCATCGAGACCTCCGATCTCGCTAACTGTCAAGCTGCGGTGGCTTCGGCAGGGTGCACTGGTTCGCCGAAGGCCTTGATCGGGTCGTAGGTCTGGCCGGTGTGCAGGCAGTGAACGAGCTGGCCGAGCATGCGGTTGAACAGGTGCCGCAGGGTGGCGGCGTGGCGGTCGCCGCGGGCGCGTCGTCGGTCGTAGTGGTCCTTGGCAGGTCCAGGTCGGGAAATGGCGCCGAAGGCCCACAGGAAGCCGGTTGCGTTGACCTGGCGATAGTGATGGTTTGCCGTGCCCCCGAGATGTCTGCTGGAGCGTCGGCGTCGGTCTGGCCTACCTGATTGGCTTGATAGCAGCTCGTCCGCCGCACGCGGCGTGACTCGTCACAGTCTGCCATCCGGGTGACCTCTACCCAGGCCGACGCCGAACACACGGCTTGTGATCAATAGCTTGTCTTCGCTGGTAGTGAGCTTGTCGGGCTCGATGCTGGTGGCGTCGGCGCCAGTGTGACCAGGCCCAGGTTGCGAGGCGGTCGAGCGGGTGGTGATCAGGTGTGCCAGGAGACGCTTGACCTCGCCAAGCGTGATTGGGATGCGGCCGCTGCCAGGGCTTTCGGGGCTATCGCGGCGGCGACGGCCAGGTAGGTGTGGGCAAGCATGGCCAGGGTGATGTGCCGGTACCAGGCGTCGTAGCGGCGGACCTGGTACTGGTCCAGGCCCACGTCAGTTTTCGCGGTCTACCCCAACCACGCACACCTTGCGTCATTGCTTTCCACCCGCACCGCCCGACGAGCTCGTTGTCCGCAAGCCCGCCACTCCGAACGACGTGTTCAACGCCGACGGGATCCGGAAGCAGTGGTCGAGCCGGGGTGGTGTCCCGGCTCGACCGTGGGGGTTAGGGGGTGGGTGGGCCGCCGAAGGGGTTCCAGCCGGTCCAGTCTCCGTTGGTTTTCTGCTGGTGGCGGTTCCAGATTTGGTCGTCGCCGGCAAGGTGGATTTCGAGGCGTCCGTCGGCGTTGGTGGCGATGTTGATGTCGCGGCCGTGGCCGTTCATGTCGGCCCAGCCTGCCAGGCCGAGGTTGGGTCCGATCTGCCAGTTCTGTTCGGCGGCGTTGCCGTTGGTGGTGACAATCTCGAGGTGGCCGTCGGCGTTGCGGCTTGCGGCGATCTGCGCTTCGGGAAGCCCTCCGGTGGCTGCCCAGCCGGTCCAGTCGCCGTCGATGGTCTTCGCGTAGCGGTGCCAGACCTGGTCGTGCCCGGCCAGGAACACTTCCAGACGCCCGTCGGCGGAAGGGGCCACGGCGATGTCGGTGCCGCCGCCGGCTTCTTCCTGCCAGTCCGACCAGCCGCCGTTGGGGTCTTTCTGCCAGCGGTGCAGGGTTTTGTCGGTGTTGACCGCGAAAAGCTCGAGTCGGCCATTGCCGCTGCGGCCGGCGCCGAAGTGGGCCATGCCGAGGCCGCCGATACCGGTCCAGCCGGTCCAGTTGCCGTCGGTGGACTTTTCGTAGCGGTGCCAGACCTGGTCGTGCCCGGCCAGGAACAGCTCCAACCGGCCGTCCGCGTCGGGCACCACCGCGATGTCGGTGCCGCCGCCGGCTTCCTCCTGCCAATTCGACCAGCCACCATCGGCTTGTGTCTGCCAGCGGTGCAAAGTCTTGTCGTTGTTCACCGCGAACAGCTCCAAACGCCCGTCCGCGCTACGCCCGATACCCAGCCGGGCACCCGGCAAACCACCCAGCTGCTCCCAACCCGACCAGGCACCATTCAGCTCCGTCTGCCACCGATGCCACACCCCATCAGCACCACCGGCAAACATCTCCAACCTGCCACTCAACGACGGCGCGGCAACCACCCGCCCCGTGGACTGAAACCGAGGCAAATCATTGTCGATCAGGTTCGGCAGCAGGCGCTTAACCTCATCCAGCAAGCTCCGCGCCTTGGTCTCAGCCTGATCATATTTATATGGACAGCACGAATTTTGAACTTCGTCTGCAAGCAAGCCTGCGGATAGTCCCGGAAAAAGTGGTTCCAAAGTTTGCGCACGTTCGAAGAATTTTGTTGCCGCGTAACGAACGTCTCTGATTTGCTCAGGCGTACCCCAGTTTTGACTTGGTCTCTGCTGGAACACGCCAAGGGAATCCAGGTCGCCGCAGTTGAGGTTGTTCATGTTCGATTCGATCCAGCCGGCTTCGAAAGCGGCTAGCATGACCTTCTCAGACACGCCGCGGCTTTTTCCTACTTCGTACACAATCTTTGTCACCGACAAGTCCCGCTCTGGCGGTATATAGGAGCAGCTCTCGACGCTCACCGGTGGATCGATGGCAGCGCCGGCCGGCGTCGCTGCCGCGCCCATTGCGAAGGCTGCCGCAAGGGTCGCCAAAAGAAATCTCGGCACAGTACTTGCACTCCTTAGGTTTTCGAAGCTCATTGCTAGGCGATCAAGCTAACACTTGGTCCTATAAATGCACTGCAATCTCGCGCGTTTACAATTGCAGCGTTTCTACATTGGCACCGGCTAATCTGCCACAGCAATCTATAGCGAAACGAGGACGGTATGAAACAGAAAAGATACGCTTACCTGAAAACAGTCTTCGGCATACTTATGGCTGCCGCATTCCTCGTGGCTGGCTCCGTCGCGGCGCCGTCTGCGCAAGCAGCGAGCCTACGCGAGAACATCGCCGCGATCGCGAACGCTGAAGTCGGTGCTTCGGAGGCGAACGCGAGGTGCCTGAAGTACGGTCCGTGTACGGAGTACGAATGGTGCGCAATCTTCACCCAGTGGGTATGGCGGACGGCTGGGGTCAAGTACATCCCGAGTTCGTGGGTAGCTACGCAGTGGGCGCAGTGGGGCGAGCCTCGAGGGCTGTACAAGCGTCGGCCTCCGGGTACGAAGGGTGGCAATCCACGTCCAGGAGACGTAGCGATCTATGGTGAGCCTGACTTCTTCGATGGTCACATATCTGTCGTAGTCGACGTACTTGCGGACGGAAATATCGTCACTGTCGATGGCAACTGGAACGAAGCGGTGGTTCGCAGGACCGTGGACCCTCTGGCCAGTCGAGGTGGCGGAGGAAACGTCTTGATTTCAGGCTACGTGTCGCCGCCCGAGGCGGATTCGCCCAGTTACATCGACAATGATTTGCCTCGGTTTCAGTCCACGGGGCGGGTGGTTGCCGCGCCGTCGTTGAGTGGCAGGTTGGAGATGTTTGCCGGTGGTGCTGATGGGGTGTGGCATCGGTGGCAGACGGAGCTGAATGGTGCCTGGTCGGGTTGGGAGCAGCTGGGTGGTTTGCCGGGTGCCCGGCTGGGTATCGGGCGTAGCGCGGACGGGCGTTTGGAGCTGTTCGCGGTGAACAACGACAAGACTTTGCACCGCTGGCAGACACAAGCCGATGGTGGCTGGTCGAATTGGCAGGAGGAAGCCGGCGGCGGCACCGACATCGCGGTGGTGCCCGACGCGGACGGCCGGTTGGAGCTGTTCCTGGCCGGGCACGACCAGGTCTGGCACCGCTACGAAAAGTCCACCGACGGCAACTGGACCGGCTGGACCGGTATCGGCGGCCTCGGCATGGCCCACTTCGGCGCCGGCCGCAGCGGCAATGGCCGACTCGAGCTTTTCGCGGTCAACACCGACAAAACCCTGCACCGCTGGCAGAAAGACCCCAACGGCGGCTGGTCGGACTGGCAGGAAGAAGCCGGCGGCGGCACCGACATCGCCGTGGCCCCTTCCGCCGACGGGCGTCTGGAAGTGTTCCTGGCCGGGCACGACCAGGTCTGGCACCGCTACGCGAAGACCATCGACGGCGACTGGACCGGCTGGGCAGCCACCGGAGGGCTTCCCGAAGCGCAGATCGCCGCAAGCCGCAACGCCGACGGCCACCTCGAGATTGTCACCACCAACGGCAACGCCGCCGAACAGAACTGGCAGATCGGACCCAACCTCGGCCTGGCAGGCTGGGCCGACATGAACGGCCACGGCCGCGACATCAACATCGCCACCAACGCCGACGGACGCCTCGAAATCCACCTTGCCGGCGACGACCAAATCTGGAACCGCCACCAGCAGAAAACCAACGGAGACTGGACCGGCTGGAACCCCTTCGGCGGCCCACCCACCCCCTAACCCCCACGGTCGAGCCGGGACACCACCCCGGCTCGACCACCCTCCAACCACCAACAACCAGCCGAGTGCTTCTCTGGCGCCTGAATATGGAGAGTTAGATGTGGGATTCCCTGCCGAGCTGGATTCGGTGCCTTTCTGTAACACCCTTGCTCGTCGCGATGTCGCCCTTCCCAGGATCTGCTGCTGCTGTCGAGCCGGCAGCTGCCGTTGTGGTTGACGTGGTGGCCCACCAAGATGACGACCTGCTCTTCATGAATCCGGACGTGTACAACTCCATCCGTTCCGGGAGAGCTGTGAAGACGGTTTACATCACCGCCGGAGAAGGCGGATATACGTCGACCCCGGGTGTCAGTGCCGAACCGAGTCCCACGGTGTGCCGCCAGCCTTCATTTCTGGATCGTGAGCTCTACGCACGTTGCCGCCAGCTCGGCGCTCATGCGGCATATGCACGGATGGCGGGTGTCGCCGACGATTGGGAACAGAACGCCCTTCTCATCTCCGGCGCATGGGTGGAGATTCACACTCTGAAGGCCAGGAGAGATATCCAGCTCGTCTTCCTCAACCTGCCGGACTGGGCAGATGTGGACGTCGATGTCAATGGGAACGATTACCGCCTCCGCGGTGCGAGCCTTTACCACCTTTGGGCCGACGAACGCGGCGCGGGTACGGTGATACCTGACGGAAGTGCCCTTACGTCGGCGAATCGCACGGTATATCAAAGCGGTGTTCAAGTCGTCAGTGTGCTGGCGGCGTTGTATCAGAAGTTTCATGCGACCTTGGTGCGTATCCAGGACTATGAACCTGATTCACGCTACCGGTTCAACCCCAGCTGGGGTAACGATCATAGTGATCACATCGTCGGTGCGAAGTTTGCCCAAGATGCGGTGCAGAACTTCAGTAGATCGGCCAGCGGCGCGACCGTACGTGTTGTTCCGTATCGGAATTACAACATCGATGATAGCCAAGTCAACTTGGATGCGGAGGCGTACGGTCTGAAGAGAGCAGTCTTCGGTGAGTATTTGAAATTCGACGCGGAGATCGACGCGCCCCCCACCGGCGACTACGCCGGTTGGCCCCAACGAATGTATTACCGTGCATCAACGGGTACAACTTGGGCATCGCGAAATGAAGACGGCACGGTGCAGGCTTTTGCTGTGGAGGGTGGGCAGCTTGTTACCTGGTGGCAGAACTCTGACGGATCGTTCGCGGCTCCGACCGTGCTGACGTCGCCCGGTCCGCTGGCCCCGGGTATTTCTGTTGCGCGAAACGAAGACGGACGTCTTCAGTGCTTTGCTCTTCGGACCGACACGAACGAGGTGGTCACCACCTGGCAGGTGTCGGCCAACGGCGAATTCAACGCGCAATGGACGTCATTGGGGAATCCCAACGCAGATGCCGGCGATCCGGCGCAAGTCGGCCTGCCGATCGTGTCGCTCATGCCCGGCGGTCGCTTGCAAGTCTTCATCAAAAATGCCGGCGGAGGCGTCAGTTCGAAGGTCCAATCCTACCCCAACGCTGGTTTCCGGACGAACTGGGTGGATTTGGGTGGGGGCTCAGGTGTTCAGGATGGGCTCGCGGTGACCGTGGGGAACACTGGCATGGTGTCGCTGTTCGCCTATGCTGTCCAGAGCGGAGTTGGCCGCATCAAGTATTGGCGAGCGCGGCGCGCCGACGTCGAGACAGGCGCTCAGGTCTTCGAGCTTCAGCCGGATCTGCCCGGGATGGAGCCGGCCGGGCCGCCGCGTGCGGCGTCGAGCAACGACGGCCACGTGGAGGTTTACTACCGGCTCGCACGAAACGCGCAGGTGGACCGTGCGAGCCTGGTGGGACGCACTTGGCAGCGACCCGATGGATCGTGGAACTCGTCGACCGACCTGGTCGGCGGACATGGCGGTGTTGATGCGATCGCGTCCGTTGACGCTACGCAACAAGTGGGTTCCGATCGTCGCATCGTGCTCTTCGAGACCAACGGTGGTAGCGGCCTGAGCACCACGAAGCAGATCGGGCCGGACTCGAGGTTCGACGATGAGTGGTCCGACCTCGGAGCAGTGGTGGTGGGGCAGCCGTCATCGGTGGTCGACGGTGACGGCCGGATCTTCGTGTTCGCCTTGACCGACGACGGCCGGGTCCTTGTGCGACACCAATCGGAACCCGGCGGAGCCCACGAGTTGTCGGAAGCTGAGGTGCTTCTGTCTCCGTAGGCCTGCTGTCAGGTGTGCGGCGAGCGGCGGCCCGGCGGTCCCGCGCCTTACCGAACCATCGATGGGTGAGTCAGTCACCATCGTCTGCGGAGTCGGAGAGCAGCCGGGCCTCCTCGATCTCGTTGATGTGCTGCTCGGCCCACTGGCGGATGGCGGCCATCGGTTCTTGCAGAGTTCGGCCGAGTGGTGTCAGACGATAGCTGACCGTCCGGTCGGCGAAGGACTCCCGGCTGACGAGGCCGTCTCGCTCCAAGCTGCGCAACGTCCGTGTGAGCATCTTCTCGCTGATGCCGTCGATCTGATCCCGCAGCTGCCCGAACCGGTGCGGGCCTGACGACAGGGCCCCGACCAGCAGAACGCTCCACTTGTCGGCGAGCCGGTCCAGTGCCTGGCGGGACGGGCACGCGGCACTGTACACGTTGGCCAAATGGCCATCCGCCAAGCGGGCGCGGGCAGGTCGGCGGCTGCCAGGACGCGGCCGAGGATGCGTTGCGCGCATGGCTCGATGCTAACCCGAGGAAAGCTCGTCGACCACGCGATCCAGCCGAGTACGGACTTGCAAGTGCGTACTTGCGGGAGCGATGACACTAACCGATGGTAAGCGATATCCCCTCAGGAAGGATGAGAAATGCTTAGTGCGGCACCGCGGAGCCAAGTCACCATCGGATCGACGACGATCACCTACCTGCCCGACGGCGAAGTTCACCTCGAGCCCTCGACGCTCTTCCCTTCTTCCGGTTCGGACGGGTGGGCCGCATATGCGCCCTACCTCGATCCGGACGGTCGGCTCCCAGTGAGCGTCGGTTCGTTCCTCGTCACCACGCCGACCCATCGAGTCCTGGTCGATCTCGGCCTCGGAGCGGTCGACTTCGAGGTGCCGGGGATGGGCTCGTTCACCGGTGGGGCGCTCCTCGACAGCCTTGCGGACGAAGGTGTTGACCCCGCCGAAATCGACACCGTGATCTTCACGCACCTCCACCACGACCACGTGGGATGGACGAGTGATCTCGCTCCGGCACCGGGCGTCGTCCACACCAGCCCGGCGAACGCTCTGACCTTTGGACGGGCTCGGCATCTGGTGGACCGAGACGAATGGAACTACTGGAACGGACAAGCCGAGGTGACCGGGCCGGACCCGGACGCCGTGCAGAAGCCGCTGAGCTCCGTGATTCAGTTCTTCGACCGCGCTGAGGATGTGGTCCCAGGCATCTCCGCCCTGCCGACCGCCGGGCATACGCCGGGCCACACCAGCCTGCTCGTGACCGACCCCGGGAGTGACGAGCGTGTTCTCATCCTGGGTGACGTCATGCACACCCAGGCTCAGGTCAGTGAAACCCACTGGAACTTCCTGCTCGATGTCGATGCCGAGCGAGGCACGTACGCCCGGGTGGCGCTGCTCGAGCAGTATCACGACGACCGCACTGTCGTCGCTGGGGGGCACTTCGCCGGCACAGTGTTTGGTCGCTTCCTGCCGCCGAGGAAGCAACATCGCTGGGCGACCCTCGCGAAGCTCTGATCAAGCGGGTGCCGGGCTGGGTCCGAACGGCCAGGTGCGCTCGGTCTTGGCGTAGACGAGGTAGGCGACCGCGCCGATGACGATCCAGCCCAGCGACAAGCCGATGGACAGCCAGTCGGCGGAGACGTAGATGTAGACCCAGCCGATGAGCGCGATGATCGTCGGCACCGGGTAGAGCCACTGCCGGTACGGCCGTTTCAGGTTCGGCTGACGGCGGCGGAGCACGACGATCGCGGCGACCTGGGCCAGCGACTGGATGATGACCAGGGTCGCGACCGCCGCGTTGATCACCGTGGTCAGGGTGAACAGCGAGCCGAGGATCGTGATGGCGCCCATGGTGAGCACGCCCGCGGTCGGCAGGTGCAGCTTCGGGTGCAGCTTGCCGAACACCGGGAGGAACACCTTGTCGCGCGCGGCTTCGAACGGCACACGGGAGCCGCCGAGCAGGCCGGCGAACACCGACCCGATGGCGGCGATGACGATCAGCACGGTGATGGTCTTGGCGACCCCGGTGCCCCACACCTGTTCCAGCACCGACGACGCGACCGACTTCGCGTCCTTCAGTTGGTCGAGGGGGATCGAGCCGAGCACGCCGACCTGCAGCAGGAAGTACAGGCCCATGATGCCGAGGATGGAGAAGATGATCGAGCGGGGCAGCGTGCGACCCGGGCTGCGCACTTCGCCGCCGAGGTAGGCGGAGGTGTTGTAGCCGAGGTAGTCGTAGATGGCGATGATCAGGCCGGCGCCGAGGCCGCCCCAGAACGTCCCGTCGCCGGAGGAGCTGAACGCGCCCGGGGTGAAGGCGAACGCCTGGGCCGCGCTGAAGTGGGAGAACGCCGCGACGATCGTCGTCAGCACCGCGGCGAGCATGATGACGAACAGGACCGTGGTGAGCTTCGAGATCTGGCCGATCTTGCGGAACAGCGCCAGGATGATCACCAGCGTGATGCCGACACCGATGATCTTGCCCAGCGGGGTCGTGCCCGCGTCGTCGGTGACGCCGGGGATCAGGTAGCCGAGGTACTGGACGAGCCCGATGATGCCGGTCGACATGATCAGCGGGATGAACAGCACCGCGCTCCAGACGAACAGGAACGGCATCAGCCGTCCGGTGCGGTACTGGAACGCTTCGCGCAGGTAGAGGTACGTGCCGCCGGCGCCCGGCATGGCGGCGCCGAGTTCGGCCCAGATGAGCCCGTCGGCCAGCGCGACGATCGCCCCGATGATCCAGCCGAACATCGCCTGCGGGCCGCCCATGGTGGCGACCATGGCGGGGATCGTGACGAACGGGCCGATCCCGCACATCTGGGTCATGTTGATCGCGGTGGCCTGCAGCGGACCGATCTTGCGCTCCAGCGCGGGCGGTTCCCCGGATCGAGTGGGTGAACTCACGACGTGCCTCCCTGTGGCGAGGAAGCTCCAACAAGGCCCTTTGTCCAGGCATGTTCAGACTGCGAAGTCGTTCCATGACGTCGCCGGACGGGTGACGGTTTGGTCAGTGCCATGTCGGGCGACAATACGCGATTTACTCGGCAAGGCTTCTGATCCAGAAAGATCGACAACGGGGTTCAGATATAACCAAAACGGCTTGTCGGTCCTGGTGGTATGCACGCAAACTATCCAACTGGACTGTCGGCGTCAGCGTCGGCCCCCAGTTCAGGAGTGGGGTAGGTTCGCCGGTTGTAAGCCGGTGTTGCTTAGGGGCTACAGGGCGCTGGTGCGCAATAGTGACTCGTGTATTGCCCTGAGTTGAGCCCCAGGTTGAATACCTAGTTCATCGACCATCATTGTGTACCCCTGGCGATAAGCGCGCAGCGCTCCAGGAATATTGCCAACCTGCGAAAGTGCAACCATCAACTGGCCCCGGAACGTCTCCCGGAGCGGGTTTTCATCAACAAGCGACATCAATGTAGGCACGATTGCTGCCGCGTTTCCTTGTGAGATGTGGGCAGCTGCACGCAGTTCTTCGATCGACAAGATTAACTCGTCAATCCTGGCGACCTCGATTGCCATGTACTCGCCGACTGCGCCGCCCAGAACTGGTCCCCGGCGTAGCTTCAGTGCGTGTTCGGCCAGAACGGCGGCGTCGGCCGTCTGATTCGCATCGTAAGCTTTTCTGGCCTTGTTCGAAACTGTGTTAAATTCGAGCAGATCGACCTGCGAATCTCCTGTTTCGAGTCGGTACCCAGGTGCCTGGGTGAAGATGTTGGGACCGTTGCGGCCCGTGTTCGCTCGCAGTATCTTTCGTAAAGTTGAAATATAAGTATGTATAAGTGCGGTAGCCGTGTTCGGAGCATGGTAGGGCCACAGTATGTGGATCAATCGCTCGGTCGACACGACATTTCCATTGGCCAGTAGAAGTGCAGCAAGCAGTGTTGTCGGCTTTGGTCCCCTGAGTGGCAATGATACGCCTTGATGCATGACTGCCACGGGTCCAAGCATTCTAAATTGCATGAAGTCCTCGGTGGTATCGGTCTGCAGGTGTCTCTGGGTAGTTTTTAACACATTGCAGGCGGCTTGAGAACAGTGGCGACGGCACGCATTTGGATATTCTTGAATTCTGACTATTTTGTTACCCGATAGCGGCTTCAGGCGGCAAAGATCAACTGAGGGAGGCGTTGATTGCGGCGGCGCCGGCGGCGCCGCTCGCGTTCCTGGCCGCCTTGCCGGGGCAGACTCTGCCTGCGGGTGCCCCGGCATTCGATGTTGTTCGGACCCCCAGCAGCAATGATGAATCCGTCTGACTCTTGACGAAGTCTTCGGCGATATTCGGTTTATTGTCGTGTCGTGGCGTCAATTGGCATAATTCAGCTGAGTGAGCGAGCCTGCCGCGTACCTGGGTTCTTGATATGTGCGGGTTCCATCCGCGGTGACGAGCTCGCCAAGAGGTTCGCGCCGAGCTTCGATACTCTGTGGACGGCCCCCGCAGTCCGGCGGACTGTGGTGATGAGCCCGGCATCGCGCAGCGCGCTCGCATGTTGTGATGCGCTGGCAAGTGATGTGTGAACTGCGTTGGCCAATTCGGTGGTATTCATCCCATAATTCATACTTATAGTCGACAAGATTGTCGCTCTGGTGCGTCCAATCAATTTCTCCAGCGACGGTGATGGAGTGCCGACGGAAGGGTCGGTGGAGAGCGTGTCGAACTTATGCTGAACCGGGTAAACAAGCATAGGTGTCGAGCGCGAGCGGACCAGGGTAACAGGTAGACGCCAGCAAAAAAAGGCCGGTATGAGGATCAGTCCGCGTCCTTGCAGGTGAAGGTCTTGATCGACAGGGTATGGAACGTGAAGCGTCCAGTTCCTCCAAGTCGAATTGGGAAACATCCTGCCTAACGCTCCTTCGACTCCTTCCGTGAGCAGGAGGTCGGCGACGTATGCCCTACTTGCTTGCGTGTGCGCCCGAACGGCATGCCAATATGGTTTGAGTGCGGTCACGTAGTAATTGTGGATGTTGTTGGTGAGAAGTGTCAGCATGTCTTTGTCGCCGCGGGCGACCGCTTGGGTCCAGGACGGAAGACTCGTTTCTTCGGCGAGTTTGCTGATGTCGGCTCGAAGGTGGTCGGCATCCGTGTTCACAATTTCAGTAAGTGCCGCTCCAAGGTCATGGGAGGCTGTCGTTGGCGTAAGGAAATCGGGTGAGTAGCCGTGAGGTCGCGCGAGCGTTGTCAGCATGGCCGTCGACGGCGGCAGTTTGACTGCAACTTCGCGACGCCAAGACTCGAAAAGTGGGCTTCCTCCTCTAGTTTGCAGTTGGTGTAGACTCAGTAGGACTTCCCACAGCGGTGCGGCTCCGGCGGCACCTGTATGCGACCGAGATCGTTTGCGGTGAAGTGAATGCGCAGCAATTGTGCTACCCCCAGTTTGTTGATATTCAGTTGAGTTGGCCACCCTGCGGTCCGATGCTGGTTCAGGCTTACCTCAAGCTCAAGCGACGCGTGCGCCTGCTCGCTAAGGAGGTGCTGTCACTCCCGACTAGGCGCGCGGCCGAGGTGCGCAACCGCCTCGAGCTCAACGGTATGGCCCGTCCGAGACCAGTCTGGAGCGATCCCGCGTAGCAGGTGTGTGCGTCCATGGCTGCCTCCTGTCTCCAACCTGTTCAAGTTAAGCGGCTTAACGAAAAAAGACAAGGTCAAGTTGGCAAACTTGCAGGTCAGGGGGTAGGCCTGCTGTAGCGGGTGTGCCTGCGCGACTTTACTGGTAAACTCGCTTGCTTATGGATGGTCGGCTTCATGACGAGTGAGATCCGGGTGCTCGACGCCCTGCTGGAACAGCGGTCGGCCACGCGGCCGGAGATCGCCGTGGCGACCAGTCTTTCGAAGCCGGCCGTATCGCAGGCGATCCGCAGGCTCGAGCAGGCCAGCCTCGTCCGGCCCGCCGGCGTCCGCCCGAGCGCCGGGCGGGGGCGGTCCGCGATCGCGTACGAACTGCAGCCGGAGACGGGCTGCGTCGCCGGTGTCGATCTCGGCGGGATGAACATTCGTATCCTGCTGGTCGGCCTCTGCGGCGAGCGCCTCGTCGGCGCAGTCGAGGCGACGAGGCCGGTGGGGGCGGCAGAAGTCGTCGATCAGGCGATCGCGCTCGTGGACCGGGTCAAGAGGGAGAACGGGTTCGAGCAGCTCCCGCTCCTGGCCCTCGGAGTTTCCACTCCAGGGGCGGTGAGTCCGTCGTCACACCGAGTCTCCTTGAGCTACAACCTCGGCCAGGACGACGAGTTCGACCTTGAATCGCTACTTCGACGGCGCGGTGTGAGCCTTCTGGCGCTGGACAACAACGTCAACTGCGCAGCTCAGGCCGAGCTGAGGCACGGCGGGACGGGGCCGGCGCCGACTTTCGCTTTCCTCTCCGCCGGTGCCGGCATCGGCATGGGGGTCGTGTGCGAGGGCAGGTTGTTGCGCGGCCGGCACGGCGCTGCGGGCGAGATCGCTTACATGCCTCTGGCGACCGACCCGTTCGCGCCCGAACATCGTCGCCGTGGCGCGCTCGAGGACGAAGCGTCCGCGGCCGGCATGCTGGATGCGGCGGCGCGTCGTACGGGTTGGCCGGACGGCTGTCCTCAGACCGTCGAGCGCCTGTTCGATCTTGCTGCATCAGGGGTACCTGCTGCGCGAGCGATAGTCGCTCGTGAAGCAAAACTCCTGGCCATGGCGATTTCCAGTGTCTGCACGGTAATCGATCCGGACTTGGTGGTCCTGGGAGGCGGCGTCGGCTCCAACCCGCTCCTGCTGACCGCCGTCGAGGAGTCGGTCGAGCTGTTGCTGCCTTACCCGCCGGAAATGCGGATAACGACACTCGGCGCCGAGGCCAGCGTCGTCGGCGCGGCGGAGCTGGCTTTGGAACTGGCGCACGGTGAGTTGCGGCGGCGGGCGACAGCTGGCTGATCGCGCCGCAACCGCTCGGAGGTCGTTCAGCTCATGATCTGTCCGGCTTCCTTGCGCCAGGTTCCCGGTGGCAACCCATGGGCTTTCTTGAACGCTGCGGAGAACGCGAACTCCGACGTATAGCCGATGGCGCGACCGACTTCGGAGATCGTCGTAGTCGAGGTGAGCAGGTGGTCTCGGGCGAGAGCCATTCGCCAGCTGTGCAGGTACGCCATCGGCGGCGAACCGATCGTCCGGGTAAATAAGGCGGAGAAGGCCGCACGCGAAAGCCCGACGACCTTGGCGAGGGTTGCCACGGTCCATGGATCGCCGGCGCGGGAGTGCATCACCTCGAGTGCAGTCGATATGGCAGGCTCGTCGAGAGCGCGAAACCACCCAGGTGGGTGGGTGGGCTTGTTCCTCAGGTGCTCGCGGAGCAGCTCGATGAGGACTACGTCGAGGAGCCGGTCGAGGATGGCCTGCCGGCCCGCGTCGTCTTGCTCAAGTTGACTCCGCAACAACGCCAATGCGTTGTTCAACGACGTGGCCGAACTCGCGTGGACGACGAGAACCGGCGGGAGCTGGTGGTTGATCGACTTCATCAGATCGCCTGTCCACCGGTAGGCGCCGCACAACAGCCGGGTTCGAGGTTGCTCCTCGGTGGGGGTGTGAGCTGCTTGGTGCGGCATGGTGGCTGCGGGAAAGAACGTCGATGCCTTGACCGGGACTGCCTTGTTTCCCCCGGAAAGTTGGTGCGGCACATCTGCGCGCACCAGGACAACGTCGCCACTGCGCAGGTGACAGGACCCTTCCGGTGAATCCAACGTCGCGGCGCCGTCGTCGATGACGTGGATTGCCAAGCCGGGCGCTTCGTCGAAGTCCAGGGCCCAAGGACCGGCGAACTCCGCTTTGCCGAACAAGGCCCTCCGGGCGCCTGCGCGCTCCAGCAGGTCGGTCAGGACGTCCACCCGGCAAGACTATCTCACAGCAATCACCGACGATCTCGCATTGCTCGCATTCCGCAGGTGAGATTGGCTCAAGTCATGAACGACACAGTGTTGATCCTGGGAGGCACCGGAAAGACCGGTCGCCTCGTCGCTGCGGAGCTGCGGCAGCTCGGCGAGTCCGTGCGGACCGCGGCTCGCTCGGGCGCGGACGTCGCGTTCGACTGGTACGACCCCGCCACCTACGCCGGTGCATTGCAGAACGTCAAGCGCGTCTACCTCGTTCCGCCCGCGCAGGACGTGGCCTTCGCCGACATCGTCGCCGGCTGGGTGGATACAGCCATCTCCCTCGGTGTGGCTCACGTGACGCTGTTGAGCGCTTTCGGCATCGATCGCGCTCCGGAGACGTCGCTTTGAGCGCAGTGGAACGGGACCTCGCAGGTCGCGCAGACCTGGGCTGGTCGGTACTGCGGCCGGCGCACTTCATGCAGAACTTCACTTCGGGTCCGCTGGCTACTCAAGTGCAAGCCGGGTCCTTGGAGCTGCCGGCGGGTAACGGCCGCGAAGCGTTCGTCGACACGCGCGATGTCGCTGTTGTCGCGGCCAGGACGGCGCACGACCCGGAACGCCACCGAGGCTGTGCGTACGATCTGACTGGGCCGGAATTCCTCTCGTACGCCGAAGCGATGGCGACGTTCAGCGCGACGACCGGTCATACGGTGGTTTACCGGCCAGTGACAGCCGACACCTTCCTCTCACAGCTTCTCAAGGCCGGCGCACCCCGACCGGTCGCCCAAATGTTGACGAGCCTTTTCGAGACCATTGCCGCTGGACACGGCGCTCGGCCGACCGACTCCGTCGCCGCGGTGACCGGCGTTGCGCCGCGCAGTCTGCGTGAGTTCGCGCGGGAGTCGGGCCCTGCCGGCGCCGGGTCACCGGTCGCGGTCACTCACGGCAACACTCTGTAAGGAACAGGTCGATCGCGCGACGGGCTCAGTCGCCGGAGCGAGCTCAGTGACCAAGTGGTCCAAATGCAGGGCGCGTGACTGGTCTACAGTGGAGCTGCGGTCGGGCTTAGCATCGAGGCGACGCCCCGAGTTGAACTCTCGCCGGGCTGCTGATCGCGAGGGCAGGCGCGACAGTCGCTCATCCATGCTCGGCAAAGGCTTGAAATATTCATCTTGCCAGGCCTCAGGCGACCTCATGTCATACTGTAGAAAGTGATCAAGTGATTCCTTCTCGGCTCAATGCTTCCCGGCGACCTTTTTGCATTCGCGGGTGGTTTCATGACTGACGAATTGCCTTACCCTGAGCTGGGAAGCGAATGGGCGAGCCTCCGCTTCCAGAAGGAGGAGGTGTTGCACCTGGACACCGCTGCCTGCGGCCGTACCAGTCATGCTGTCCAAGCTCGGGTTGCCACATACCTGGCTCATGAAGCGGAGGTGGGAGGGTATGTCGCCGAGGCTTCGATGGCCTCTGTCTTCAAGAACGGCCGGGCAGGTCTTGGTGCCCTCATCGGCTTCACCGCGGAAGACGTGGCGTTCACTGAGAGCGCATCGACTGCGTTCGTTCAACTGTTGGCATCCTGGCCGCTCGAAAAGGGCGACACGGTTTGGGCGTTGCGCTCGGACTGGGGGCCGAGTCTGGCGGCTCTGATCGACCGCGGCCTACGGGTTGAGTTGCTCGATGTCGACTCTCGCGGTGTCCTCGACGTCGATGCTCTCGAACGTCGGCTACGCCACAGCAGGCCGGCACTGCTTCACATGACAGCGGCGTTGTCTCACCGCGCTGTTCTGCAGCCGATCACCGAGTGCCTGGTGGCGTGCTCGAGCCGGGAGGTTCCGGTGATCTTGGATGTGGCACAAGCGGCTGGACAGTTCGCTGTGCCGGAGGGGGTCGCGGCGGTCTACGGAACCGGACGGAAGTTCCTGTGTGGACCTCGAGGGGTTGGTTACCTGGCGGTGTCGAAGGTGTGGCAACCCGCACTGCATCCCCGGGCTCCGGCGCTTGTCGTGGAAGCTTGGCCGGGTGAAGATCGTCTGGTTCGCCGCTTGGAGAGCCGCGAGGCTTTCATTGGAGGACGAGCAGGCCTCGCGGTGGCTCTTGGGGAGTTCCACGAGATGGGGGCAGGCCGGATACGTGCGCGTCTCGATGCCATCGGCCGCGCCGGCCGTCGCGTGCTCGGGAACGTACCCGGATGGTCGGCTTGCGATCCCGTTGGAGCTCCCGGAGCAATCATCTCGCTAGAGGTCGCCTCGGACTATGTCGACCTCGCCGTCGTTCGCGCGAAACTGCTTCGTCAGAAGGTGGTCTCTCGGTAGCGGGCCGGGAGCGGGCGCCGCACCACATGACAAGGCCATTGCTGCGCTTCAGCCCGCACATTGATGTGACTTTGGACGATCTTTGACGTCTCTGAGCACGTTGCCAGCTGTCTGAAAGCGGCAAGCCAGTAAGGGTGCTGGCTCGGGCAGTGCGACACGCGGGCTCGAGTTCCCATCCGCTTGTCCGCGATGGCTCGATGCGCTGCTGTCGATGTCTCCGGCCTGATCAGGATCAAGCCGGAGACATCGACTGTCCCGACTATCGGGAATGAAGCTACATGTAGCCTATACGGCTACGCATCACGATTACGCATGTTTACTCCTTCTCTCAAACGGCTATTTGCGCGCGCCGATCCCTTAGTGGTTCGCCGAGTGCCCGTTGAAGAGAAGATAGTCGGCGCAGATGTCGCAGTGCCTTGACTTTCACCTATTCCCTAAGCAGTTCGAGCGTCTTGTTGGAAGCGTGCCTTTTCTTCTGTCAGCAGGCTTGCGCCCAGCCTTGTCAGCCTGTGGATGGCTCCGGCGGGCTCGCGCGCCGTGGTGATGAGCCCCGCTTCGCGCAAGACGGTGGTATGTTGCGAAGCGCTCGCGAGCGAGGTGTAAACGGCTGCTGCGACCTCGGTGGTGTTCATTCCGGCGTGCGCTCCGATTGTGGAGAGGATGATTGCCCTGGTGCGCCCGATGAGCTTCTCTAGATATGAAGGCGTCATCGGCTGCCGGGCACCCGTACTCAACCAGCTCGGGTCGTGTGCCACGGGATACACCAGGACGGGAGTGGACCGCGGGTTCGCCAACGTGATGGGTGTGCGCCAGCAGAAGAACGAGGGAATCAATATTAACCCACGGCCATCGAGTCCAATCTCGTGTTCTTCTGGGTAAGATACGTGCAGAATCTGATCGCCGCGCACAATGAATCAGGAAAAAGGCTACCAATGGCTTTTTCGGTGCCGCCCAGTAAAATCGTCTCGGCGACCTGCATCCAACTTGCCTGGACTTGTGTCCGGATCACGGGCCAATATGGCTGCAGTGCGACTGAGTAGTACTGAAGAATATTGTCAACCAGCAGCTCGAGCACGTTAGAATTTTCGTCCGATATTGCGTGTGCCCAGGGAGGAAGCGCCGCTTCGGTCGCGAGCCGGTCGATGTCCGCGCGGATTTCGACAGGATCTGTGTGTGCGAGCGCATCCAGTGCGGAGTGCAGGTCGGGTGTCGTTGTGGGCGGTGTCAGAAAATCCGGGAATATCCTGTCGGGCGAGCCAACGTTGTCAACATCTTCACCGAAGGTGAGAGTCGCGTCCTTGTTGCTCGACGCCATTCTCCGAAGGAGGAGGCCGCATCTTGGGTCTGCAGCATGTGCAGGCTCAGGAGAACCTCCCACAGCGGCTGCGGCTCTTGCAGTACTCGTATACGCGCGAAGTCTCGGGCGCTGAAGCTGATACGCAACATGTTGATTCTGGTTCCGTGTGATCTGATCGGCAAGGGCCGGTCATCATGGATCTGATCCAATGGACTTGGAAGCTGCGGCGGTACGGCCGCGTCGACGGCTGATGACCCAGATCAAGCCTCCGATCGCGCAGATTGCGAGCTCGGCTGCCACGACGGCGGGCCAGCTGCCGGCGCTGTGGATGGGGGCGGCAAGGCCGCCGCCAACTGTTCCACCGAAGAAACTGGCGGTCATGTAGGCGGTGGATGCCCTGGATCGGGCCGCCGGGGTGTAGGTGAGCAGGCTCGCCTGGTTGAGAATGTGAATTCCCTGCGTTGCCGCGCTGCAGAGCGCGACCCCGACGAGGAGCGGTATCAGGTGCGTGCCGTCGGTTGTCAGGGCCAAAGCTGTTGCCGCCAGTGCGAGGAGGATGCCGGTCGCGCGGTGGGTGTGCCCCCGGTCGTGGAGCCGCCCTAGTTGGTGCGCCATGAGGGCGCCGACGGCACCCAGCAGACCGTGCAGCCCGATCGTCCCCGTCGAGTATTCGTACGGTTTCGCGTACAGCAGCAACGGCAGAGCGGACCACAGCAGTTGGATGGAGGCGAACGCGACGAGGCCGAGCGCCATCCGCCACCGGAGGAACGGCTCACGTCGGATCAGCCCGGCGATCGAGCCGAGCAACGGTAAGTAGGTCGTCGTGGCGGAGGTCGGGTGCAGTGGAAGCCGCCTGTGCAGCACCGTCGCCAGACCGGCGATCAGCACCGCGGAGCCGCCGTAGACGGCTCGCCAGCCAGCCACCTCCTCGACTGCGCCTGCGATGGTGCGAGCCAGCAGGATGCCGGTGAGGAGTCCGGTCATGAGCTTGCCGACCACCGCGCCGGCTTGGTCGTGGCGCGCGAGCGCGGTCGCGAGGACGATGATCATACTGATGGCGGAAGCGGCCAAGCCGGCGGCAGTCAGCGCGGCCAGCAGCAGCCACACCGCAGGAGCCAGCGCTGCCACCAGGAGTGCCGTGGCGTTGAGGACGAGCAGGCCGACGATCAACGGCCGTGTTGCTCGCAAGTCTCCCAGCGGCACCACGAAGACGAGGCCGATCGCGTAACCCAGCTGGGGAATACGACCGAGAGTCCGGCGACTCCTGCCGGTATGCGGAATGAAGCCGCCAGTTCGGGCAGCAGGGGCTGGCCATAGTAGAGATCGGCGACGATCAAGCCGCAGGCTACTGCCAGCACCGAGGTCAGGCCACGGGGAAGGCCGGGCGCGCTCGTTCGCGGTTCGGCGTCCATGTCGCTACGCTAGAGACGGCCTGTCCAAAAGTTTGGACCAGTTACCCGTGCAGAAGATGGACCACTTCCATGTCAACCGCTGACGCCCCGAGCTTGGAGCTCTTGCTCGACCTGCCCGGTTGGGGGAGCCGCCGCCGCGCACTGGAAGAAGCGTTGCGGTCAGCGGTCCGAGACGGCCGGCTCCCGGCCGGAATGCGGCTGCCGTCCAGCCGCGACTTGGCTGCCCAGCTCGGCGTGTCCCGGGGCACGGTGACCGCTGCCTACGAACAGCTAATCGCCGAGGGATGGCTCGCCAGTCGGCAAGGCTCCGCCACCCGCGTAGCCGACGGAACCATGGCACGGTCGGCTGCGGGCTTCCGGGTGCACGCGTGGCCCGGCGAACCCGAACACGACCTCAGGCCGGGACGTCCCGATCCGCGCGCCTTCCCGCGCGAGCTGTGGGCACGCGCCGTCCGCCACACTCTGCGCGAGGCGCCGGAGGAGGCCTTCGGTTTCGGCGATCCGCGTGGCCGCATCGAGCTGCGCACCACGCTGGCGGCCTGCCTCGGCCGGGCACGAGGCATCCGGATCGACCCGGCCCAGTTGGTCATCTGCTCGGGATACACCCAAGCGCTCGGACTGCTCGGCGAAACGTTCGCCGAAGTCGGTGTCCGGACGGCTGGAATGGAAGACCCCGCTGTCCCAGACCACGTCCGCCAGCTCGACACGCATGTGAATGTGGTCGATGTTCCTCTTGACGACGATGGCTTGCGGGTGGACGTCCTCGACGCTGTGGACGCGGAAGTGGCGGTGTGCACTCCCACCCATCAGTTCCCGCTCGGTACGCACATGTCGGCACGACGCCGACACGAACTGCTGGCGTGGGCCGACCGCAACCTCGGCTGGATCGTGGAGGACGACTACGATGGCGAGTTCCGATACGACCGCCAGCCCATCGCCGCGCTGCAAAGCCGTCGCCCGGGGCGCGTCATCTACGTCGGCTCGACCAGCAAGACCCTCGGTCCGGCAGTGCGACTGGGCTGGATCGCCTGTCCGGCGCCATTGCTCGAGTCGTTGGTCGAAGCCAAACGCCGCGCCCGGCCCACGAGCCCGCTCGACCAGTTGGCGCTGGCCAGGATGATCGAGGTCGGCGACTACGACCGTCACCTTCGTAAAGTGCGCCGCGGCTACCGGGAAAGGCGTGACGTCCTCGTCGAGGCTATGCGCTCGCGCCTGACGGGGACCGAGGTCCGGGGCATCGAGGCAGGGCTGCACGCGCTCGTGCAGTTGCCTCCGGGCGTTGCCGAGGACACGGCCAGGGTCGCCTTGCGGAAGGCCTCCGTGGGTGTTCATACACTCAGCTCTTACCTTCGCAGCGACGACGGCCGGCACGCGGCTTCTTTGGTCGTCGGCTACGCGGCGCCGCCGGCCCACGCGTACGCCGCGGCGATTGACGCGTTGGTGCGCGTAGTCGGTGGCTTGCCGCGGCAGTGACCGCCCTCGAAGACCGGCTTCAGCGGACAGTGAATCTGTTGACGCACCGACGATGGCCTGATCATGCTGTTCGAGCAAATACCTTCCAGTCCTTGTCGTGACACGGCCACGCGGCGACGGGCTGCAGCAATCGGTCGTCCGCGGACAAGAACCGAGCACGGATTGAGGACGCATGCTCAAACGCGTGTTGACGTTCGTGGGGGTGGTCGTCTTGACCTGCCTCACATTGTTTCCACCGGCCGCCTCGGCGGCATCCAGGCCGCCGTCCGGTCTTCGTGGAGTTCCGATACCGGCACTGGCTTGGGCTCCCTGCGACACCAGTGGTGACGGCTACGAGTGCGCGATCGCGCAGGTGCCATTGGACTACCGGAACCCCGGCGGCCGGAAAATCGCGCTTTCCGTGATCCGCAAGCCGGCGACCGATCCCGCACACCGGATCGGATCACTGTTCACCAGTCCCGGTGGGCCCGGCCTGGAGGCGTTCTATTCCGTCCGCGACCTGGGAAGCAGCGCGCCGCAGGTACTGCGGGAGCGGTACGACATCGTCGGCTTTGACCCGCGCGGTGTAGGCGGGAGCGCGCGGGTGACTTGCGTTTCGCAGCCGGTGTATTCCAAGCAGTGGGCCGCGTCCACCGGACGGCCGTCGTCCGGCGGGTTCGAGCGAGCCATCGCGTTCGGCAAGCAGTTCAACGACGGTTGCGTCCTCAGCGATGCGGAACTCCTCCCGTACATGGGAACTGAGTTCGCCGCGCGGGACATGGATCTCCTGCGAGCCGCGATGGGCGATGAAAGACTGAATTTCTTCGGCTTCTCCTACGGCACCTATCTCGGTACGGTCTACGCGAATCTGTTTCCCGAGCGGGTCAGGGTACTTGCTCTGGACGGTGGCATCGAACCCGACTCCTACACCAATGATCCCTATCGGAACAACTACGACCAATATGTCGCTGCGGATGCGTCACTCACCCGGTTCCTCACCTGGTGCTTGAAGTCGCCGACGCAGTGCGCGTTCGGCGGTGGTCACCCCGTGGAAGCCTTCCGTGTCCTGCAAGCGAGCCTGGACGCCGATCCGGTCCGTGCCTCGGACGGACGGGTGATCGCCACCGGGGCTCTGTTCAGTTTCTGGGTTTCCCAGGAACTCGGCGGCGGCCGCGCGAATTGGCCGATGCTGGCGGGCTACTTACAGGAGGTAGCCACCAAACGCAGCGGCTGGCTGGTGCGCGAAATCTCTCCGGGCTACACCACCTATATGAACAACAACGCGGTCATCGAATGCGGTGACCGCCGGTTCCCGCGGGATACGGCTTTGCTGCGGTCGAACGTGTCGATCGCAGTGGCGGCCGCTCCACTTCTGGGACCGGCGCTCGCCTACGGGCCGCCGAGCTATGACCAGGGCAACGCCCAGTCCTGCGCGCAATGGCCGGCCGAACGTCTGTCCAGCTACAGTGGCCCATGGTCGGCCCCGGGCGTCGCCCCGGTTCTGGTGGTGGGCACGACCAACGATCCGGACGTGCCGTACCAGCACGCAGTGAAGCTTTCACGGACGCTGCAGAACGCCCGCTTGCTCACGTTCCAGGGCGAAACGCACACAACCTGGTTCTACAGCGAGTGTTCGAAGGCGTACATCACCCGGTATCTGGTCGACGGCACACTTCCCCCGCCCAATTCGGTGTGTGCCGACGAGGCGCTCCCGGCCGGAACCTGAGCGACGCGGCAGCCGACAACCTGGACAAAGGAGAACGACATCATTCGGAAGAGTACGCGGGCCGGTGCGGGCCTAGCGATCGTGAGTCTGCTGAGCGCGTTGTTCACCGGAACGGCGAATGCCGAGGCCACCCCCGGTGCCCCCGGGGTTGGCGACCCGCTCTACAAATGGGCAGGCAACGGCGGCTACACCGTCGACCACTACGACATCGACCTCCGTTACCAGCCGGCCACCGACGAACTGACCGGGCGGACGACGATCCGGGCCAGCACGACGCAGGATCTCTCGCAGTTCGACCTGGACTTCGCCCTGAAGGTCACTTCGGTCCAGGTCAACGGCGCCCCGGCGACATTCGGACCCCACCCGGAAAACCAGACGGAGCTCGTCGTCACTCCGAGTACGCCCGTCGCGGCCCACCAGCAGATGGTCGTCGTCGTCGAGTACGCCGACGTTCCGTCCCAGGTGCGGTTGGACGGTGTTCAGGTCTGGTACCACACTGAGACAGGAGCCATCGCAACGGGACAACCGCGGCTGTGCAGGGCGTGGTACCCGTGCAATGATCATCCCTCGGACAAGGCAACCTACGCTGTGTCGGCCACCGTGCCGAACGGCAACACCGTGGTCTCCAACGGCGCTCTCGTCAGCCGCACGCAGCCGGTGCCCGGCTGGACGACGTGGCGGTGGAAGGCCGAGGAGCCGATGGTCAGTTACCTGGCGTTCATCGCGCTCGGGCGGTTCGAGCTGGACGCGGGCGTTACCCAGCGGGGCTTGCAGTACTACAACGCCTACGACCCGGCATTGGGTACGTCGTTGCCGACCGCGAAATCCACCATTGAGCGCACGCCCGAAATTGCCGATTTCTTGTCCACGCAGTTCGGGCCGTATCCATTCAGCTCGATCGGCGGGGTCGCCACCAATGCGTGGGGGTCGGCGATCGAGCACCAGACGCGCCCGGTCTACGGCAATCAGTTCTGGCAGGACAAGGATCCGTCGGTGGTGGTTGCGCACGAGGTCGCGCACCAGTGGTTCGGCGACTCGGTGTCGCTTCAGGACTGGACGAACATGTGGCTCAACGAAGGCTTCGCGACCTACGCGGAATGGCTGTGGACCGAGCGCGAAGGCGGTGCCACCGTTGCGGAGCTTGCCGACGCGTTCTACGCGAGATATTCCGAGGAGGACACCTTCTGGGATCTCGTGCTCTGGCCGGGCACCCGACTGTTTCAGCCCGCCGTGTACGAGCGTGGTGCCATGACTCTCCAGGCTCTGCGCACCGAGGTGGGAGACTTGGCCTTCTTCCGGATCTTGAAGGGATATCACCAGAAGTTCCAGGGCGGTCAGACCACGACGGCGGGTTTCCTCGAGTTCGCCGAGCAGATTTCCGGACGGCAGCTGGACTCTCTCTTCAAGACGTGGCTGGTCGACCCCGCCAAGCCGCCGGTCGGGCCCAATGGGACGGTGGCAGCCAACGGCTCGGCGCTGTCCGAGGTCGCTGAGCTGAGCAAGCTGCACAGCCGCCTGGCGGCGCAGTCGCGATAGCGGCAAGTTCGGGGGTCCGGAAAGCCGCCGGTCCCCCGAACCGAGCCGGGCCGGGGGCCGCTCAGCAGACGGCCTCCCACTTTCGCCGGTATCCGTCTGTCCAGACCAGCACCGGTCATCGACGCTGCTCAAGCCGGTTCGAGATCACTCTGGCGACTACCTTGCCCGGCGTCGCATCGTCGTTTACGCTCATCGGGTCAACAGACGACGCGGACCGCGCGGTCGTTGCCGAGTTCGAACTCGCTCACGCCGTCCTCCAATCCGGTCGTCTCCCTTGACAGGCGTCGCGTCAGCGCCGCCGCGCGCAAGCGTCAAGGGAGATGCTGTGTCCATCCACGTGCGTGGCGATTCCGTCCCCGAAGAGATCGCCGACATGGGCGACGCCACATTCACGACGAAGGCTGTGTTCGGGAACTCTTCGTCCTTGATGATCGCCACCCGGCCCGCCGGTTACCACTCCCGTCCGCATCGACACGATTGTGAACAGCTCAACTGGCTCCGCGACGGCGAACTTTGGGTGTTCGTGGAGGACCGTGCCTTCCACCTGCGCGCCGGTGACTTCTTGCGCATCCCGGCCGGGCGGATCCACTGGTCTTGGAACAAGGCGGACCTGCCGTGCACGCTGCTGGAGGTCCACACACCGGGGCTCCAGGACGACCCGTTGATCAAGCGGTTCGCCGTGGGCTTGCACGACCCCGGCGAAACGCCGGAGTTCCTGGGATCGCCGGTCAACGAGTTCCTGGCCCCGGACGATCCGTTCGACGCATCGATCGCCGAACGGCGGGCCGGCTGATGGCCGCCACCACAGGCCGGTATCGCTGGGTCGTCGTGTGCGTACTGTGGCTGACTCTGCTCGTGTCCTACCTCGATCGGGTCATCCTCGGTTCGGCCTTGCCGTTCATCTCCCGCGACCTGGGGCTCTCGCCGTCAATGGCAGGCGTCGTATCCGGTGCGTTGTTCCTTAGCTACACGCTGGTTCAGGTGCCGGCCGGGGCGCTGTCCGATCGCTTCGGCCAGCGGCGTGTCATTGCCATAGCCATCGCTTGGTGGACCGTGTTCAGCGTTCTCACGGGTGTGGTCGCCGGGAGCATCGCCGCCCTGCTGGTCGTCCGGTTCCTCATGGGAGCGGGTGAAGGGTTCCACGCACCGCCGCTGTGGCGCGTACTGTCCAACTGGTTCACGCCAGGGCGAAGGTCCCTGCCCCTCGCGCTCATGTTGAGCGCGCTGACCCTCGGTCCGGCAGTGGCTCCGTCGATCGCCTTTCCGCTGATCACCGCGTGGGGCTGGCGCTCGGTCTTCTACGCGACGCTGGTGCCGGGTTTGCTGTGCGTGGTCGTCGTGGTGCTGTTCCTCCGTGACGCCCCCGGCCACAAGAACCTTGTCGTTAGGCCGGAACCCGCAGCCGTCCGAGAGCGGCGCAATTGGTGGCTGCCACACATCTGGCTGACCTTTGCCGCCTTCTTCTGCTTCGGATTCGTGCTCTACGGTCTGATGACCTGGCTGCCGACCTACCTGCTCACCTACCGCGGGCTGAACCTCGCCCGGACCGGGGTGTTCTCGACGTTGCCGTTCCTGGCCGGAACCGTGGGCATGCTCCTCGGCGCGTGGCTGTGCGAGCGACGGTTCAACAAGGTGCGACGCCAGTTCGTCGCCGTCACCTACTTGCTCACCGCCGTGTGCATCACGCTCACCGTCATCGCTCCGAACGCCACCGTGTCCGGGATCTTCCTGACGGTTGCCGGGTTATTCTTGTACTCGGGGCTCGGCCCGTTCTGGTCGGTGCCGATGGACGTCGTCCGGCCGCACGAGGTGGGGACCTGGCTCGGATTCATCAACATGGGCACCCAGCTCGCCGGCTTGCTGGGCCCCGTTCTGATCGGCTGGCTGGTGCAGAGCAGCGGCTCCTTCACCCTCGTCTTCGCGGCGATGGTCACCGCCATGGTGCTCGGCGCGGGCTGCCTGTTCCGGGCGAAGTCGAGTCGTCCGGCGGCTGACCGTGTCGCCGATCGGGTGAGGGCGTCCCGATGACGACGCGGATCGCGCACACGGCTTCTGCTCACTGGCATACTTCGGCGATGAATCTGCCCGAAGGCCTGATCGTCGTCGGCTACGCCAAGGTATCTGCGGCGTCAGCAGCCCACAATACTCATCGGCTGTTCTCCCTTTGCCTGCTGGTCGATCCCGGTACTGGGAGAGTGCTCGCAGCCGACGCGACTGCCGAGACCACAGTGGTCAGGCGCTGGGTCGCCGACTTGCTGCTCGGCGCCGACCTCACAGCGGACCCCGCTCCCTTGCTCGCCACCGTCGAGCGCAACTATCTCGGTCAAGGCGCGGGCGCGATCCGACAGGCGATCACGGATGCTTGGCGTCGTTATGCTCGGCACCGGGAGGAATGAATGACCTATACGATTCACCGGTTGAACTTCGGATCCGTTTTCATCGACGAGTCCATGCGCCTTCGTGGAATTCAGCCGGGAAACCGGATCGCCGTCCCAGCTCAGGGGTTCCTGCTCGTAGGCCCCCACGGGCCGATCCTCGTCGACGCGGGGTACCGGGATCCGTCGGTGCTGGGTGCCGGCGGAGAAATCGGGCCCGGGCAGGGCTTCGAGGAACAACTGGCGGCGCATGGGATCACGCCCGCCGATTTGACGTGCGTGATCATGACCCACCTGCACCGCGACCACGCCGGCCACCTGCACCGCGTCCCGATGACGGTCCCCGTGGTGCTCAACCGGAGTGAACTCGGCGGTGCCTGCACTGGGATTCAAGGCCGCGCGTACGCCAAGGACGACCTGCACCACCTGATCGATCGGCTGTACACGCCGGGAGCTTTGCGATTCCTCGACTTGGAGTACGGCGCCACCGACGAAGATCTGTGGCCCGGTATCACTTGCCGGCTCTCGGGTGGGCACACTCCGGGTTCGATCGCCGTGGTCGTCGACACCGCTGAAGGCCAGGCGTACCTGTGCGGAGACCTCTTCTACGATGCCGAAGGGGCGCTGCGCAGTCAGCCCCGAGACGGCTTCGTCGCAGGCGTGCAGCCGACCTACCTCGTTCCGGACGATCCCGCGCTGAGCAACAACTTCACGACCTCCGTCCGGCAGGAAATGGCCGCGGTCAAGGCGGCGCGGCGATATCGCTTCGTGCTCCCCGCTCACGACGATCCCGGTGTGCTCGAGCACGGCCGTTACGTCGGCCGGATCCTGGGCGACATCATTCCTGGTCAGATCACGCCGACACCGTAAGAAGCTTCTGTCACCGAAAATCCGACAAATATTCAACAGGAGTACCATGTACGCGTTGAGCATTTCCGGCCCGGCTTCCGACGGGAGCACGTCGAAAGTGGCGGAGCTCGACGACCCGAAGCCCGAAGCCGGCCAAGTCGCGATCGATGTCGCCTATGCAGGTATCAACTTCATCGATGTCATGGCCCGGCGCGGTGATCCCGGTTATGCGTCCGGTTGGCCGTACGTCCCGGGGCTGGAAGTCGCCGGAACCGTCCGCGCGCTGGGGGAGGGAGTGCGGGACTTGCACCTCGGCCAGCGAGTCGCGGCTTTCACCTCCGGGGGCGGACTCGCGCAGGTGGCGGTGGCGGCCGCAGACGTCACTGTCGGCGTGCCGGGCGGAGTGCCGTTAGAGATCGCCGCGGCGGCGCCGCTGGCGTTGTCGACCGCTGTCCTCCTGCTCACCGAGAAAGCGCGCATTCGTCCCGGCGAGACGGTCCTCATGCATTCGGCGAGCGGCGGCATCGGCTCGGTGGTCGCTCAGGTGGCGGCAGCGTTGGGCAGCGGCGTCCGGATCGGCACCGTGGGACGACCTGAAAAGGTGGCAGTGGCTCGGGCGACAGGATGGGATGAGGTGTTCTCGCGAGACACCGATCTGCCAGACGCCGTTTCGAAGATCGCACCCGATGGCGTCGACGTGATCCTCGACCCGACCGGCACCGCGCTGCTCGACCTCGACCTGATGATCGCTGCCCCGGGCGCACGGATCATCCTGTTCGGCAATCCCCGCGGTGGTACCCCGGAACCGTTGCCGCCGCTGGGACGGTTGATCGGAGGCAATGTCGGGCTTCTCGGGTTCAGCATGAGCCGGCTCAATGCGACGGTTCCAGCCCTGGTCGCCCGCGCGCTTTCGACCGGACTGGACATGATCGCCGACGGAACGGTCCGCCCGGAGGTCACCGTGGTGGAATCTCTGGAATCCGTGGCTGCAGTCCACGACTTGCTCGCCGCCGGCGTGGGCAACGGCAAGTACGTCGTCAAGTTGACCCGCTGATGCGAGCAGTCTGGTACGACCGGACCGGACCCGCTCGCGAGGTCCTGGTGGTCGGCGAACTGCCGGACCCCGAACCGGCGGCCGGTGAAGTCCGGGTTCGCGTCGCGGTCGCCGGCGTCAACCCGCGCGACGTGAAGCGACGGGGCGGGGTGGGCGACCGTGTGATGGTCGATCCGAGGGTGATTCCCGGGGACGACGGCGCGGGAGTGATCGACAGGGTCGGTGCCGGCGTGTCGCCATCGCGGGTGGGGGAGCGGGTGTGGGTCCATTCCGCGACTTTCACCGGGGCCTTCGGTACTTCGGCTGACTACGTCGTCGTGCCCGCGCACCATGCGGTGCCGCTGCCGGCGAATGCCGGTTTCGAGATCGGTGCCTGTCTCGGCGTACCTGCACTGACCGCACATCGGGCTGTCTTCGCCGACGGTCCGGTGACCGGCCTGACCGTGCTCGTCACCGGCGGTGCTGGCGCGGTGGGCCATTACGCGATCGAGTTCGCCCGTCTCGGCGGTGCCACGGTGATCGCCACCGCGAGTTCGCCGGCGAAGCGCCAGGCCGCCCGCGCCGCGGGCGCCCACCACGTCGTGGACTACCGCCGGTCGGACGCGGCCGAGCTGATCCGCGCAGCGACCGGTGGCCGAGGGGTCGACCGAGTCGTCGATGTAGCGTTCGGGGCCAATTTGCCGCTCACCACTGAGGTGGTTGCGCAGAATGCTGTCATCGCCACCTATGCATCCGACGCCGAACCTTGGCCGAATATACCTTTTTATCGGCTCATGCGCTGCGGGATCGCCATTCGTACCGTGTTCGTGTTCGCCATGCCCCAAGAAGCAATGGAACGCGCCTGCGGTGAGATCACGGGCCTTCTCGAACAAGGCTCGCTCACGCACCCTATCGCGGCAAGGTTCCGGCTAGAAGACTGTGCTGAAGCGCACGTCTGCTTGGAGAGACGGGCCGTCATCGGCAAAATTCTGGTCGATCTGCAGGCACCTCGAGAGGGTGAGTGCTAAGGGGACGTAGGCTGACGCCTGCCTCGGTGAACGAAGGGGCTGCCGAGTGTCTCCGACTTCCTTGTGTCGATCCGGAGTTCTAGGCGACCAGCGACAGCTCCCGGTGCGTAGGTATCGGGGCATCGTCAGACGATTTCTGACGATGCCCCGATACAGTCAATCAGCAGAGGCCCACGTAGTACGCGTTGGTGGTCCGCCAGGACAGCTGGCGCTTCTCCCATGGGCCGAAACAACTAGACTCGGTGTAACCGTCGTAGTAATCGATGTGAACTCTGACAGTACTGTTGCCGCAGTGGCGGTACCAGTATGTATAGCCGCTGAGCCAGTCGCCGGCGCGCCAGTAGCCGCAAGGATCACTCGAGGCTGTGACAGATGACGTACTGGCCGTGTCGACCCTGTGCTCGGAGGCGAGCGCGGTCGTGCCAGTGGCGGAGGTCAAAATCCCTCCGGTCACCATGGCGGTGGCGACCGCTACCTGCGTAAGTTTACGGAGCACTTGATTCCCTTTCTGAACTGCAACCAGCGAGATCATCCTGACTGTCATCAAGGGCATGGTGGGACCGGTTCAAGTATTTTCGAATGTGATCCGTCGGGGTCAGTGTCTAGCCTGATGGTGCCGGGGCGCGGCAGACTCGATGCGACAGCTAGCCCAACTGGTCACATTATCCAACCTCGATTGGCCCAGTCCAGTGACGTCGACGCGGGTTAGCATGCGCATGGCTTGCTGTCCGGTGAAGTCTGGGGAGTAATTGAATCCATGCGCGTACTTCTCGCCGGCGATGCTGGTGCTCGGCACAGGCTGGTGCCTTGGTGGTCAGAGCTGGGCACGAGGTGACTGCGAGGAGTGGCGTAGAGGCGGGGCTGCAGATGTTGAGCTCGTTCGGCGCAACTGGTGTCCGAACCGACGCGCTCGTCCGGGAGGCGCTGTGCACCGTGCCGGTCGAAGCTCGCTGGCGTGCGACGAATCGTTGCACAGTCGATTGCCTGGGCGTACGCGCCAGGGAGTACGCTCGCGGGCGGGTGAGAACCGTTGCATCTGGACGCTGCGACGCCACACTCCGTTACAGTAGGTTGCGTAGATGCGCTCGAATGTGCAGTCGTAGAATCGACGAACTCGTCATTGTTGCCAGAGCAAGCCGGGACTGGAACCGGGTCGAAGCACTAAAGCTGCTCTGGATTCGTGCCAGCCTCTACGACATCTCGCGCCACTGCTGGGCGACCGGCTCCGAATGAATCGTTTTACGTCTATGAGTGCCAACAGGATGTGCGTCCGCCACGCTGCCGATCACCGGGCTGGCGAGGCTGCCGATGCTGACCGTCAACCCGAGGGTCACGCCGCTGGCCGTCCCCCACCCGCGTGGGCAGGTAGTCCTGTCCCAGCACGGTGACCGCTGTGATCGCCACCGGTGGGCTACGGTGGACACCCGTGCTGATAGTGCCGGCCCTGGCGCGCGCGGTGCTCCCCGTGCTGGTGTTGCGTGTGCTGCGCCAAGCATGCGCCGTCGACCGCGTCGAGCACCCCGATCAGGCAGAACGACACGGCCTCGTTTGTAAGGCTGTGCGCAACGGTCGCATTCCGGTCGATCGCCTACGCGACCGCCGGCGCGGGCACTTGGGTTGCGCCGACCACCCGGGCGATTTGGGTGCCGGCCGGGGCGGTGTACGTTTACCGCGCCTACGGCAGCCTGGACTTGCACGGTGGGTTGAGCCCGGCGAGGACCGGCCGGCTGCGGACGCGACACGGTTCGAGGAGTGGAAGTTCCCGTACGCCAACGTCCTCGGCTACGCGGCGGCTGTACGCTACGCGCTCCGGGGCGGCCTGGAGCCGATTTCCCTCCGCGCGCCCGGGCTCGCGACCAGGTTCTGTGACCGGCTGGCAGTCATCCCCGGCGTGCGCGTCCTCGACGACGTCAGTTAGGCGACTCTGCGGGTTGCGAGTTTGGGCTTGGCCACTCGGGAGGCGGCTGCTCAAGCAGCTCCTGAGCCGCGCGGCCACTGCGATCGGCTACCGAGTAGTTTCAGTCTAGGCTGAATGCCTTGACGGCGGACATCGTCGAGCGTTGTAATGCTGGAGTCAGTGCTGGAAAGGTACGCACGCGGGAGACGGTTGTATAAGTCCGCAAACTCGCAACCGATTGGTCTGGCTTCAACCTCAACGTGGCGCTAGTTCAGGCTCGCGACGTCCATGCAAGATTGGCGACAGCTTTGCCTGAAAATGACACCGACACGGCGTGGCTGCCGCCGTTTGAGCATGCGGCAAACGAGGATACGGTGGCGTTGGCTGCCAAGAAGTCGAAGCTGCACGTGTTGTATATACGCGCGGCGGGTATCGCGGCACTCTGGCTAGTAATCATCGGTGTGGCGATCGGGGGTATGGTGGCACTCTATCACCCCGCCGACGTGCTACTGCGAACCGGGGACCGCGTGCAGGGCAGGGTGTTGAATTATTCCCATCGCAGCAATGGTGCGGACATTCTATATGTAGAATACAAGATATTTGGAAAACTTCGATTTGCTGAGATTATCAAGCAATCATCGAAGCAGTACAACGCGGGCGACAAGATCACGGTTCATATATGAGCGAGAAAACCCGGACCACGTGCGCACGATGTACGAAAGTAACGTCGACGACGATATGGCTGACTTCTGTTGGATTGTAATCTTCGTGGCAATGCTGTTCTTCGTGTTCAGCGTGGTTGCAGTTGTTCGGTGGTGGCGTCGTTATAAGGCGGTGTGTCGCACGGGTTGGCGCGCCGCGTCAGTGACCGTCGCGCCGGACTATCCAATCCGCAGGCTTAGGCATATGCCGGATATTTACGTCAGTTACAATGACGGCAGTCATATTACGCTGAGGGCGTCAACGTCATGCCATGGATCCACCCCGTTGCGGAACCAACCCGATCGGCCCGCCTGGGTGGGCGGTACATGCAAGGACATGGTAGTCCTTTTTCCGCACGGACGTTGGCGAAAGTTGCCATATGTGGTGCCGGCGTTCGCCCGGACAACGCGCACGGTTAAGCGGTCGCGTAAACGCTAGCACGTAATGGTAGCGCCAAGAGGGAGAAATGCCAGGAATGGCTGGGTTTGCGTTCGCAGCGGATTGCCAGGCGCCGGTGACCGGTCAGCCGGGCGATCGAGCAGGTCCACCGTGACCTGGCCGCCGCCCTGCAGGAACGCACTGAACAGGTCATGCTCCACCTCGCCCGCCGCGCCCAGGACCTCACCGGCTCCCGTCTCTTGTGCCTCGGCGGCAGGTCCGCCCACCCGGGCTGAGGTTGCCGGCCAGATCCCGGCCTGGCCTAGGCCCCGGCCTGGCCTGGCCTGGCCTAGCCTAGCCCGTATGGAGGGCTGGCGCCTCGCTCGTAAGTTGGCGCGGGTTGCCGCCACGCTTGGTGGTAGTGCCGCGATTTACGGGAGGCGCCGGTGTTTATCGAGCGTACGTGTGTCGGGTTGGATGTTCACGCCCGGTCGGTGGTGGCTTGTGCGATCGACAACGAGGCGGGCGAGGTCCGGTCGCTGCGGTTGTCGCCGAGGAGGGAGGCGGTGGCGGGGTGGGTGTGTTCGCTGCCGGCGAAAGCCTCAGGAGGTCTGGGTCGGCGGCGAAGACCGGGCGATGGCCGTGCTGTTCCCGCCCGTTCACCTAGACCAGCAGCCCTACGTGGTGCCGGCTTGGGCGCTCGGTCCGCGCACGCTCGGTTGAGCCTGCTGAAGGACGTGCCACCGCTGGCCGGGACCCAAGTCGTCGTACTCCACGGTGGAAGGACGAAGGGGCGGCGACGGCTCGGACCTGCACGCGGGTTTTTCCGGACTCCCGGCTTGTGAATGCTGGTGTTCTTCCCTCCGTGTGCGGGTCCGGGGAGGGGTCACGCAGTGAAGATCGCGCTCGGGTCGCCGGTGAACCACGTGTTGTCGATCCGCATGCGGTGGATCAGCCAGCGCCCGCCGTCCCGGACCAGGTCGACGTCATAAGGGTTCTTCAACAACGCGAACACCTCGCGGTCGGCGGTCAGCAGGTGCTGGGCCTCGACGAGTGCGGTCAGCCGCGCGGTGTCGTCCTCGACGGCGACACGCGTGTTGGTGACTTGGTGCGTGGTGTCCACCCGGCCGGTGAACAGGCCGAGGATGGTGGTGACGATCGTGTCCCGGCCTGCCATCAGCGGCGGCCGCGCGCCCCACTTCGCGGCGGCCGGCCGGAAGTCGAGCTCGGCGTCCGCGGTGAAGGCCGACGCGAACAGCGCCCTGTCCTTCAGATCCTGGCCGAGGGCGAACCGGTGGAGCGCGTCGACGATCTCGACCCGGTCCCGCAGCTCCGCCACGACTGCCGCGCCGCTTCCGGCGGCCAGCGCGTGGTCATCGGTGACGTACATCCTTGCTCCTTTGTGGACTGGTTTCCGCTGCCTCCACTCTCCGGCGCGCAGAACCCCGGAACAACGCCGATGTGTGCCATGATCGTGAAGCCACGCTTAACGAAGTGAGGACGGACATGCTCGAGCGGCACGAGGCTGGAGGCGTTCCTGACCCTGGCCGAGGAACTGCACTTCGGCCGCACAGCGGAGCGGCTGCACGTGTCCACCGCCCGGATCAGCCAGACGATCCGCAAACTGGAACGCCGGGTCGGGGTCTCGCTGTTCACCCGCACCAGCCGCCGGGTCGAACTGTCCCCCGTGGGCCGCCGGCTCCGCGACGACCTACGGCCCGCCTGGGCCGCGATCAACGCCGCGGTGGCGCACGCGATCGAGACCGGCCGCGGGTTCACCGGAACCCTGCAGGTGTGCTTCACCGGCGCGGCCGCCGGCCAGCTGCTGGTCGGCGCCACCGACCTGTTCCGGGAACGCCACCCCGACTGCGACGTCCGCATCCGCGAAGCCCAGCTGGCCGAACTGATGCCCTGGCTGCGCGACGGCGAAGTCGACCTCGCGCTGGCGACCTTCCCCGTGCACGAGCCCGGCATCGACAGCGGACCCGTGCTGGTGTCCGAAGCCCGCTTCCTCGCCGTCCCGGCCGGTCACGCCTTCGCCGGGCTTGACTCCCTCTCCGTCGAAGACCTGGCCACGGTCACCATGCTGCAGCTGCCGGACACCCTGCCCGAATCCCTGCGCGCCGACCGCACCCCCGTGACCACCCCGGCCGGACACCTGATCCGCACCGGCCGCACGGCCGCCACGTTCCAGGAAATGCTCACCCTCGTCGGCGCCGGACACGGCGTCTTCCCGGTCGGCGCCAACGTCCGGCGCTACTACGCCCGCCCCGACGTCGCCTACGTCCACCTCCACGACGCACCACCCCTGCAGTGGGGCCTGCTCTGGCGCACCGACAACGCCACCGCCCGCGTCCACGCCTTCGGCGCCGCCGCCCACGACCTCGTCTCCGCACACCGCTGACTTCGTCCTCATCCGGAGCTCACGGCAGTGCCGGACTCGCGCGAGGTGGGAACGAGTGCAGGCATCGAAAGGCGACAACTACTGCCGGATCAGGTGAAGCACAGGTGCCGCGGATCTCCTCCGATCAGTTGCGGCAGCGGCGTCGGTAATACGCCCAGGTGACCACAGCCAGCAGAGGTGCCCAGAGCGAGAGCGGCAGGTAACAGGCTATGAGCAGAACCTGCCAGCCCGTGCTGGCGAATGTCGTTCCTTCCACATCTGGGAAGTCCCTGAAGGTGTACGTCCAGATGGCAGCCAGAGCGACGGCCCCGAACGCGGCTGGAAGGACCGCAGCGCGAGGCGCCACCCAACGACCGCCAATCAGGGGGAGCCAACTCGTGACGCGCTCGCCCCACGGCCGTACGAGCCCGAGGGTCAGCAGGGCGAGGCCTTCGCAGACGACGCTCAGCCCGGCGGTGGAGAACGCTTCCCATCCGTCAATGACGTCGTAGGGACGCAGCCCGAGATCAGCGCCGCCCGCCAGGAACAGGCGCCAGATCCCCGACGGCAAGGTTGTCAGCGGAATCAGGTGGGCGGAGACGACTGCCCCAACGGGGCGGGCGGCGTGCGTCGCGTACCTCGGGGTGAGAGGTGAGCGTGGGTTTCATGCTGAGAGTCTGGCTGGAGCACGCCGGGCGGACCTCCCCCTGAGGTATCAGCTGCTTGGACCGCGAGGGTGAACGGCGTCGTTGCGCACCGTGCCGTCGACATTGGGCAGGATCCGATGCCCATCACTCTTCGGTGCGATCGCGGACCTTTGACTTCGGACGGTGGCTGCCCTGCGCGCACAGCGGGTAGCTATCATCGCACGGGACGATGGATGAACACCCGATCGACGAGTAGCAGCGCTCCTGTCACGGCACAGAAGGCCATCGCGATCAGGAATGCCGACGGACTGTAGCCGGGCACGACGAGCGGTGAGAGGATGCCGACCGTGGATCCTACCTGCACCAATGCGGTATAGAGGGCGGCGCCGCCACCGATGCCCGATCGCAGAGCTTCCCCGAGAAGCACCATGCCGACGCTCTAGAAACCGGCGGCAAACATGGCGTAGACGACTTGAGAAACGACCATGACCGGATAACTGGTGCCAAAGGAAACCAAGAGGAACGCGAACATCCCGGCTAGGCAGACCACGACTAGTTTCTGCTGGCTGCCATGACGATCGCTGAGGATGCTGATTGGCAGTCCGTCCACGTGCGGGCGAGGTTTCTGCGTACAGCGGGTTCGCTGCACGGTTTCCATTGGTCGATCCCGCTGACCATGCCACAGCAATGTTCAAGAAAGCCAGCGCGACCGCAACGTGCGCAGGCCGCAGCAGGGGACCTAGAAAGCTTTCCAGTTTCGATGCGGCGGCGAAGAAGCCGAGCCCGGCCACATATCCCGCCACGTAGAACGAGCACACCCGCTTGCGGGCAACCACGTGCGGGGAATCGAGGCCGGCGTGCACACCCTTCATACGCTGGGCTCCTACCTCCGCAGCGATCACGGTCGGTATGCGGCGTCGCTGATCGCCGGTTACGCCACGCCGCCGGCCTACACCTACCCCGCGGCTAACGATGCCCTGGTGCGCGTCGACGGGGTTAGGATTTCGACGAGTGACCAGGTGAAGCACGTCGGGGCGGGTGGCGGTCGGGCATCACTCGCGCCGCCACCTACCGGTCTTGGGTGCGGACTCGCTTCTGCGCTGGACCGAAGCTGTCTCACCGGTCGACGCGGTGCGCGGAAGAGTGAGGGCGAGGAGCAGGCCGACCACCATCCCGGCGCTGGCGATGAGGACCGCGATGGAGCCGCCTTGGGCGAGCGCGGCTTGAAGTGCTGGACCGCTGTGGCCCGCGATATCAGAGTTGGAGACGGCAATCAACACAGCCAGTCCGATGGCGTTGCCGAGGTTCAGGGTGGTCGACGCCATTCCGTTTGCTACGCCCTGTTCGGCGACCTCGACGCCGGTGCCTGCGGCGATCCACATCGCCGTCCACACGATGCCCTGCCCGACTCCGGAGATTACCAGCCCCGGTATCAGCGCGAGGTAGCCGCGATCGGCGCTGAACCCGTACGCCAGCGCGGCGGTTCCGACAATGGCGATGCCGAACCCGGTGATCAGCGTGAACCGGGTCCCGAGGCGGGTGGTAAGCCGCTCCCCGAGCTGAGTGCCGGAGGCGATGGCCACCGACGGGACGAGGAACGCGAGCCCGGTCTGCAGGGCCGTCAGGCTGTGGACGCTCTGCAACAGGACAGTGAGGAAGTAGGGCAGCGTGCCAAAGGTGGCCATGTAGACGAAAGTGACCAGCACCCCTGTGGTCAGGTTGCGGTTGCCCAGCAGCCGCAACGGCATGAGCGGGTCAGCGCTGCGGGACTCGATGATCACGAACGCGATCAGCAACACGATCGCGAGCACCGCCGCCATCAGCACGCCGGGTGCGGTCCAGCCGGACTCCGGGCCCTGGACCAAGACGAACACGGCGAGGGTTGCGCCGCCGGTGACGGTCAGCGCGCCGGGCAGATCAAACGGGCGACGGGTGCGTTCCCGGACGTCGGCCGGAATCACGAAGAGGGCGGCCAGGGCAGCGATGCCGGCGAGAGGTACGTTGACGAAGAACACCGCCTGCCAGCCGAACGTCTGGGTCAGCACGCCACCGAGCAGCGCGCCGACGGTGAGGCCGCTGGCACCCGCGCCACCCCACACGGCCAGAGCGCGGTTGCGGCGAGGGCCCTCCTCGAACAGTGTGTTGATCAGCGACAACGTCGAGGGCAACAGCAACGCCCCGCCGATGCCCTGGATCGCTCGGGCGATCACGATGACCAGCGGGCTCCACGCGAGGCCACCGGCCAGGGATGACGAGGCGTAGAGCGTCAAGGCGAGGGCGAACATCCGGCGACGCCCGAGCAAGTCGGCTGCGCGTCCGCCGAGGAGCAGGAAACCACCGGCGAACACTACGTAGGCGCTGACGACCCACTGCTGGGTCTGCCCGGAGAAGCCCAGGTCCGACCCGATGTCGGGAAGGGCGACGAACACGATGTTCAAGTCGAGGGAAAAGATTAGCTGCGCGAAGGCGAGCAAGCCGAGGCTCAGGCCCAACCTTCGGCGTGGTCCAGCAGGCGTGGTGGGCGGAATGGACATGGGGGAGGAACACCCTTCGGATCGGACGAGCGGACAGTCAGTACGACTGTACGTAAGTTAACGTACAATCGATCAATGGGAAAGGGGGGTGGCTCGTGGAAGGTACGACTGTGTGCGTTGAGTCGAACTGTCACCTATACTGACCGGATGATCGGCCAGCACCCGCCCACTGGGCAGATCCGGATGGAAAACGTGCTCTCGGCGTTGGGAAATCCGATTCGGATGGCGATCACCCGAATCCTCGCCGAGGGTGGCGAGCACGCCTGCGGGACAGTCGGGCTCCAGCTCGGAACGTCGATCTCGAAGTCGACGCTCACGCATCACTGGCGCGTTCTGCGCGACAGCGGCGTCATCTGGCAGCGTCCGGCGGGTCGGGAGAACCTTCTGTCATTGCGGCGCGACGATCTGGACGCGCGCTATCCCGGTTTGCTTGACGCCATCCTGGTGGGTGCGCAGGAGGATTCATCTCCCGCTCTTCGGTGACCATGTGTGACCGAGTGCTCCGTCTTACGGGGAGACAGTAGGTGGCGAGCAGACGCCACCTTCCCCGGCCACCGCGATGCCCGCTCTCTCGTGTTGTCCGCCGATTACCGCAGCTGTTCTGGATGAAGGCCATCCGGTTTCGGCAATAGTGAAAACGGGGATCGCAAGGCCTGTCCGCGCGCTAGCTTCCACCACATGAAGAGCGACGTCAGCGCTGCGGGCAGTGGCTCCTCCGGGAACGTCGCCGCTCCTGGGGGCAGAGCGGCGTCGTGGGCGCTCACCGTCCGTCAGGGTTGTCACTATTCGAATATACATGTCACCAGTATCGATCAAGTTGCTGATAGAAGTGAGGCCCCGTGATGAGTAAAACGCTTCGCGCTGGTATCGCTGCAGTTGGGATCCTTGTGGCGACGTTTACATTGACGGAAACGGCAGACGCGGGCGTCGCGTTGCCTATCAAGTATGCCGACTACGGGAGCTACGCGGACTGTACAGACGATGGCTGGGGTGGTGTGCTTAGCGGTCACTGGCGTAGCTTCGAATGCAAGTATAATCAGAGTCGCGGCATCTACACCCCGTGGGAACTGTGGTACACGGTGTGACCGTTGGTGTCCGCAGTAACAACGTGGCCGGCGGAACGTCTCCGATTCCCCATCGAGGCAGGTGGATTCGAGAGTCTTCTGGTCGAAGGTGGCCTTCATGCTCCGGTGCCCCGACGGCCCCGCGATTACAATTCCCTTTCGGTCGCGACTGCGGGGCAATATCGTGAGCGCGCTGGAAAGTGGGTCGGACGACGGGTGGTTCGGTCGTTTGAGGGGTCATGCCACGGGAAGAGGCGACGTTCCGGCCAGCCGGGACGGGCGCGGGGTTATCGACCAGGACGTCGACGCCAGGTCGAGCGCCTTGCGCGGCCGGTGTCGTCACCCGAAGGCGTCCTGCGATTGACCGAACGGTCGGCGGCGCCAGCCACCATCATGCAACCGCTGCCGGCCGCCCTGCCGGCGTCGCGTTAGGGGAGGCAGTGGTAACCGAGCACGGCATCCAAGTCGTCGACGGCGAACCATCGCTGGTCGGCGGAGATGCACATCCGATCCGCGGCTTCAAGCCGTGCGCTCAGCGTGAGGCGCAGTTGGCCGCGTTCTACAGCAGCTACGCGTGGCTACTTCGCCCGTGCGAGGCGACCGTGTCGTGCATCGACAGCTACTACACCGCCGTACTAGACGCGTCTGCTCAGCCGTTGACGCCGCCCGCGGAGCTCTGATGGCGGGCTTCGCGACGATCACGGCGTACGTGCCGAAGCAGGCCACCATGCTGTCCCTCGGTCTGGTTGCAGAGATGTTCAATAACCGTGTGCACCTGGGCGTACCCCGTTTCGACGTCGTGCTCTGCACGGACCGGCCCGGACCGGTGACGACCGACATCGGTCTCAGCTTCACCGTCGACCACGGCTTGGAGGAGCTCGACAAGGGCGACCTTGTCCTGCTACTACCCGGAAACACGTTCCGATCCCCGCCGTCCGCCGCGGCTGTGGACGCAGTCCGCGCCGCCCACGAGAGTGGGGCCATCATCGCTACCCACTGTGTCGGTTCGTACCATCTCGCAGCCACCGGCCTCCTCGACGGCGCCCAAGCCACCACACACTGGCGGTTCGCGGCCGACTTCGCGGCCCGCTTCCCAGCTGTCACCCTGCGACCGGAAGCGTTGTACATCGACGAGGGGCAGGTGATCACCGGGGCAGGCGCGGCCGCCAGCATCGACCTCTACCTACACCTACTACGGCGCGAACACGGCGTGTTCGTCGCCAACACCATCGCCCGCGACATGGTCGTTCCGCCGCACCGCGATGGCGGGCAAGCCCAATACATTGAGACACCCGTGCTGGCCGACAACGACGACAAGCGATTGACCGCTGTCCTTGACTGGGCCGCGAGCAACCTGCACCGCCCCATCCCGGTCGACGAGCTCGCCGCGCGGGCTCTGATGAGCCCCCGCACCTTCGCCCGGCGGTTCAAAGCGGCGACCGGAGCGACGCCGCACGCCTGGCTGCTGCACCGGCGCCTGACGCGCGCCGAAGAGCTACTCGAGCGCACCACGCTGTCCATTGAGGAAGTAGCCCAACGGGTCGGATACGCCAGCGCCACCGTGCTGCGTGAAAGGTTCCTCAAACGACGCGGCGTTTCACCGCGCGCGTATCGCCAGGTCTTCGGCGGCCCGTCCGCAAATGAAGACAACGTGGGAACACAATACTGACCTCGTTATTTCGTAAGAGTTCATCAGCTAGCTGACGGACCTCTTGGTCTGGTCGTGTGGATGCTTTGTCTGCGGGCACGCTGTTCAGCCGTTGGCGCAGGCGCGAACCGATGCGGGCTGACACATTGACGCTCAACTGCACACTGCTTGCCGGGCACGGGATGGAGGTGGTCGCGGCGGCCGGTCGCCGGTGGTTCGCCAAAACTGCCAGAAGAACCGGTTTTCCGACGGGACGTAACCGCCGATGTTCGTCGCTCTCTGCCATTCCCAGCCCGCACCAGTCTCACACGGAGCGTACGTATTTAGTAGCTCGTGATGATGCTGGTGTGCCACCGCGGTTCCCCCGGCCACACAGGCGTCGGCGCCGCCTCGAGCGGCGTGTTCTGCCACATCGTGTCCTCAAGCCAGGAGAAGCAGCCGGGACCAGCCCGGCTCGGGAGCCGTCACGTGCTCGGCGGCCAGCAGGACGGCCGCCACGCCCGCGGCTCCGCGCAACAATCCCGGATTTTCCGCTCGCACTCCCGGCTGCTCCGTGTCGAGATAGCCGAGCAGAGACCCGGTGCGAAGTCCTGCGCAAGCTTGGCTGCCGCACGTGCCGCCGCTGTCTCGACCACGGGGTCGCCGGTGTCCCGGGCGAAGCACTGCAGCAACGCCGCCTGTCCGGCCAGACCGTGACAGAGGTTGGGCGAGTGCAGGAGCGGCGGCTGGACACAGAGCGTCCTTATCGCGGTCAGCCCCACGTCGGTCAGCTCCGGCGTGCCGGTCGCGACGCCGGCGAGATACACGGCTCGCGCAATGCCCGCGCTGCCGTGACACCAGGAGCCGGCATTCTTCACCGGCACATGGGCGAGCGGAGCGCCGCGGACGTCCGGCTCCGCGCCCGCCGGCCACAGCAGACATCCCGAGCGCCATGTCGCCTGACGGGCCAGCCACAGACCGGCCTCACGGAGAGCTCGCGACGTCGCTGGATGCACCGTCCCGCCGTGGATTTCGATCAGCGCGAGAGCCGCTAGCGGGCCTGCGACGCCGTGCGCCAACCCGTAGTCGAGCCGCAAAGCGCCGTCCTGGCGATAGGCCATGCGGCCGGGGAAGAGCAGCACATTCGCGAGCGCCTCGGCCAGAAGCGCGACGACCTGCTCGATCTCTGGCGAACGCAGCCGCATGAGCAGGTACCCCACCCAGCCCGCCATACCGTTGACCGTGTCGTAGGCGGCCGGGCCGGACGGCGGCGCGGACGCGAAGTCGCGCATCCGCGGCAGCAAGACGGCGTCGAGCTGAGCCAGCAGCCCCGTGTAGCGAGTCCCGTCACGGCTGGCCAGCCAGACCGCCGCGGCGTATCCGGCCGCGCCGGAGAACAGTGCCAGGGGACGGGCCGGGTCGCTCGCCTCGGCGAGCCCCGACGCGAGGAGCGCGTGCGCGGCGACGTCCCAGCCCTCATCGCTGAACCGGCCGTCGAGCTCCGCGCACAGGATCGCCAGGCCGGCGCCTCCGAGGGAGACGCCGGCTGGCGACCAGATGTTCACCTGCGGCTTGAGCGTGGCGCGAGCCAGCCGCCTCAGCGCCTGCGACCGGATCGCCGGATCCAGCACGCGTCGCGCGACTTCACGCGCCGTGGAAGCCGACATGGTGTCGTCCGTTGTGTTGGTCGAGAGTCAGCAGACCCGGGATCCCAATTCACAGCACGTGTCCGTGCACGTCGGGAGGGTACAGCTCGACATGTGAGGGCTATACGTGCAAATGTAAGGCGTCGTCTGCGACGCCGGCTGGAACGGCAGCGACTGCGCGATCTGCGCGCGGACGGGGACGCTCCGCATCTCCAGGTCGAACAGTCCGTCGAGATCGTGTGAGATATTGGTCAGCATGGCGCCTCTCATCAAGGTGGTGGCGGATGTGGGGACACGGCCGCCCACGGCGGCCGTCCCTCGAGGTCAGCAGACGCGCGAGTGCTGGTAACAGCAGGTGTCGGTGCACGTCGGCTGTGTGCAGGTGGACTGGATGGGGCTCAGCGTGCATTGGTACTGAGTATTGGCCGAGCAGATGGTCATCCGCGTCACGGCCTCGTCCTGAACACGCGCGGGAATGCTGCGCATCTGCAAGTCGAATGCGCCGAGAACATTGTCGGGTCGTTCCATATACTATTTCCTTCCGTAACGCACTCCGCGATCTCCGCAGAGGTCCGGTTCTGCCGGTCTTCGTGGCACGCATGGCCGGATCATCGTCCGTGCGCGCCCGCAGCGCGCCTCCCGGCGGCGCCGTACGTTCACAGCAGCGCTCTAGTGAATGAGCAGCGCCGCGTCCCAGTCGCTGTCTGCCACCCGTCCAGTGGCGTAGCCGTGCAGCGCGAGCGCGGTGCCCGCCGCCCCGTCGAGCATCCCCGGGCCCTCTAGATATCGCCTCGGCGGCGGTATCCGGTAGCGAAATCCCAGATTGAGGTCTGGGTCGAATAGCTCGACGGTGCGCCCGGCGGCCAGCTCCGCGATGTCGGCCGCGGTCGAGTCTCCGTCGCTGTCGGCGGACATACGCAACGCGATCTGCAGCACCCCTGCCGAACCGTGGCACAACGAGGGCGAGGCCGGTTCCCACTCAGCGGCCGGCCGGTCGAGCAGCGAGTGCATCGCGCCGAGTGCGGCGGCCCGCCAGTCGCGCCGTTGCAGGGCCAGGCCGGCGAGCTGGATCGCGCGGGCGATGCCGGGAATCCCGTAACACCAGGTGGGCACGCACGCCGGTGTCGGCCGCTCACCCCCGAGATGCTGTTCAAGCGTGATCGTGTCGGGCCAGCACACGCCGGCGCCGTCCGGGCAGCGCCAGTGCAGCAACCACGCGACGGCGCGCTCCATCGCCTCCCGCTGGCCGGGCACTCGCACTCCCGACCGCCACGCCAGGGCCAGCAGCGCTAGCGGTCCCGCTATGCCGTGCGCAACACCGACGTTGGCGTGGCCGTGGCGGTACTCGGGGCCGGGCGGGATGTCCAGGCGCGGCCCACCGGCGGCCCACCAGCGCGGCACGCTATGCCCGGCAACCTCGCCGTTTCCAGTCATGGCGACTAGGTAGCCGAGCACGTCCCGCAGCACCCGGTCATCCTCGTTTGCCTTCAAGAGCAGATAGCGGCCGAGCCCGCTCATACCGCTGATCACGTCGTACAGGCCCATTGAACCCGCGACATGCGCCGGGTCGTCCAGACGTTCGCGCCAGACGCGGGTGCGCTGCTCGGCGAGGTCCATGATGTAACGGTCCAGCGGTTCTAGCAGTGACCGGTACTCGCCAGGCCGCATCACGGCTGTCCTGGCAGCGAAGGCCAGTGCCGGAAGCCCGATATACAGTGAGCCGCCGGTCGCAGGGTGCGGCTTGGTGGCGGCCTCGGCGAGCAGCCGGTGCGCAGTCTCACGGTGCGCCTTATCGGTCCGCCCGAGCTCGGCGAACAGCAGCACAACGCCGGGGTATCCCATGGCCAGCGACAGCTCCTGGTAAGCGCGCTCCTCGGGCTTTCCGGGGGCGAGCGCCGCGCTGTCGTCGATCGAACGCCGCAGCCGGTCAAGATCGCGAAGACGCCCTGCGACGAATCCGGCGATCTCACCGGCCCTGTCTCGAAGGTCGGTCATCGTACGAACCTCGTTCGGTCAAGGTGCGCCGCGACGGCACCGCGGGCGACGGCGTAGGCGGACTGCTCCGCCTCTGAATCGATGCCTAACAGGCGGTTACAGTGCATGTGCAGCAGACTTGTGACGACCTGGGTCTCGCGGGGACCGTCGTCCCCGATCTGCGCGCGCAGGGCGCGGCCGTACTCGTTCAGAGCCGGCGCTCGTTCCTGCCAGGCGGCCAGGATCTCCGGCCCGCCCGGTTCCGCCGCCAGTGCGTTCCACTCCCCGTGCACGTCGAGCAGACGTCGCGCCACGTCCCGGCGAGCCTGGAAGGCCGGATGATGGCCGCCTTTGGGGTAGGCCTCGAGGAACCGGCCCATCCAGCCCGGCTCCGCAGCGAAGCCGCGGCAGATGTCGATGCAGTTGGCTGCGGCCAGCAGTACCGGATCGAGTTCCACCGTCCCGCAACCGATGGCTTTGAGCTGCCGTAGCACTGCTCCGCTGTCGGCTCCGAAGGCCCGCTCGGCCTGCTCCAGCACCTTCTCCCCGCCGTAACGGGCGACCTCCGGCTCGTAGGTGTCGAGCGCCAGCCGCCGGATCACCCCCGTTGCGCAGCATCGCGCGGCCCAGTCGTGGAGCCGAGAAAGCAGCTTTGCGTTGAGCACGGATCGCTTGCCATGGAAACGCACGCGTAGGTGCGCGTCAGGATCGCGGTAACGGATGAAGAACATGAGTTCGGCGTCCGCGCCGACGGACTCCAGCAGGTTCGGCAACTGTTCGGTCAGCAACTCGTCTTGGCGGTCTTCCGCGACGTAGAGCTTGGCGAAGACCCAGTCACCACCCGGGACGTGCCGTTGCTGCTCGGACACGGTGACGATCGACGGCGGACGGGTCGGTGCGGGGCTGCCGGCCCGTGGCACCATCGGCACTACGATCTCGTTGGCGACGCCGCCAGACCACTGCGTGCCATACTCGCCGCCCGCGGGACGCTCAGTGATGATCGGCGGGACCTCCCGGCGCGCCTCCCGCCACAGCAGCCGCAGATGCAGCGGCACGGTGAGGTCGAGGGCGACGCGCTGGTCGTCGCTCGTCATCTCGATCTGCTCGGGCACCGACCACCGCTCGCGCCACCGGCCGAGTTCGGCACGCCAGTGCGGCCACGGCAGCGACGGGTCACGCAGGGTCCGGTTGAGCCGCCAGCGTGCCGAAGCGAGGATCGTGCGGTTGTACCGGACGCGCGGCTGATGGGGAAGCGGTCCAGTCCCGTCCACTCCCATGGGCGGATGCTCCACCGGCGCACCTGCGTCGCCTCGCTGAGGAAGCGGACTGCGTTCGGCTGCGCGATATACGGGTTCAACATGTGCGCCACCATCGGGACCAGCTCCCGTCCCGAAGCGGCCATGACGATATGAAAACGGTCGCGGTCCGCCACCACCGCGACGTCGTCGATGCCGTGCACCCGCTCGTCGCCCCGTTCCGCGAAAGCCCCCATGACCACCTGGTGCGGGGTCATCGCTGGGACGCGGCTGACGTTCCCCGATCGCGAGCTGTTGGGCTGAAAGCGGACTTGCGCGAGGAGCGCGTCCGGCGGAGTCATCTCGGGCCGGCCGTACAGTTCCTTGATGCGGTCCGTCGTGTCGTTCAGGAGGGGCAGGAAGCGGCCGAAGTAGGAGCCCGGCGCGGGTCCGCCCAGCCCGTTGGCGACCACCAGTCGGAAGTCGCCCACCGCGACCGCCTCCAGTGAGGACGCGAGCAGCGTCACGGCCATGTCGAAGGCAGCCGGGGGCCTGGCCGCCAGGCCTTCCTCGGCAAGCTCGGTTACGAGCGCGTCGGTCAGGACCACCTCGGCGGTCCGCGCGCGCTGCGCGTCCTGAAGCAGCTCGGTCAGCAGTTCCTGGCGCTCCTGCCGGGGCCGTTGCCGGTTGTCGAACGGGCGTGTGCTCGGCGGGCGCAGATACGTCGCCGGAGCGCCGAGCCCGCGTTCCGGATCGAGCATCTCTTTCAGTGGCACCGCACGCCCATATCCATACCGCTCCACGAACTCGTTGTGGTAGCCGCGCAGGTGTTCGGGCATTGGGTCGGGAGACATGCGCCACAGCACCGTGGCGGCCTCGCTCATCTGCTGCGTCACGATCGGCGGCAGGCGGGCGTCCACGTCGACGGCGAGGTCGATCTGCAGCGGGTGCTCGCTGACTTGGATTCGGCTCATCGATGTCGTCAGCTCGTTCAGCCGGACCGTCCCGGCGCCGATCGGAAGGCGGGCGTAGGTGCTGAATGCAGCGGATAGGTCACCGAGGTCCCGCAGTCCGGCGACCGGGGTCAGCTTGCTCGCCACGTGGCCGAGGGCGTCCGGCGCGTCAGCGGGCGGTCGCAGGTCGGTCAGCAGGAACTCCTGCTCGACGAGCTGCACAAGCATGCCGCCAACCGCTTCCGCGGGCGCCCCGAAGGACTCGGCCAGTGTATCCGCCAGCGTGGCGAACGCCATCGGGCGCTCGGTGAGCTCCCAGACGCGCCTCAGGGCGGCGGTGTAGCGGACAGACACCTCCTGCGTGCGGGAAATGATGTCCTTACTGTCGACATCCCGCACGTAAGGCAACACGAGGCGCTCTCCCCGCAGGACAGCAAGATCGTTCCTGACCAGGCGCAGATGGGCTAGTACCGCAGGCTGGCTCTCCCACCGCGACACGGCGCCGAGTAGCCATTCAGTATCGGCCTGGACGAGTTTCTCGCCCAGGCCACGGTACTCGAAACAGGGATCGTCGCCTACGGTCATGAGAGCCACTCCGGCCAGCAGCCCGAAAGGGGTCGGCCGATGCGACATCCGGATCAGGTATTTCGTGAGAGTGTACACCATGCGACGCAGACGCGTGAAAGGGATCGGCCGCCCTCCGTCATTGTTGTCGCTATCCCCGAGCTTTCTCAGCTCGCGAACGAAGGCGGGATTCGAGACCGTGAGTGCCTCGAGCACGGCGTCGTCTTTGATGGCGGATCGCAGGTAGGTGGCCATCCGGCCGGCCTGTTCGCGGTCCTCGGGATCGAGATCGGTCAGTGTGGAGGCAGCCGTTTCGACGCGAAAGACAGGCAGTCGCAGAAGCCCGAAGGATGCCGGGTCGAAGACCGGTTCACGGGCATGTATTGATTTCTTCAATGGCCTTCCCCGCCTTCAAGATGCAGACGCATGCCGATCATCTTTGTTGGCGACGCCGTGGGCGAGCAACGCGAGTGCCTGCCAAACTTAGCGTCGTTCCTGCCAATGTGCGCCGCCCAGGCTTGTCGTCCTCCCCGCGAATTCACAGGCTGTACGTGTGAAACCTGCACGTGAACCGGTCACGACTCTCATCGGTGGAGACGAGCCCGTCATGCCGCCCTGGACCCGGATCGACCGCGAGGTCGCGGGCTCCAGCCTGTGGGCCGGTCTGGCCGCGATACCCGCGGCGGCACGGGTCATTCTCGCGATCGTCTGGCGCGTGGCCCCGCGCACCATGATCCTCGCCGTCCTCCTGAACCTGGTCGGCGGCCTGGCGACGGTCTCTGGAATCGTCGCAGGCGCCCGCGTCATCGACGAGCTGATCACCGGCGGGCCGACGGCCGACAGGGTCGTCGCCGCTTTGTCCGCGATCGCGCTGGTCGCAGTCTCGTACTCGCTCCGCGCCCTGCTCGACGCGGCAGCCGCCGCCGCGCTCGGCGCCACGATCCCCCGCGTACGCGAGGCGGCCCAGGTCGAACTCCACGAACTGGTCTCCCAGGTCCGGCTCATCGCCTTTGAAGACGCGGGCTTCGGCGAACTGGTGGAGCAGGGTTCCGGGGCAGGCATCAGAGCGATTGAGGCGAGCCTCAGGCATGCCGGAGCGCTGCTGTCCGCCAGCGTGCAAGTGCTGGCGGCCCTAGTAGCAGTCATGTCACTGAACCCATGGCTCGTTCCGGTGACGCTCCTTGCCATGCTTCCGGCGGCCTGGGCAGCAGCGAAGGCCGCCCGGCTCGGCTACGCGAGTTTCCTCCGCATGGTGGCCACCCAGCGGCGGCAGGCGATCGCCGGCCGGCTGCTGACCGGCCGCGATACCGCCGCGGAGCTAAGGGCCTTCACACTGGCGGAGACCGTGCTCGCCGACTACCGGACCGCAAGTGCCGCGCTCGCCGCCGAGTCCACCACGACGGAGCTCCGCACCACTGCCGTCCACCTCATGGGACGCGCTCTGACGGGCATCGGCACCGGCGCGGCCTACGCCGCGCTGGGCCTCCTGCTCTACACGGGGCAGATGCCTCTGGCCCTGGCAGGCGCTGCAGTCCTGGCCATGCGCACCTCGTCGGCGGCGTTGTCGGCCGGTGTTCATACGGTCAACCAGTTCTACGAGAGCAGCTTCTACGTGGCCCTCTACGAGAAGCTGCGGCTCGAATGCCGTACCCGCACCCGGCCACAAGACCGTGCCGCGCCCCTGCGAACCCGGAGCGGATTCGGCTGGCCAAGGTAACGTTCACCTATCCCGGCCAGGTACGGCCGGCCCTGCACGACATCGACCTCGAGATCCGCCGGGGACAGGTCGTCGCCCTGGTGGGGAGAACGGCTCGGGCAAGACGACTCTCGCCAAGCTCGTCACGGGTCTCTACGCGCCTGATTCGGGGACGATCCATTGGGACGGCGCCGACCTCTCCGAGTGCAGCGAGGAGTCTGTCGCGGCCGCTGTTGCCGTGGTGGCCCAGCAGCTGGCGCGCTGGCCGGTGAAGGCTGCCGCGGCGGTCCGGCTCGGCCGCGCCGGTCACCTGGCCGGCGGCGGCGAGGCCGTGTTCACCAGCGCTGTCGAGATCGCCGGTGTGCGTCCTGTCATTGAGCGCCTGCCCGCCGGTTGGGACACCGTCCTTTCCCGGGAGTTCGAACACGGCAGAGACCTGTCAGGCGGCGAGTGGCAGCGTTTCGGCATCGCCCGGGCGCTTTTCCGTGACTCCCCCATCCTGGTCGCCGACGAGCCGAGCGCCGCCCTGGACGCCCGCGCCGAGGCCGGTGTCTATGAGGCGTTCCGCGCCTTACGCGATGGGCGGACATGCCTGCTCATCACCCATCGGCTGGCGAACGTGCGGCAAGCGGACCAAATCATCGTGCTGCATCAGGGGAAGATCGTCGAGCGGGGCACCCATGAGGAGCTCATGAGCCTTCGCGGCCGGTACCACGACCTGTACGACCTGCAGTCCGCGCCGTACGCCGAGCACCACGTCGAGCCGGTGGTCCGCGGGGCCAGCTGATCAGCGGCTCCTTGAGCGAGCGGCGCTCCCGCCTGCCCGCCGTATTGGGGCGGGCAGGCGGGTCGGCCATGCCAGGTGGTGGCGGCGCCGCTCTTCGCGGGACCGTGTCCTGTTGTCGCCGGTGAGAATCTGGACTGTCAGCTGGTCGGCGCCGGTAGCCCGGTGCTCGTCCACCCACACCCAAATGTCCTGTTTGGCGCCTTAGGCGACTAGGGCTTTGAACAGGCGCAGCAAATTGTTGCCGTGGTTGAGCAGATGCAGGCATTCGGCGAGCCAGTTGCTGCCGATAGCGCAGGACCTCTTCGCAACCGGTGGGCAGGGATTTGTTTTAAGAAGACGAGGAACTGCGTCCAGCGTTGCGTCACGCGATCTCGGCGGATTCAGAGCGGCGTGCAACAATCAAGGGCGTTAGACGCGGTTTCATGCATAATGACGATTATGTGCCAGTGAAACTATCGCGCGCCTATGATCATGTCGAAGCCGTCCTGATTCGCCAACTCGGCCGTGCGGTGTTAGTGGGCGGTGTTGAAGTGTGTGGCTCAGCGCGTCGGGAGCAATGGGTACGTGTCCCCGTGGCGGCGAATTGTTCGCCCCCGACGTAACTGCAACTGCTGACCACCAAACGCGCCCTGGGAACCACGCCGCCACCGCGCAGGCTGCGGCGTTGTCGGTGTCGGTGATGGCGGAGTACCCGGCGTTGTGGCCGGAGGCAGTACGCGCGCTGATCGTGCACTCCGCCGAGTGGGACACGCGCGGTGAAGGCCCGATTCCAGGCTGGAACGAAGAAGGCACGCCCGCGTCGCGCCTGCGCCGCCGTTGCGGCATGGGGCGTCCCAGATTTCGCGCGGGCTACCCGCAGCGCCACCCACGCGTTGACCCTCATTGCGCAGGACACCATCCACCTCTTCGCCGCCGAAACCATACGAGCTCCGCTACCACGATCTGCCTTGGCCCGCCGACGGGCTCGTCGAGCTGGGAGAGGCACAGGTCTGCCTGCGGGGCACGCTGTCGTGCTTCATCGAAGCCAACCCGGCCGGCGTAAGGCCGCCGGACGCGCGCTAAACTAAGCTGCAATGTGCGACGACAGGTCCCGTCGTCGGCTGCCTGCAGCACGGCGCGTGCCAGTCGTATCGGCCGGTGCACGTCGTGGTTCATTTGCTGCTCCTGTGGTCGGCGCGGGGCCGCTCCAATGAAGCGGCCCCGCCGGTGATTGAGTCAGCAGGTTTGCCCGGGCTCGAGGTGCTGGACTATGTGCGCGTTGCGCCGCCCTGTGTCGAGCTGCCTGAGAGCGCCGACTCGTTGGCTGCATGGGAGTCGGGGTGTCCGACAATCAGCACAAAGACAGCTCCAAGATTAAGGATCGCGCGGCGGCGAGACCCCCACTGCGGTGCGCCGCCGATCGATGTCGAGACATCCTCGTGCCAGTGAGCAAACACTCGGCTGGACCAACCCGAAACGAGGCTCGCCGCGATGCGGCCGACCGCTGCACTTGACTGCTGTTGACCGCCTAAAGCCAGCTGCGTCTCACCTATGAAATCACGGGCGAGACGCGCCGTCCCTGGAAAACCGCGACCAATCAGCCCACTCATACCGGCCAGGACCCGTCGAGGTCTCGGGAGCCTGCGTCCACATCGCGGCTGCTCGGCAACCGGCGTCTCGAACTCTCACGACCCGTCCCCGGTCCCGCCAGGCTAGACGACTACAGGCCAGGCGCTCACGACTTGACAACCATTTGCATCGCCATGAACTACTGAAAACGGGGGAGGGACCGGTTGATTGCTTGACCTATAAACCAGCGGGCCATCTATGGTCTTCGAATAAGGCCAATGTGCCGAGGCGCATGTAGCGCGCACAAAGTAACTCCCGAACCCCTGCGCACAGAACGGCTCGCCGATATTTTCGGATTTATTGACATAGCCGGCGCAGTCCCACACGTCAGCGCGGGCAGGTGTCGCATTAAGTGTTACGGTACCCAGTGCCGCTAAAACGGCAGCAGCAGCCCCTGTCGCCGCAGTTTTGATATTCCTCAAGGCTATCTCCTTAATCATGAAGCGTTACGCATGTCTCCGTCAGCTTAAGTCAGAAACTGGCGACCATGGTGGCACTTCACTTAGGATTGAAGTCCGCGTACTCTAGCAACACGTCTTTCTCCGAGGCTGAGCTGCAAGGGGCAGATGAGACTGGACGTGCTGACATAGTTGATCGCGCTGGCGGTGTGCCGGTTCGGGCGGATCGGCGATGCGCGACGTGGCGCGCTCGCGTTGGCGGACTGATCTCGATGCCGGGGTGCAGTCGTTGTTGATCGTGCCGACCAACGAGGCACGCCGCCGCGCTGAACATCGAAGCCCGCAAACGGCGCCTGGCTCGTGGTGCGGTCGATTGTGGCTGCGAGGTGGATCTGCACGATGCCACGACTGCCGGGGTCGGGCTGGTGGTCACCCGGCACACAGTCATCGATTGCTATCGCTGTTCGGCGGCGCGACTTCGTCAAGAACGGCGACGTCTGGACCGTCACCGCTATCCGCGCGAGCGGCAAGATGACCGTGCAGCACCGGTGCACAAGGTCGCGATCACATTACCGGTCGGGTACGTCCAAGCGCACGTCAAGCTCGCCTACCCGCCACCATCAACCGGGGCCCAGGGCGTGACCTGCACCGGCACCGCCCGCCTTATGCTGCCTCGGCAAGTAGCGTTGACGTGGTGACCATGTCGTGTGGACGTTCGGGCTGGTGATCGCGAGGCTGACCGGTGGAAGTGAGCCATGGCTCGCCAACCGGAGGAGACCCAGTGGCTGGTCAAGATCAGGAGATCGGCCCGATCGGGTGCGGCTGCGGCGGTCTGGGATCGTGTTGGCCTCGGTGCAGGCCGGTCGCATCCTCGACCTCTACGATCACCCGAACGTCGACAAGCGGGGGATCTGCGGCTATAAGTTCGGGCCGCTGACGTGCAGCCGCGGCCCCGGCCGGAGCTGGTTTCCCGTCGGGCGCCCGGGTACAATTGCGCGCGACTTGCACGCGCACTGGCGGGGTCCGGCACATGTCGCCGCGCTCGACCTCGCCACCGGGCAGATGTTCTACCGGTTCCGTGACCGCAAACGCTGACCGCAATTTCTCGATTTCTGCAAGCACTCCGCCGGCGCTTCTTGGCCGGGATGCACGACCTGTTCTGTGGCAACTACGGACCGCACGCCAAGGCCGAGGTCACCGCGTGGTGCGGGGCCTCTCGCCCGCAGCAACCGAAGCTGCCCGCGAGCGCCGCGGCCGTCCAAGACAGCGACAAGACCGTGCCTGTCCTAAGACTTCATCATCGACCTAAGTTCCGACCTTCGTAACCTGGGACACCGCATGATTCGGCAGGTCGCGCGCGAAGTCCTTCAGGGCTGGGATGCCGTTGGCTGAAGGTGAGCACGACCTCCCACGGGTGTTGATCCTGTGAACCTAGGTCTCGGTCTTCAACGGGGGGCGTCCGTCCTCAGCAGTTCTAGGCGCTGCCCTGCCTGGATCGTTGGCCAAGATCCGCTATCAATCATGACTGATGATCACTTTGCCGAATCTGCGACCTGACTCGCAGTATCTGATTGCTTCGGGAATCTCCGCGAACGGAAACACCCGATCAATTGCGGGGCGCATCCTGTGCATGGTGATCGAGCGGTTCACTTCGACGAAGTGAGAGTCGACTGCCTGCCGCGGTACGGTGCAGTGTGGCGCCTGCCGCGAAAATAAGGGCAGGGTCGACTGGCTTGGCCCCATCGAGGCCAGACAGCCAGTAGCCGACCAAGGCGACGTCGCCGCCTGAGGCGACGGACTTCAGTGACTGCTCCAAAGGGCCAGCTGCATCTACCACGAGGTCGACCCCGGCGCCGTCGGTGAGAGTCCGGACGTCTTCCCACCAGTCAGGTTTTTGCCTGTAGTTGATTACCTCGTCGACTCCTAGGGCTTTTAGTCGTTCAGCCTTGGCTGTGCTCGACGTGGTCGCGATCACGTGGGCCCCGGCCA